>NZ_JADGDZ010000056.1 GCF_016744625.1 Winogradskyella sp.
GTCCTGGAGTATCAGCAATAATAAATTTACGTTTTGATGTGGAAAAATATCGGTATGCCACATCTATTGTAATTCCCTGTTCTCTTTCTGCTTTAAGCAAATACTCAAATTGTATCTGACCCTCGCCCTACAATCATTCATAAGGGAGAAATGACTTTCGGGATCTGTTGTTTGAGAGTATCGCGCTTTCTAATTAACGGCAACATTGTTCCGTTTTCTGATTTTTAAGTTTGAACTTAACTAAGTATTGAAGTATAACAATACTTATTATACTAAATTTTTTACAAAAAAACAAATTTTCACTTCTTTTAGAAGCAAAATCATCCTTTTATCATATCACGATATTCCTCAAAAAAAGCTTCGAATAAGAACATGTTTGTATTAAGGAATTCCATGACATCTCTCCAAGAGTTTTTGTTGTGTATGGATACTTTTTGTTCTAAAGGTAGGTAGATGCGCGAGATTTCTTTGCCATTATCTAAATAGTATTCTTCTTCGTATATAACATCTGATAAGTAATCGTTGTTTAGAATGTTTTTTAATGCAACTAGCTTTTCCCAGCAGTTAATTCGGTTTTCGAGATTGTCTTCTAAATCTAATGCGATTAAAGCAGATTTGGTATCGAAATGAAATTTAAAAGAGACTCCTTTTATTTTAGTATCGTACAAGATCCATTTTCTTGGAAAGGATTTTCCGAAACTGGTCCAAAATTCTTGTCTTAGTATGCGACTTTCTTCTTTTGAAAACATTTAAATAAAATACGCAATTAAAATGCCTAAACAAATTGCAACTAGCTTCGATAAATTGAATTTATGACCTTCACCAGTTTCAAACAGAATGGTTGTAGAAATATGAAAAAAGATACCTATCACAATGGCATTTATGACATCTACATAATCAGCGACAAAGCTTGTGTTATTAGAAATAAATGTTCCTAACGGTGTCATAGCTGCAAATACAAATAAGAAGCTTGCAATCTGTAATTTAGTATAACTAGATTGTAATAAAAATGCGGTTATTAATGCTGCAATTGGAATTTTATGAATCAACACTCCATAAACCATATCATTGTGTTGATGAATAGGGAAACCTTCTAAAAAACTATGAATACATAAGCTTATAAACAGTAACCAAGGAAATGTAGTGTCTTCTTTATGAATGTGCACATGACCATGTTCTGCACCTTTAGAGAAAAATTCTAATATAATTTGAAGCAGAATACCACACATTATAAACAAACCTGTTTGTTTTGCTTCTAAATGATGATAAACTTCTGGCAATAAATCAAACAGAGTGAGTGCTAATAAAAATGCACCACTAAATGATAAGAGTAGCTTAGTGCCAATAGATTTTTGCTTTTTCGTTAAGAAAGCAATGATAACACCAATTATAATAGCATATATAGGAAATAAGTACTTATTCATGCGTGCAATTTACTTAAAAATCATAATCAAACGTTCTGATGTTTTAGAATGGTATGGATGCAGTTTATAATCGCCAAAAACATCTAATAAATAAACACCAGCTTTTTCAAATAGTGCCTGAAAATCTTCTAATGTAAATGCTTTAACACGTTCTTGAAATTCATAATGCTCACCATCAGCTTCAAAACTAATGTCTTTTACAATATAACCATTCTTAATACTTCGCTTCTGATGGAAGTCAATACCTTCAACCGTTTTTACGTTTTCTTCAACTAGATTTTCAATGATATAATTGACATTCATAAAGTCAATAACTCCAAATCCGAATTCGTTTAATTCAGATTTAATGGATTTAATAGTTTCAAGATTACATTCTTCATCTTCAAAATAACCAAAACTTGTAAAGAGATTAAAAACGGCATCAAACGTATCAGGATATGCTTTACTCATATCGTGTACATCAAATTTTAGTGTTTCATTTTTAAACTGTTTAGCATGTATAATGCTTTGTTCAGACAAATCAACTCCAGTAATATTATAACCAAGTGTATTAAGATAAACAGAGTGTCTACCTTTGCCACATGCTAAATCTAAGATTTTACCACCTACAGGAATGTTAAGGTAGTTCGTCAAATTATCCATAAACCCTTGGGCTTCTGAATAATCTCTGTCTTTATATAAAATATGGTAGTAAGGTGTGTCAAACCAAGATGCATACCATTGTTTTGTTGATTTAGTCATAATGTTAAATGTCCTGCAAAAATACTGTATTTTTGCATTCTATTTGACGTAGCACATGGACAATAATTTCACGATGGTAGCCAAAACTTTATTTGGCTTCGAAGATATTTTAGCAAAAGAACTTACACAACTTGGAGCAATACGCGTAGATAAAGGTGTGCGAAATGTGAGTTTTGAAGGTGATAAGGGATTTATGTATAAAGCCAACCTTGGCATACGTACAGCTATAAAAATACTAAAACCGATTAAATCTTTTAGAGTGACTAGAGAAGATGATCTTTATAAGAACGTCAAAAACATGAAGTGGGAAAACTATCTTAAAGCAACTGGTTCTCTAGCTGTTGATGCTACTGTACATAATAGTGTGTTTACGCATTCGCAATACACTGCTTTAAAGACTAAAGATGCAATTGTAGATCGTTTTAGAGATATTGATGGAACACGACCAGATGTAGATTTACGTTTCCCAGATTTAAAGATTAATGTGCATATAGATCGTCAACGTTGTACGATTTCTCTTGATACGTCTGGAGAATCATTACACAGACGTGGTTATAAAACAGCAACTAACATTGCACCAATTAACGAAGTGCTTGCCGCAGGACTAATTATGATGAGTGGTTGGGATGGACAAACTGACTTTATGGATCCAATGTGTGGTAGTGGAACTATGTTAGCAGAAGCTGCTATGATTGCTTGTAATATTCCACCAAACTTAATGAGAAAAGAGTTTGCTTTTGAGCGTTGGAACGATTGGGATGTGGAATTATTCGAAAAGATTGAAGAATCCTTATTGAAGAAGACACGAGACTTTCATCATAAAATAATGGGTTACGATAAGTCTCCTTCTGCTATAGCTAAGGCAAAAGAAAATATTAAGAATGCACATTTAGATGAGTTTGTTCATATTCAGCATGAAGATTTCTTTAAAACACAAAAATCTGGAAGCGATAAATTGCATATGGTTTTTAATCCTCCTTATGGAGAGCGTTTAGAAAATTTGAATGTTGAAGAATTCTATGGAAATATTGGTACAACGCTTAAACATGGTTATGCGAATACTAATGCTTGGTTAATTACGTCTAACCTCGAAGCTTTAAAGTTTGTAGGTTTGCGTCCTTCTCGTAAGATAAAAGTCTTTAATGCCAAATTAGAAGCACGTTTAGTAAAGTACGAAATGTACGAAGGTAGTAAGAAGGCTAAAAAGCAAAACACTTAAAATTCTTTAGAATCATCAGGATTCCGTCCAACTTGAGTTTTTGGATATGTAGCAAATAAGTTTTTAACTAAGTCATTAATATAAGGCTGAAGCTTCTTTTTTGATTTATTTAAGTCACATAGTATTGAGGCATGCCATAAGACTTTATTTGTGTTAAAATCGGCAACGTAGACTATTAATGATTCCTGCTCATAGGTTTCTTCATGTATTTTACAATTTTCCCAATATTCTAAATCTTTAGAATGTTCACAGTTTTTAAATTGTGCAGTTTCTTCACTTATAAGTAATCTAAAACCTGCTTGTAATTGTGGTTCAAAAACATTTGTACTATGTGCTTTGTTTTCCATTTCAATAGCTACTGCATCACCTATGATTTGTCGAATAGCCTCATTGTCTAGTTTCGGATAATTAAGATGTTCTACAAAGAAATCATCTACACACAGTACATAAGTGTCGTATTGATTAAAATCGACATCTAGATTATAATCATATACAACTTCGCTAGTAGCAGCGCAGTTAAAAAGTAGTAGAAACAATAAACCTGAAATAACTAAATAAACTTTCATAACTCAAGGATTTAGAATGTTACTAAAGTTCAGAAATAACAGTGTAAAATACTATGACATTTGTCAATTTTAGAAAATATAATAACTATTACCTTTCTAGATCATCGAGCTGAAGATTATAATCGTATTGCAAATCTTCGTGCAATACGCTAATCTTTTTCTTAATAGAGAGTATTTGTCGTTCGTATAGATTGCTTAATGTTGTGTTTCTATGAATTGAAGGTTTTAATTCGTTTATACGTTCGCAAAAATAGAGTAGGAGTTCCACTTCTGTAGACTTCTTTAGAGAATAACGACTATAGACTCTGATTTGTCTAAGAATTTTTCTAATTGTTTTTTTCATATAGAAATAGCTATCTGAGTTGATGCTTTCGAATAATTCATCTAATGTCGTTTTTACGCTAGTAATATAACCGTCCTCATCATGAGATTCGAATAGTAAGTAGGTGAGTAGTGCTTTATTTTCTTTTTTAAACTTTCCTAAGCGCAGGCATAATTCTAAAAGCTCTTCTTGAGACAAGTGCTTAAGTTCCTTTTTTATGGTAACTATAGATTCTATTTGCATGCTCTAAATTTAGTGCTAAAAAATAAAGAAGGCAAAAATGCCTTCTTTATAATTATCTATATGTTGTGAATACTAATTATTACAATACTCATCAGCAATTTGCTTTAAGTTGTCTAGGTTACTTAAATCGAATTCACCATTTTTAATATCTTCAGCTAAGCTTTTGCAGTTAGAAATGTACTTGGCTAATTTTCCTGAAACTTTACCATTCTTTCTGCTATCAATCATAAATCCTTCTTTTTTGTCAGAAAACTTTAAAACATAAGTACCTTCTTCACCTGGCTTAGATAAAACCATATGGTCATTTTTTTTATAAATGATTTCATAGAAATAAGAGTTGTCAAAACCAAAGTTTGAAGCATTAGATAGCTTTTTAAGAGCATTCCCTTTTGTTTTCATACCCATAAAACACTTCTCTGTTCCTTTATCATCTGCGCAAAATCTCGCATTATCTTTGGCTGAAAACTTTTTGATACGTTCTCTATTCTTTTCGTTTTTGTATTTGATACTTACAAATTTCCCGAATTTGTCAATAGAATTCATCTCCGACATACCACTTTGCTGTTGAGCAGGATCTATTTCAAGCTTTTCGAAAATTGCATAAACTGTTCCTTTATATGATTTACCATCTTTATCAGTAATTGAACCGTCAACACCATAAAGATTAATGCTGTTTTCTTTTGCAACTTTAACACGTTCCTTATGCAATCTTGCTTTATAGGCTTTGGCTTCATGTTGTAGTTGGTAACCTCTTCCTAATAATTCTTCAACAAATATTTGGGCAAAGGATCTAGAGAAGCGACCTGTCATCATAGTACGAGATCCATAATCGAATTTAAATTCTTCGTCTGTATATGTAGTTGCATCCACATCTGTACATGTAGAACAGCCTTTTGCAGTACCTACAGTTATACGATCTAAGTCTTGTACAGTATATGTGTTTTGAGAATAGTAAACTTTACCAGCGATTTTTGTTCCTCTAGATCCACCAAATAGAATGGTGCCATCATCTTTAACAAAGGGATCATATTTGCCAACAGTTTTTTGTCTTTCTGCTTCATCTGTTTTTGCTGACACTACTGCTTTAGCATATTTATCGCTTAAGACTTCGCGTTCTACAGCAAAGAATTCTTCGACTTTAGCCATATCAATCCCATTAGTAGTAATGAGTTCGTGTTTTTCGCTTAATAGTTTTATAATGAGTTTAGTGACACTAAAAGAGGTCATTAAAACTTCATACGGAACTTCAGTTGTTTTGCCTTTTACAGAAGTTAGTTCTAGCCATTGAAATCCTTCTAAGTTAGATGCTGACATTCCTTTAAAAACAACATCAAAGGCTCTTTCTCCTTTTAATGTTGAAAATTTGTAGTTGTTTCTAACATCGTCATCTACTTTTGCAACAGCTGTACCATCGAAAGTAACAACTCCTTTTTTTACTTTAATTTTTTGTCCAAAACTTAATAGCGGAAGGGTTATTAATAAGGCAAGAATAATTCTTTTCATATTTTTAATTATTGATTTAGATTGCTATTCTGAAATATGTTCAGATACAAACAGCATACGAAAATACAATAATTAAGCCATAGTGATTTTATTTTGATCCTTTTAGAAGATTAATGCTTACTGTTGCTAGTTCGCTATTAGGAAACTTTGCAAAGTGATTGTCATCTGGTAGTAATCTGGCTTTAGTTGCTGTAGCTCTAAAGACATCAACCTCTAAGATGTATTGATCACTGTAGCCATGAGTCGCATCGTATGCTGTCGCTGCAGTTTTCCCTAGATTGTTAGCCGTTAGTTTTGGGTTTATAGTATGTAACTCTATAATTAACAAACCGAATTTTTCAACATAAGGTTTCCATTTTTGCAAGTGCTCTAGAAGAGAAGCTTCAACATCATTATTACTTAAACGCTTGCCTTTGTATGTGTAAGCTCCCGAAGACTTACTGATGAAATCATAGTTTTGTTCTGGTGCTGCCCAAATACGATTATGATCTAAAAATGTACGAACGTTTAGTAAATCGTTTAATTCTATATTATAATCGTCCTTTAAATCAGTAGCTAAAAGGTCTGGTCGTCCTATATCTCCCCAAATTACTTTGGCCCAAATATCTGCTTTAATAAGGTTAGCTCTTGTTACTTTTAAAGCCGCTTTGTTAAAATCTGCACCAACCAATAAAAGAGGATGTTCGTCTAATAACTTACCACGTAAGGTTTGCTGATCTATAACATTAAAAATATGCTCTATAAATGCACCATTGCCACAGCCCATATCTAATATACCTTTTGGTTGCTCGTCTATTGGTCTGTTAAATAAATCGATTATAACTTTATCAATAACTTTAAAATATGTTGCGTGTGCACCTCCGCTTCCCCAAACATTCATTTCGCGATGTACGTGTTTTTCTGTATCGTTAGAAGATTCCGTTTTTAAAACTAATGGGTTCCCAAAGATAAGCTCATCTAATTGTAAAAACGTTGGGATATAAGATACTGTAACACCATAAGCACTAGCACGCTTAGCAAAGAACAAGCCTTTGTCTGTAAATTGATAAGTGTTTTTCTTTTTCTTAAACCATCCTAAATGAGATAAAAAATCAAGTATTTTTTTAAAGCTTTCAGGATTTTTATGGTACTCTTCAGCCGTGAAGGAAGCTTCCATAAAATATTTATGAAATAATCCGTTAACTCCCAATAATACTATTATTGGTCCTGCAATAACTCCTTCAATATGTTTTAAGATTTGAGATTCTATTGAATTCTCATTAGAAACATCTAAGCTAAAATTGGATTCAAATTTTTTAAATATTCGCTCTAATGCTATAAATGCATCTGTGCTAATTGTTTTTTCGTCAGCGAAACGATCAGAGTATTTTAAAAGATTTACGGCATCTTCGTAGAGGTGAGCTAGTTTAAATGCTGTGCTTGAGTTTTTATTTGTAACATAAGATATAGTATTTGTTTTGTTATCTAATTGTTGGTCTAGCCATCCTTGAGAACAAAGCACACGAAGCGCTACATTTAAATAACCTTCGTTTGCACTAAATTTATCAACCAAATCTTTTAATTCAACCTTTTTATTGGTTAGCACATAATCTAGGATGTTGTTTTTATGAAGTGCATATGTAGAAGTTGAAGTCGCAATACCATCTAAATGTCTAAAAATGGTGCTTCTTAGCTTAGATTTATCTGATTTAGTGAGCATGTTGGATTGATTTAGACTTAAAGATAAAAAAACCATCATTAAATGATGGTTTTAGAGTAAAAAGGATGGTTTAATATTTCATTCCATAAACTAATAGAACTTAAAATTAGTCAAACTACAATTGTTTTATTCATTTAAAATAGTACGTAATGACTTATGGCGAATGCGTTCTAAATCCTTAGTTTCATAAGGAATAGATTTTAAAATATATTCAAAAGCGGCTATTCTAGCACTTGTTTTTCGGTTGGCTTTAATAATTTTCCAAGGAGCAGCATCTTGAGTGTTTTCGAACATAGTTTCCTTGTATTTGGTATATTCATCCCACAATGTAAGTGCCTTTTTATCTACTTCACTATATTTCCATTTCTTTATAGGTGTGCTAACAATATCTTTAAAACGGCGTTCTTGTTCTTTTTTAGTAATTGAAAAATAGAGTTTTAGTAAATAAATACCTGAGTCTTGTATCATTTTTTCAAACTCATTGACTTGGCTCATAAAGACATCATATTCTCTCTTTGTGCAAAATTCATTAACAGGCTCTACTACAGCTCTATTATACCAACTCCTGTCAAAAAACACAATTTCCCCATTATTTGGTAAGCGATTAATATAACGTTGAAAATACCATTGACCCATTTCAGTTTCATTTGGTTTGGGTAGTGCAACAACACGAATAGCACGAGGTGGTAAATGCTGAATGATTCGTCTTATGGCTCCACCTTTTCCTGCAGCATCACGTCCTTCAAAAAGAATAATCACCTTTTTGTTGTTTTTTGCAACCCATTGTTGAAGAATAAGCATTTCTTCTTGAAGTTTCTCTAGGCGCTTTTCATACTTAACATTACTAATAGTTTTATTAATATTTAGGTTTTTTTGTCGCAAAAGTGCTTCAATTCCTTTTTTTGTATTAATAATATGTAAACTTTTTTCTGTCATTGTTGAAGTTGATTTCATTATTGGTCGAGTTGAACGGTGTTTCTAAAGTAACGTTGAACGATGTTGGGATCAGGCAAGAGAGCTTTGCAATTATTCCCTTTGTTGTCATAATCAAAAAGACTTAAAACATACTTAATGCTTTCTAATCGTGCACGTTGTTTATCATTAGATTTAATGACTACCCATGGACTAAATGCGTTGTGAGTTCTCGAAAACATCTGATTTTTGTATATCGTAAAGTCATCCCATAATTCTTGACCTTTTTCATCTACAGGACTGAATTTCCACTTTTTAAGTGCATTTTTTAATCGTTTTTCAAAACGACGCTGTTGTTCTTCTTTCGATACAGAGAACCAAAACTTAATAATTGTGGTGCCAGATTCGTATAACATATGTTCAAACTCAGGAACCTGAATCATGAATCGATTGTATTGTTCTTTAGAACAAAAACCCATAACAGGCTCTACAACTGCTCTGTTGTACCAACTTCTGTCAAAAAAAACAATTTCTCCTGCATTAGGTAGTTCTTTTATATACCTGTTAAAGTACCATTGATTTTTTTCAATTTCTGTCGGTTTATTTAAGGCAACTATGCGCCTAGCTCTAGGATTTAGATGTTCTGTAAAGCGTTTTATAGTACCACCTTTACCTGAGGCATCTCTACCTTCAAAGATGATAGCAATTTTTTTATTCTCTTTCTGTACCCAACGTTGAAAATCTACAAGTTCTGCTTGTAATGGTAGTAATTCTTGTTCATAGGCATGTTTTTCTAATGCAGACTGAAAAGTTGGATTGCTATCCTTGTTTTTTTCAAGATAATTAACCAAATCTGCTTTCTTTTTAAATGTACTTAGAATGTCTTTTGTTAGCATATATTATTAGTTAGTTGTTGACTATCAAAGCTAAAAAGATCTCAATAGTTATTACATGACAAATATCATGCAATAAAAAAGACCTTCTCTAAGTTTTTAGGAAGGTCTTTTTTATGATAATATCTACTATCTCAGTTTTGGGAAGTCCATTGGACTTAATTCATGCATAACCTCATAAATCGCTTCAAAAATGTCTTCAACAGAAGGTTTTGAGAAATAATCTCCATCAGTACCATAGGCAGGTCTGTGAGGTTTTGCCGCTAATGTTTTTGGCTGGCTATCTAAATACTGAAATCCGTTCTGTTTGTTTATTATTTCATTAAGAATATAAGCAGAAGCACCACCTTCAATATCTTCGTCAATAACCATGACGCGATTTGTTTTGGCAATACTTTTTACGATATCGTGATTTAAATCAAAAGGTAATAAGGATTGTACATCAATAATTTCTGCATCAATGCCAACTGTTTGTAATTCTTTAGCAGCTTGCTCCACTAATCTTAGTGTTGAGCCATAAGAGACTATAGTAATATCGTCTCCTTCTCTAACAGTTTCTACAACTCCAATTGGAGTTCTAAATTCTCCAATATTATTTGGTAATTTTTCTTTAAGTCTATAACCGTTTAAGCATTCTACGACTAATGCAGGCTCATCACTCTCTAGTAAGGTGTTGTAAAAACCAGCAGCTTTAGTCATGTTTCTTGGAACAAGCACGTGAATTCCTCTAATAAGATTTAAAATACCTCCCATTTGAGAGCCAGAATGCCATATACCTTCTAATCGATGACCTCGTGTTCTTACAATTAAAGGTGCTTTTTGACGACCCTTAGTTCTATATTGAACTGTAGCCAAATCATCACTCATTATTTGAAGCGCGTACATTACATAATCTAAATACTGGATTTCTGCAATTGGTCTTAGACCTCTTAATGCCATTCCGATACCTTGACCTATAATAGTAGCTTCTCTAATACCTGTATCAGAAACTCTGAGCTCACCATATTTCTCTTGCAGACCTTCTAAACCTTGGTTAACATCACCAATATAACCAGCATCTTCACCAAAAATTAAAGCTTCAGGATAGTTGCTAAAAATAGCATCAAAATTTTCTCTTAAAACGACACGTCCATCGACTTCATTAGAATCAGAATCGTATGTTGGTAAAACTTCGGATTGGTTTAAAGCATTTAAGCTAGATTCACTGTGTAAATGAGAACTGTATTTTGGTTGTATGGTTGCTAAATAATTAGTTATCCAATTTTGAAGAATTACTTTATCTGAAGATTCTTCAGAAACTACATAGCGTAATGCTTTACGTGTTGCAGAAAGAATATCTCTACGCAAAGGTTCATCTATCTCTGCTAAATCATTTTTTAGTTTTTTAATAAATACACCATTAGAACTAGTTGATGCTAATTTGTCTAAAAGGTTTATGGCTTCACTACGCTCAGTTAAAACAGGTTTTATAAATGAGGACCATGCCGCTTTTTTGCCATCTCTAACAGTTTTCTTTATTCCTCTTTCTAGTGCATTTAATTCTTCATCTGTAGCAATATTATTGCTAATCATCCAACTACGCATTTGTACGTTACAATCGTATTCCGATTCCCAAGCTAATCGATCTTGGTCTTTATAGCGCTCATGAGATCCCGAAGTAGAATGCCCTTGTGGTTGTGTTAATTCGTTGACATGAATCATCACAGGAATATGTTCTTTTCTAGAAACTTGTGCTGCACGTTGATATGTGTCTATAAGCTCAGGGTAATTCCAACCATTTACTCTAAATATTTCGTAACCTTTATGATTCTTATCACGTTGAAACCCTTTTAAGATTTCAGATATATTTTCCTTTGTAGTTTGATGTCTTGCGTGTACTGAGATTCCGTATTCATCATCCCAAACACTAATTACCATTGGGACTTGTAAAACACCTGCTGCGTTAATAGTTTCAAAAAACAGACCTTCACTTGTACTTGCGTTACCAATAGTTCCCCAAGCAATTTCATTGCCTTTTATAGAAAAATTGGTAGTATCAATACCATCAACATTTCTATATATTTTTGATGCTTGTGCTAATCCTAATAATCTTGGCATTTGGCCAGCAGTAGGAGAGATGTCTGAACTTGAGTTTTTTTGTTGGGTTAAGTTTTTCCAATGTCCATGTTCATCTAAGCTATGCGTCGTAAAGTGTCCTCCCATTTGGCGACCAGCAGACATAGGCTCTTCCTTTAAATCGGTGTTTCCATATAAACCAGCAAAAAACTGTTCTATAGTAAGTTCTCCAATTGCCATCATAAAGGTCTGGTCTCTGTAGTAACCAGATCTAAAATCACCATTTTCAAAAGCTTTTGCCCAAGCAATTTGTGGAATTTCTTTCCCATCTCCAAAAATGCCAAACTTTGCTTTACCAGTTAAAACTTCCCTACGACCAAGTAAACTACATTCTCGACTAGTAACGGCAAGTTTATAGTCATTTAAAACTTCTGCTTTAAAATCTTCAAATGTAATTTCTGTTTTGGTGTTAGGATTTGGCTTCATAGGTCGATTTTAAGTCTTGCAAATTTAATGATTTTAACAATCGTGTGCAATAGTATGAAACGTTATAATATTGAAATATTATCAAAAAATCGAGTTAAAATCTATTAATTACATAAAATAAACTTAAATATTAACATTTTGATAAGAATTTGTTAATACCATTTGCGCCTAAAAAGACCTAAAAGAACTTGAGGATCTACAGTGAACATAAAACGTATACGTTGGTCATAATTGGGTTGTCCAATTTCCCAACCAAGATTTGAGTAGATAGGTAGGTAAATTTCGAAATAATCTTCTACGAGATTAAGCCTAATACCTGAGTCGTAAACAAATTTAGCAGAATCAAATTTACTTTTTACTAAGCCAACATCTCCATAGGCTTGTATGTATCTCCAGATAGAAGTGCTAAAGTTTGCCGTGGTCATCCATTGATTGGCAAATGGTGTTTCTAATTGAGATTTAAAACCACCTTCAGCAATTATTATTTGCTGACTGAATAAACCAGCAGCTTCTGAGCGCCCTAAGTAGTTTAAATCGAATAAGTAGTCTGTAGGTCTATCTAAAGCGAAACTAAAATAGTCTGACGTTGGGTCTGTGTTATTGTCTAAAAAGAATCCTGCAAAAAATCTTAAGTTAACATTTCTATTGCCCTTTGTTAACTTTCTAAATTCATAATTTATAGAAAGCTTACTAAAACGATCTGCAATTTGAAAATCTGTATTGAATTTAGAAAAATTGATTCTTCCTGGATTTGAATGTGTGTATCTTAAGTTGAAAACACCGTAGTCTGGCTCATCTAATTCTATAATAGCGTTTTCGCCAATATCTCTATTGATGCTTATGTATCTGGCTGTAATTCGATCTAACTTGTTAGATCTAAAATCGTCATCATCCCTAAACGTGAATGATATTGAAGGTCTTATTCTAGTAAAAAATGCGTCTTCAGCAAAAGATTGATAGCCTGCAACAATTCCGTAAGTAATGTTGAATAAATTTTTATTTTCAATATTATGTGTGTAAAACACAGAAGTAGAACCTGTTATAGATTTAGATTTAGTAGCGTATTGAGGGGAGAATTTGTAGTTGAATCGTTTTCTAAGAATGGTTTTGTTATACACCTTTGCACCCAAGGTAAATCCATCATAAATGTTTTTGAATTCTACTAATGGCATAAAGAAAATCTGATTATAATCAGGATCTTCAACATCCTTAAAGAGTCTAAATTGTAACGGTTTGTTCTTCAAAAAAGAACCTTTAAGAGATTTGTAGTTGTCTCTTTGGTTAAATTCTGGCACAACATTATCATAGTCTAAAACAAACTTTTCAGTACTATCCTTTGGTAAGGTAATCGTTTTGGTGTCTTTTATGTTTTCTATCCATAATTTACCTATAACGGAATCTTTGTTCAGTTTAAAAAGTGAAATAGGCATACTATTATCTCTTTTGTTTCTTATGGTAAGTCTAATAGAGTCTTCAGTTGTTTCTATGCCTTTAATTTTGAAATCAATTTTCTTTCTTGTGTTTATGTAATCTGTAAAAAACCAATCAATATTTTTAGTTGTTTTGGACTTAATAAAAGATTCAAAATCATTAATACTTATAGCTTTTAGTTTATTACTCTGAAGAAACTCTGTTATACTTTCTCTCAATGTAATATCATCTGCAAATTGATCTAAGTAGTTTAAACCAATACCAGCCTTATATTTTCCTGCAATATTGGCGTTAAATTTTGTAAGTGAATCCTTTGATTTGGTTAGAGGCTGGTCTCTGTTTTTTCTCGCAACTTCCATAGAGTATAAGAAATACTGAAAATTGAAATCTAAATCTGCTGCATGAAAAGCTCTAATTCCCCATACATCTGCAAGAGTTCCTAATAGTTTCATGTCTGGGTAATTCTCTTCAACATATTTTATTAAAAAATAAATCTGAAGTCCTTCACTTAGCCAATGTTCTTTTCTAGGATTAAGTAATAGAATATTATCAATGTACTTTTTTAAAGATGTTTTAAGTAGCTTTAATTCGTATTGAAAATCATCAGGAAAAGGACGAAAAAAATCGGGTAATTGATTTAATCCATAGAGAGGATTTTTATTGTAATCAATATTAGATACTAATAACTGCTTATGAGGATAATCACCTAGATTCTGTGTTAAAAACTGCGTTATTTTATCTGTTAATATGGCTTTATCTGGCCCAGGAAATCCTTTTTCGTTAATGTTAGAAATTACAATAAAATCATCAGTTTGTACAAAACCGAATTGAGGAAATTTATTTAGAGATAAGTAGGTGTCTATTCTGTCCTTACCATATATAGATGTTACTTGTGTTCTACTTTTATTATCAGGGTTTAAGGCAATAATATCTAGCTCTGAAGTGACTCTATAGTTTAGAGGGTGTGTAATATTTATGATAATATCAGACTTTGGAACAAATAAATCGTCTAAGTCTTTATTACTATAGTAATTCCATTTTCCGTCATATACTGTAGGTGTGATGTACCAATATTTAAGCTCAAAGTCTTTACTTTTTGTAATGCCATAACCTGTAAATGTAGCATCAGCAATAAGAAGAATGTATTCTAGGCTTAGATTATAAGATTCACCAGGCTGTAAAGGCGTTTTTAAAATAACTTTTATAACATCTGGGTGCTCTTTTAGGCTGTTGTGTTCTAATTGTTGATTTGCTTTATCTTTGATTGAAGTTACAAGCGTGTAGCCGCGTTGTTCACTTTTAGCCAAATGGAATTTAGTACTAAACTCTTCCTCAAATCTTTTGGCAAGTGGTGTTTCTTTGGTTGAGTAACTATTATTCCAATCGTTTAAATAAATTTCGCTTAGCGTATCGTCAGTTTCGTTTTTGTAAATTATAGTCTGAGATATAGAGATAGTTTTAGTTTCTACATCTACAATAGCATTGATATCCATTCTATTCTGAGAAGCTAATGCATCACAAAAAAGTAGAAAGATAAGTGATATGAATAGTTTTCTAATCAATTAGAAATTATGAATTTAAGTGGTTTTATATTTTGATTTGGAATCCTTAAAAAGTATAATCCATTTGATAAACCTGAAACATCAAATTGTTGTTTGTAATTTGAGTTTGTTCGTAATGTTTTTACCTTTTGACCAATACTATTATAGATTTCGATATGTTCAACTTCTAGTTTAAATGAATTAATGTAAATAGTTAATTCATTGTTCACCACATTTTTTTCTAAACTAAAATAGACAACAGTATCAACATCATCTATACTAAGTAAAGTTGCATCAGTTTCTAAAGACAATGTAACAGGAAGGTGGTCACTAAAATTGTGTAAGGCATCTCTAACTGCAAATGAAAATTGTGATCCAGGTACGGCACAATCCGATGAATTTATAGCTCTATTATAACAGCTTGTTAAACCATTATTTCCATAGACTTGATATGAATCTGGCACATAAGTTAAGTCAGCCGTATTTATCATAGTCTCCGAAGTAAGTATAAAATCAAAACGATCATCAAAACCTCCTGTACTACCTCCTAATCCATTTTGTGTGCGTGTGGATTGGGTAAATACATCGGCATAATTGGTATTGTTGTTCCAACTGCCTACACGATTTGCAGGATCTACAAAAGTAATGTTATTAGTAATATCTAATAATTTTTGAAAAGCTGGTTCTGATGCTCTATATACATTCAAGTCACCAGCTAAAAGTACATTTGTATTCGCTGGAAGTGTGCTTAAATAATTGTCTAAATGTACAACCATTTGATAACGACGCTCCGCATTCACTGTACCACTCGACGCTTTAAGGTGGCAAACAACAACGTAAAACTCAATAGGATTAGTGTTTTGGTCTGTAGTGTTTAGCTTAAGTTTATAAACATTAAAATCTCTTAATCCCGTTAGTACAATAATTTCTTCCTCTATTATGAATTTTGTGCTATCATAATAAAGCAAATTCTGTAAGTCATTCTGATTGCCAGCAGTATCATCTGATGTATTAGAGGTGTAGGTGGCCATCTCAAAATTGGTGTTGATGGCTGTTTTTGTAATGTTTAAAACATTGTTAGCACCAGTAATATTATTCAATTCGCAAACTAAAAACAAGTCTGGCTGATAGTCTGAAAGAATAAATTCCAAGTCGTCTTCGCGATTGGCAACAGCCGTTTCGAGAGGATAATTGAGCAAATTATAGAACATCACTTTAAATGTCTCTTGTGCAGAAACATTTAAAATAGTCAATAAGCTAATTACTAAAAAACCTAGTATTTTCTTCTTCATAGCATCGAACAAGTTCTTCAAAAACGGGTTTTTTAAAAGTTTGGACTAAATCCAGATTCTTTATAAAAAGCATTAAGGATATCTATAACCTCGTCAGCTGAATCTACAAGGTGTATTAAATCTAAATCTTTTGCGCTAATGTTACCAGCGTCAAGAAGTGTGGTTTTTACCCAATCCATTAAACCTCCCCAAAATTCTGTACCAACTAAAATAATTGGAAAGACTTCAATTTTGTGGGTTTGTATCAATGTAATCGCTTCAAATAACTCGTCTAAAGTTCCGAAACCACCTGGCATTACGACGAAACCTTGAGAGTATTTTACAAACATAACCTTGCGAACAAAGAAATAATCAAAGTCTAAGCTCTTATCGCCATCGATGTAAGGATTGTCGTGTTGTTCAAAAGGTAATTCAATATTTAAACCTACAGAAGTTCCGCCAGCTATATGTGCACCTTTATTACCAGCTTCCATAATACCTGGTCCACCTCCTGTGATAACTCCATAGCCATGATCTACAATTTTAGTAGCTACTTCTTCTGCTAACTTGTAAAATTTGTGATCTGGTTTTGTTCTGGCTGAACCAAAGATAGAGACACAAGGACCAATTTTACTTAGTTTCTCATAGCCATTTACAAACTCTCCCATGATTTTAAAAATCGCCCAAGAATCGTTTGTTTTTATTTCATTCCAACCTTTATGTTTTTTTTCTTCTCTCATATATCAATGTCTTATTTTAGTATTGCAAACCTGCTAATATAATTATTTTTGTTTCTTGCAGACAATTGTAGCAATATATTATTAATTCAATTCTTTTTTCAAAAATTTAGCTGTATAGCTCATTTTATCCTTTATAATTTGTTCTGGCGTTCCTTTAGCAACTACATTTCCTCCACCTTTTCCGCCTTCATAACCTATGTCTATGATGTAGTCAACGGTTTTTATAACATCTAAGTTGTGTTCTATAATTAAAACCGTGTTGCCTTTGTCTGCTAGCTTATTTAGAACCTTCATTAAGACTCTAATATCTTCAAAATGCAAACCTGTAGTAGGTTCGTCTAAAATATAGAAGGTATTACCTGTATCTCTTTTACTTAACTCTGTAGCTAGTTTAATACGCTGCGCTTCACCACCAGAAAGTGTAGTACTTTGTTGTCCCAGTGTAATATAACCTAAGCCGACATCTTTTATTGTTTTTAATTTACGGTGAATTTTAGGAATGTGTTCAAAGAAATTTACAGCATCTTCGATAGTCATATTCAAGACATCGCTAATAGACTTTCCTTTATATCTAATTTCTAATGTTTCACGATTAAAACGTTTCCCTTGGCAGGTTTCACACTCCACATAAACGTCTGGTAAAAAGTTCATCTCAATAACACGCAAACCACCTCCTTGGCAAGTTTCGCAACGTCCTCCTTTGACGTTAAAACTAAAGCGACCTGGTTTATAACCACGAATTAGCGCTTCAGGAATCTTAGCAAATAGACTTCTAATTTCGTCAAAAGTCTTTGTGTAAGTAGCAGGATTACTACGAGGAGTTCTTCCTATTGGTGATTGGTTTATATCTATAACTTTATCAGCATGTTCTAAGCCTTTAATGCTTTTATAAGGCATTGGTTTTTTAACTCCATTGAAATAGTATGCATTAAGAATAGGGTAGAGGGTTTCATTGATTAAGGTAGATTTCCCACTTCCTGAAACACCAGTTACTCCAATCATTTTCCCTAGAGGAATTTCAATGTCAACATTTTTTAGGTTGTTACCAGTACAGCCTTTTAAGACTATTTTTTTGCCGTTACCTTTTCGTCGCTTTTTAGGAACTTCAATTTCTTTTTCACCATTAAGGTAAGCTGCAGTTAGTGTATGCTCTTTTAATAGTTCTTTTGGTGTACCTTGGCTAATAATTTCTCCACCATGCTTTCCTGCAAATGGACCAATATCTATCACATGGTCAGCGCGCTCAATCATATCCTTATCGTGCTCAACTACAATAACTGAATTCCCTACATCTCTAAGAGAAGACAAGGAGTTAATGAGTTTTTCGTTATCGCGTTGATGTAAACCAATACTTGGTTCATCTAATATATATAGCACTCCAACGAGTTGTGATCCTATCTGTGTTGCTAAACGAATACGTTGTGCTTCACCACCAGATAAGGATTTAGAGCTTCTATTTAGTGATAAATACGTCAATCCAACATCCAACAAGAACTGAACTCTATTTCTAATTTCCTTTATAATTTCTTCTGCTATTTGTTGTTGGGTATTAGATAAACGCTTGGTTAAACCGTCTAACCATTCACCAAGCTCAACAATGTCCATTTTTACTAGCTCTGCAATATTCTTTCCGTCAACTTTAAAGTATAATGACTCTTTGCGCAGTCTAGAACCGTCGCAGACAGGACATTCTACGTTGTCCATATATTCTTTTGCCCAACGTACTAGAGATGTTGAGTTAGATTTATATTGACTTTCAATAAAATTAGCAACACCTTCAAAATCGATGTTGTAATCTCTAGCAACACCAAGTAGTTTGCTTTCTACAGTAAATTTATCTTTTCCACCATAAAGGATGACTTGTTTAGCGTCTTCAGGAATATCTGCCCAAGCATCACCTAATGAAAACTCAAAGCGTTGTGCAATGATATCAAATTGTTTGAAAATCCAGCTTTTCTTTTGAGGTCCATGAGGTGCTAAAGCACCATTTTTTATAGATAAGGATTCATCCGGAACTAATTTCTTATCGTTTACAACATACAATTCACCAATACCATTACAGTTCTGACATGCACCTTTTGGTGAGTTAAATGAAAAGTTATTAGGTTCTGGATTTGGGTACGATATCCCAGATGAAGGACACATTAAATTACGACTAAAATAACGCGGTTCATTAGTGTCTTGGTCAATAACTAGTAATACATCATCTCCATGATACATAGCAGTGTTAATGGATTCCATGAGTCGTTTTTCGTTATCCTTAGATTCGTCAATTTTTAGGCGATCAATAACGATTTCTATATCGTGCGTTTTGTAACGATCGAGTTTCATGCCTTTTTCAAGGTCAACAATATCACCATCTGTTCTCACTTTTACAAACCCTTGCTTTGCAATTTGCTCAAACAATTCGCGATAATGCCCTTTACGAGAACGCACTACAGGAGATAACATGTTAATGCGTTTCCCTTTATAAGATTCTAAGATTAAATCCTTGATTTGCTCATCGCTGTAGCTTACCATTTTTTCGCCAGTTTCGTAACTGTAAGCATCAGCTGCTCTAGCAAATAATAAGCGTAAGAAATCGTAAATCTCTGTGATTGTACCAACGGTAGAACGTGGAGATTTACTTGTGGTTTTTTGCTCTATGGCAATAACAGGAGATAAGCCATCAATTTTATCGACATCTGGTCGCTCTAAACTTCCTAAAAATTGACGTGCGTAAGCAGAAAATGTTTCTATATAACGACGTTGACCTTCTGCATAAATCGTATCAAAAGCCAATGATGATTTTCCACTACCAGAAAGCCCAGTAATAACTACTAGTTTCTCTCTAGGTATGGTAACATCAATGTTTTTAAGGTTATGTACTCGCGCACCTTTTACTTCAATAGAATCGTCGAATTTTGTCATAGAATAGCAAAGTTGCAAAGGTACAATTTTTACGGTCATTGCGAGGAAGAATGACGAAGCAATCTGTCTCTAGTTGAGCCTAAATTAAATCGTAATGTTTTTGCTCTAAAGATTCAATAAAAAAGTGCCTTAAATTTTCTAGGCACTTTTTATTTATTGTATATGTTTCCTATTTAAGGAACAACAGTAATTTCTTTGGCTTCAATGGCTTTATCATAATTGACTTTTACTTTAGCTAAATAACCGAAAAATTTACTACCATCTTTTTTCTTTAGAATAACATACGTTGATCCATTATCTTTTGTAATAACTTCATCAATAACAACAGTATTTCCATAAACACTTTTATAATTGGCTACTTTTCCGCGTTTTATTAAAATGTTTGGTTTTGGGAATTTTATATAGGTATAAGTATGCATTTCATTGATGACAAGTTCGTCACCAACTGTTGCTACACTTTGAGCACTAAGCGTAAAATAGAATCCTAAAAATAATAGAGTAATAAATAATTTTTTCATAATTACAGTTATTTAAACGAGAATACTGCAAAATTATTAAGTTTTTAGATACTGCTGAAAGAATCCTGCAATTATTTGAAAGCCTTTGCAGACCAATGACTTTTAATTTATACTATAATATGACAAAAATCACTTTGAAGTATTAACGCTTTTTATATCTTTAACTATTCCCTTAATTAATTACAGCGACTCATTTTTGAGGCGCTTTATTTATGTAATAAACTGAATACATGTTCGAACAAACATTTAAAAATATAGACGACCTGCTTTACAAAGATTCTGGAGCAGATAGTGAATTAGATTACATAGGACAAACCTCTTGGGTTATGTTCTTACGCTACTTGGACGAATTAGAACAAGACAAAGCAGACGAAGCTGAATTAAAAGGAGAAGAATACAACTTCATTTTAGATAAAGAATATCGTTGGCCAAATTGGGCAATGCCAAAAGGTGCTGACGGAAAATTAGACCATCATGTAGCCTTAACTGGACCAGATTTGGTTCAATTTGTAGATGGTAAGTTGTTTCCTTATCTCGCAAAGTTTAAGCAAGAAGCAGACTCTGCAAATACCATTGAATACAAGATTGGAGAAATATTTTCTGAACTAAAAAACAAAATCCAAAGCGGTTACAATCTTCGTGAGATTTTAGAATATGCAGACGAATTGCCTTTCCGAGCTTCAACGGACAAACATGAGTTAAGCCACTTGTACGAAAGCAAGATTAAGAACATGGGAAATGCAGGTCGTAATGGTGGACAATATTACACACCAAGACCGCTTATTCGTGCTATGATAAATGTAATTAACCCACATATTGGCGAAAAGATTTATGATGGTGCAGCAGGTTCTTGTGGTTTCTTATGCGAAGCATACGAATACATGTATGAACGCATGGAAAAAACAACCGATAATCTTAAAACCTTACAAGAAGAAACACTTTACGGAAAAGAAAAAAAGAATTTAGCGTATGTGATTGGAATTATGAATATGATTCTTCACGGAATTGAAGCACCAAATATTATACACACTAATACATTAGGAGAAAATATACGCGACATACAAGAGAAAAATCGTTACCATGTTATTTTAGCAAATCCACCATTTGGAGGAAAAGAACGACCAGAAGTACAACAGAATTTTGACATAAAAACAGGAGAAACTGCTTTCTTGTTTATGCAACATTTTATAAAGAGTTTAAAAACAGGTGGTCGTGCAGCTATTGTGATTAAAAACACTGTGTTGAGTAATACAGATAATGCTTCTGTGGCATTGCGCAAACTCTTATTAGAAGGCTCTAACCTACACACCATTTTAGATTTACCAGGAGGAACCTTTACAGGAGCAGGCGTTAAAACGGTTGTCTTGTTTTTCCAAAAAGGAGAACCTACCAAAAAGATTTGGTACTACCAATTAGACCCAGGACGAAACATGGGAAAAACTAATCCTTTAAATGATAAGGATATGGAAGAGTTCGTTGAATTACAAAAGTATGTCACCTCGAGCGCAGTCGAGAGGTCTCGTTTAGAAACCGAAAAATCATGGATTCTAAATGTAATTGATTTAGATGAAGACACCTTTGACCTTTCACCTAAAAACCCAAATACACCAGAGGAAGAACCTTTGCGAAGTCCTGAAGTTATTTTAGCTGAAATGGGAAGGTTGGATACTGAAACCAATACGATTCTTCAATCTATTAAAGAGTTGATATGAAAGAAGGTTGGGAAGTAAAAAAACTAGGAGTAGTTTCAAATGTTCAAAGAGGACTTACATATAGTAGGAAGGACACGGTTGATATTTCTAAAAATATTGTCTTGAGGGCAACAAACATAAAGCTAGAAAGTAGTTCCTTAAATTTTAACGAATTAAAATATTTAAGAGAGGATTTTGAAATAAAAGATATATACAAATTAAAAGTAGGGTCTTTATTAATCTGTTTCTCAAGCGGAAGTAAAAATCACTTGGGAAAGGTAGCTATGGTCGAAAAACCTTATAC
>NZ_JADGDZ010000148.1 GCF_016744625.1 Winogradskyella sp.
CAAAAATAAGAATCGTATCAACTTTTGTACATAAATTACAACTTTTGTAAATACCACCTTTAGTTGTCAGAACAAGAGTTGTAGACAATAAATACGACCCTTTTATTTTATCTAAGCCAGTTCTTAACGAAAAAATCGAATTAGAATTATAATAAATGATTACATTATATTTATTAGGAAAAAAAGGATTAAGTCTATTATTTAATGTGAAACAGGAGGATATTAAATATATCTCTAAAGTTATAATAGGTAAGGATAAAAACGTAATTAATGACTATTCTGCAGATATTGAGGCATCTTGTATCAAGAATTTGATTTCTTATGTGGTTTCTAATAATCAAAAATCATTTAAAACGGAATATGCTATTGCTGTTGGTTGGAGACAGCTAATTAATTATACGAATAACCAAAGACTTATAGTTTTTCACGATTCAATATTACCACGTTTAAGAGGTTTTAATCCCTTGGTTACATCACTAATAAATGGAGATAGCCAAATAGGTGTTACCGCCTTATTTGCTTCAAATGATTATGATAAAGGAGATATAATAGATTGTGAAAAATCCACTATAGAGTACCCTATGAAAATTGAAGAAGCAATAAATATTGTGTCAGGTGGTTATTCTAAACTCGCTAATAGGATAATTTCCAACATAATAGGTGGTAAAGAGCTTTCGAGCGAAAAACAAGATGAAAGTAAAGCGACCTACAGTTTGTGGCGCAACCATGATGATTATAGAATTAACTGGAGTAATAGTGCTAATAAAATAGCTAGGCATATTGATGCTGTTGGGTTTCCATACACAGGAGCTGTTGCTGAATTAAATAATGCCTTTATAACCATAATCGATAGCCAACCAATTGATGATGTTGTTATTGAAAACAGGACAGTTGGGAAGGTAATCTTTAAAGAGGATAATTTCCCAATAGTTGTATGCGGGAAAGGACTGCTAAAGGTTTTAAATGCGGTTGATTCTGAAAATAAAAAGATTGATTTTAGTAAAAATTTTAGATTAAGATTTAAATGACATATAAAACACCATTTAATAAGCCTTATTTAACAGGCAAAGAAACGCATTATATGTATGATGCTGTTAGCACGGGTAAGATTTCGGGAAATGGAAAATACACTAAGATGTGCCAAGACTTCTTTGAAAAACAATATGGTTTTGGCAAATGTATGCTTACAACCTCTTGCACTGACGCTTTAGAAATGGCTGCCATATTAATTGATATTAAAAGTGGTGATGAGGTCATTATGCCTTCCTACACCTTTGTTTCTACTGCAAATGCATTTATTTTAAGAGGTGCCAAAGTTGTTTTTCTAGATAGTAGAAAAGATCATCCAGGAATGAATGAGGATGAGATAGAATCATTAATTACAGAAAAAACAAAAGCCATTGTATTGGTCCATTATGCTGGTGTTGCATGTGATATGGATAAAATAATGGATGTAGCCAATAAACATAATTTATATGTCATTGAAGATGCTGCTCAGGCGGTTGATAGTTACTACACTAATAAGCATGGAGAAAAAAAAGCACTTGGCTCTATTGGTCACTTGGCCGCGTTTTCCTTTCACGAAACTAAAAATATAATCTCAGGAGAAGGAGGTATGCTGGTTATAAATGATTCTCAATTTAGTGATAGAGCAGAAATTATATGGGAGAAAGGAACCAATAGATCTTCATTCTTTAGAGGAGAAGTTGATAAGTATGGTTGGGTAGATATGGGCTCTTCTTTTTTACCATCAGAAATTATTGCTTCTTTTTTGTGGGCACAATTAGAGAATTTGAAAGATATCCAAAATCAAAGAAAAAAAATATGGAACTTATATTATGAAGGTATAAGTGAATGGGCAAATAAAAACAATATTCAACTTCCTTATGTTCCTAAATTTGCAACTAATAATGCGCATATGTTTTATTTGGTCTTTAATAGTATAAAAGACCGTTCTAAAGCTATTGAAAAACTAAAAGACAGTAGCATATTATCAGTATTCCATTATTTAAGTTTACACGATAGCCAATATTACAAATCTAAGCACGATGGAAGAATACTTGGAGAAAGCGATAGATACTCAAACCAACTACTAAGATTACCAATGTATTATGAACTATCTAATGATCAGGTAACAGAAGTCATAAATCGATTAAAAGAATTGAAGTATTAATGGTTTTACACTTCGTAACAGATGAGAAAGTAACAGATCAAATTATTGAAAACTTCAGTAAAGTTGATAAAAGCTGTTTTTTTTTAGTATTTGAATTGTCACATTGCGAAACATATAAATACATTACTAGCTCTTCTGATAGATTGATAAAGTTTCAAATACTGAATGATGATATTAATGACATTATTAAAAAGCATAATGTTACAACCATTCTTACTCATGCGTTTCATTTAGAATATGCTAAGGCAATATTAAAAATATCTAAATCTTTAAAAATAGCTTGGTACACATGGGGTTTTGATGTTTACGGTCTTCCTAAAATAAAGCCTTTAACCTATGCACCATTAACAAATAAATACCTTTTACAAACCACACCGAAACTAAGAATTGGTAGAGTTATTTTGAAGTATGGGGTGTTAAGAAAACTTTATTTTTTGTTTACAAAGGAAGAGGATAGATACTCTATGATTTATAGAGCCCTAAAGAGGGTCGATTATTTTGTAACATATCTTGAAGAAGATTATAAATATTTCTCAAACCAATACAGCAACAGTTTTAATTACATTAATTGCCCATTTAGTACTATTGATCAGTATTTAGCAGGGAATAATGATTTACATATAGCTAATAACGCAGTAAATATATTAATTGGTAATTCGAACTCAGAAGAATCAAACCATTTAGATGCACTAGAACATATTTTCAAGCAAAAAGAGGGGTATGATGATTTATCCATATATGTGCCGCTCAGTTATGGGGGTAACATCAATTATAGAGAATGTATTATTAAAGAAGGCGAAGAACTTTTTGGAGACTCATTTGTTCCGTTATTAGAGTTTATGAATAGAAAGGATTATATTGAGGTTCTTAGATCTTGTTCTGTAGGTGTTTTTTATCATTATAGACAACAAGCAATGGGAAATATTATTGCAATGTTATACCTTGGATCAAGGGTATATTTATCAAAAAAAAATCCAGCATACGCTTTTTTTGTTGACAATAATATTAGTGTTTTTGACCTTGATAAAGATTATAGCACCTATAAAAATAGTAAACTTAATGAGAAACAGATTCTTCATAACAGAACAATGCTCAATACAATCTTTAATGAAGATCGTGTTTTAAAAGAAATTACAAAGTTAAACACTAAAATACATTAGGTAAGAATGTCGCTAAAGGACCAAGTATTAAGAGGTGTAAAATGGACTTCGTATGCGACTATTTGTAATGCGTTAGTTGCTATTATAAAAATTAGTGTTTTGGCCCGTTTTTTGGATAAAAACGATTTTGGTTTAATGGCTTTGATTATGTTTGTTTTGGGATTTATGAATTTGTTTAGTGACATGGGTTTATCTACTGCAATTCTCCACAAACAGAATATATCTAAACAAAATTACGCAAGCCTATATTGGTTCAATATTATAATTTGCTTATTTTTTTACTTACTTCTTTGGCTTACAACACCTATTATTTCTTCAATCTATGAAGAGCCCATACTAAATGAATTAATTCCCTTGATAGGATTGAATTTAATCTTTTCAGGTATTGGAATACAGTTTAAAACAATTGAATATAAGCACTTAAGGTTTAAACAAGTTAGTATAATAGATATAATAGCCGTGTCATTATCATTGGTTATTGCAGTTTTTTTAGCGGTAAAAGGTTATGGTGTATTATCTTTAGTATATTCAAGCCTAGTTCAATATTTGTTTTCCAACATTTGTTATTTAATTATAGGAATAAAAAAACATGGACTTTTAATTCATTATAGATTTTCGGAAACTTTACCTTTTCTAAAAATAGGTATATATCAAGTTGGTGGTCAAATAGTAAATTACTTTAATAGAGATTTAGATATTTTAATAATAGGGAAACTTTTTTCTACTGAAGTTTTGGGTGGTTATAGTTTAGCAAAGCAATTAGTTTTTAGACCAGCACAAATAATAAATCCAATATTAATAAAAGTAGCGTCACCAACTTTATCAAAGTTTCAAGACCATATAGAGTCTTTAAGAACTAATTATCTAAAATTAATAAATATTGTTTCTACTATTAATCTACATGTTTATACACTTATTATAATATTTGCGCCATTTATAGTGGAAGTAATGTATGGGGCTGGTTTTGAGGATATTGTTATATTGGTGAGAATTTTAAGTGTTTATATGTTTTTTAGAGCAATTGGTAATCCTGTTGGAAGCTTGGTTGTAGCTACAGGGAAAACACATTTAGAATTTTATTGGAA
>NZ_JADGDZ010000057.1 GCF_016744625.1 Winogradskyella sp.
GAGTGTAACTCTTTAGCGTGTACTTTTTCATGATTTAAAATATGATTTAGTTCGGCTTTAGAATATTTATTTGGGTTATAAACAATCCAGTTAAAAAATGAAAAAGGAGGAATATCATCATTGGTTTCAATTAATATATAAGATTCGTGTCTGTAGTATTCATGCTTATTGAATAAGAATTTTAAGGATGTGAGTTCTATGCATAGTTTTCCTAAAAAGAAAAGAACACCAATGCCATAAGTATAATATACCAGTTGCCATAAATCGAAGGCTGATTCATTGGCGATTTGAGCGTTTACTATATTAGTATCTATAGACGTCATGCTTTCAATACTCGTTGGTATATATTCTATATAAATAGGGATTGTAATAAAGGGAATGAAAGTAGCTGCTATTAAGCCGATAAATAGATACCAACGATTGGTTTTAAAAAACGTTTCGCGATGTAAAAACAGTTTGTAAGAGCCATAAAAAATGATTACTATAGCAGATGCTTTTAAGAGATACTCCATAATTAGTCTTTCTTTTCAATTAATGCTATAATTTCCTTTAGCTCATCTACACTAATTTTTTCTTCCTTGGCAAAAAAGGATACTACATTTTTATAAGAGCTATTAAAGTAATTCTCAATTGCAGTATTCATAAACTTTGTTTTATAGTCTTCTATAGAGACAATAGGGAAGTATTGATGTGTTTTTCCGTATGCATTGTAACTAACATAACCTTTTTCTTCTAAGTTTCTAATTATAGTAGAAAGTGTATTGTAATGTGGCTTATCAGATTTGATTTCTGCTAACACATCTTTCACAAAAGCCTTCTCTAGCTTCCATAAAATATGCATTATTTCCTCTTCTTTATTTGTTAATTTTTGCATAAGAACGCTTTGGGTTTTAAATCTTGAAATCAAATATAACTGTTTTTATAGTTATACAACTAAAGTAATAGTTATTTAACGAAATTTTTAGTTTTTAGTTTCTCTGAAAATGAAATGTTATCTTCGCGACTTTAATAAAAGAGAGATTAAATAATTAAAAATAAATGAGTGTATTTCTTGTTATAGCTGGCTTAGTCTTGTTGGTTGTTGGAGGTGATTTTTTAGTAAGAGCTTCAGTTGGTTTGTCGTTTAGGCTTAAAATTTCTAAGCTGGTTATTGGTATGACGGTTGTGTCTTTTGCAACATCAGCGCCAGAATTGTTGGTAAGTCTGCAAGCGGCTTTAGATGGTATTTCTGATATTGCTTTGGGTAATGTAATAGGCTCTAATATTGCTAATATTGGTTTGGTTTTAGGAATTACAGCTATAATTTCTCCTTTAGCAGTAGATAGAGATTTTTATAAACTCAATTGGCCAATGATGATGTTGGCTTCATTTGTATTGTATTATTTTTTGAAGAATGATGGAGTATTAACAACAATTGAAGGTTTGATTCTATTTGTTGCTTTGGTTTTATTTTTAATCATTTTAATAAGAAGTTCTAGAAAATCAATAAAAGCTAATTTAGAGGAAGTTGATGATTCTCTTGCAGAGGTTTCTGATTTTAAAATCGTTATATGGCTCTTAATAGGTGCAGCAGGATTGTATTTTGGATCTGAGTGGTTGGTTGAAGGAGCAAAGCGGTTAGCTGAAGCAGTTGGTATAAGTGATTATGCAATTTCGGTAACTGTAATCGCGATAGGAACAAGTGTGCCAGAATTAGCTGCTTCTGTTATAGCTGCACTAAAGAAAGAAAAGGCAATTTCATTGGGTAACCTAATAGGTTCTAATATTTTTAATATTGCTTCAGTTTTAGGTTTAACGGCAATTGTAAAGCCAATAGTTGTTAATCCCAATACACCTCAAATATTGTCTACTAATATCTTTTGGATGATTGCTTTTGCAGCTGTTTTAATTCCGTTGATGTTAATTCCAAAGCGATTCGAAATAGGAAGATTAAAAGGGATGTTATTATTTGGTGCCTATATCTTCTTTATATACTTAACGCTTAAATAAAAAAGTATAAGACATTAAAAAGGCTTGTAGATATCTACAAGCCTTTTTTTTCTTTTATATAATTGCTAATTAAGAAATGTCAGCATTTTTTACAGTCTTAATAATTCTTCCTGCAATCTTATATGGATCAGCATTTGAAGCTGGTCTTCTATCTTCTAGCCAACCTTTCCAGCCTTTTTCTACTGTAATAATTGGAATACGAATTGAAGCTCCTCTATCTGAAACACCAAAAGAGAAATCATCTACGTGAGCGGTTTCATGTAAGCCAGTTAAACGCTCATCATTAAACTCACCATATACATCCATGTGCTTTTTAGTAACAGGTCTAAACGCTTCACATATTTTTTCATAAGTTTCTTTAGAACCACATGTTCTTAAAGTAGTATTAGAAAAGTTAGCGTGCATACCAGAACCATTCCAATCTCCTTTTACTGGTTTTGGGTGGTACTCTATATAGTAATTATACTTTTCTGTTAAGCGATCTAATAAGTATCTGGAGATCCAAATCTCATCTCCTGCTTTTTTAGCTCCTTGTGCAAATAATTGATATTCCCATTGTCCTGGTGCAACTTCTTGGTTAATACCTTCAAAATTTAATCCAGCTTCAATACATAAGTCAGCATGTTCTTCAACAAAATCTCTTCCCCAGGTATATCGTCCGCCAACTGAGCAGTAGTATTTTCCTTGTGGTCCAGGGAAACCTCCTCTTGGAAAACCAAGTGGTAAATCTGTTTTTGCATCCATTAAAAAGTATTCTTGTTCAAAACCGAACCAGAAATCATTATCGTCATCATCTATAGCAGCTCTTGCGTTAGAAGCATGAGGTGTGCCGTCAGCGCTTAAGACTTCTGCCATAATTAAAAATCCATTCTTTCTAACAGGATCTGGATAAATAGCGACTGGTTTTAATAAACAATCAGAAGCTCCACCTGAAGCTTGTTCAGTTGAGGATCCATCAAAAGACCAAATAGGACAATCTTCTAATTTACCGCTAAAGTCATTTTCAACCTTAGTTTTACTTCTCATGTTTTGAGTTGGGTGATGGCCATCTAGCCATATATACTCTAATTTAGATTTACTCATTGTATTGTATTTTAATAAATTCGCACTACAAATATTGTAATTTTTTTTTATTGGTCAAAAAAAATAGGGTGTTTTAGATGAAATGTTATAAATATTTGTTGATAACCCTATTTTTGAGTGGGTATTAGTATAAATTTTAAAGATTTTGTATTTTTGTCCTAAAATATTATCAATATGTCAACACTTAGATTTCATGCTGTAAAAGAATCACTAAAAAGAGTACCATTAAAGGTCGAAGAAACAAAGAGACGCTCTGAAGTTTTTGGTGAAAATGTATTTAATGAAACAGCAATGCGCCAATATTTAACTAAAGGAGCATTGGCTAGTATTATGGCAGCTGTTGGAAAAGGAACGAAAATAGATCGCTTTATTGCAGATCATATTTCAACAGGGATGAAAGAATGGGCAATTTCCAAAGGAGCAACACATTATACGCATTGGTTTCAACCTTTAACAGGAGCAACTGCAGAAAAGCATGATGCTTTTTTCGAAACCATTGGTGGAGGACTTGCAATTGAAAAATTTGAAGGGAATCAGTTAGTACAACAAGAACCAGATGCATCTAGTTTTCCTCATGGTGGCATCAGAAATACGTTTGAAGCAAGAGGTTATACAGCTTGGGATCCAACCTCTCCTGCATTTATATATGGTACAACGTTGTGTATTCCAACGGTTTTTGTGTCTTATACAGGAGAAGCTTTAGATTATAAAACTCCACTTTTAAGAGCTTTACACGCTGTTGATAATGCAGCTGTAGCCATATGTAAGTATTTTGATAAAAATGTGAAGAAGGTAAGCGCATCTTTGGGTTGGGAACAAGAGTATTTCTTAATCGATAAAGCTTTAGCAACCTCTCGACCAGACATTGTTTTAACAGGTAGAACATTATTAGGACACTCTCCTGCAAAAGGACAGCAGCTCGATGATCATTATTTTGGAACCATACCAGCCAGAGCGATGGCTTACATGCGCGATATAGAAAATGAATGTATGTTGCTAGGAATTCCTGTAAAGACAAGACATAATGAAGTAGCTCCAAATCAATTTGAACTCGCTCCTATATATGAAGAAGCTAATTTAGCAGTAGATCATAACTCCTTATTAATGGATGTGATGCAAAAAATCGCAAAGCGTCATAATTTTACAGTGCTTATGCACGAAAAGCCATTTGCAGGCGTTAATGGCTCTGGAAAGCATAATAACTGGAGTTTAAGTACAGATACAGGAGTAAATCTATTGTCTCCAGGTAAAACACCAATGAGTAATTTACAGTTTTTAACCTTCTTTATTAATACAATAAAAGCAGTTCAAACTCATGAGGAATTATTAAGAGCTGCAATAGCTTCAGCAAGTAATGATCATCGACTTGGCGCAAATGAAGCTCCACCTGCAATTATTTCTGTTTTTATTGGAGAACAATTAACTAAAGTTTTAGAGGAATTAGAATCTGTTACAAAGGGGAAATTATCGCCTCAAGAAAAGACAGATTTAAAACTCAATGTAGTTGGTAAAATACCTGAAGTAATATTAGATAATACGGACAGAAACAGAACATCTCCTTTTGCATTTACAGGTAATAAGTTTGAATTTAGAGCCGTTGGTTCTACTGCAAACTGTGCTAACCCAATGACTGTTTTAAATACCATTGTGGCTAAACAATTAATCGATTTTAAAGTAGAAGTTGATGCGTTGATTGATAAAAAAACAATGAAAAAAGATGATGCTATTTTTAATGTTTTGAGAGAGTATATTAAAACCTCTAAAGAAATTCTTTTTGAAGGCAATGGTTATAGTGAAGCATGGGAAAAAGAAGCTAAAAAGCGTGGTTTAAGCAATAATAAGACAACACCAGAAGCTTTAAAAGTAAAAGTATCTAAATCTTCAATAGAGCTTTTTGAGCGTTTGGGCGTTATGAATAAGGTCGAGTCTGAAGCACGTTACGAAATTGAAATGGAGGAGTATAGCCTCCACACACAAATAGAAAGTCGCGTTTTAGGAGATATTGCTCGTAACCATGTTGTACCTACAGCTGTTCGTTATCAAAATATATTAATAGAGAATGTAACAGGGTTGAAGACTATTTATGGTGATAAATTCAAAAGACTTGCAAAAGAACAACTTGCCTTAATAGAAGAAATTTCAGAACATATTGAAGCTATTAATTCATTGGTAACTAAAATGACTGAAGCTCGTAAGTCTTGTAATAAATCTATCGATATTGAAAAGAAAGCAGAGGGTTATTGCACTAAAGTAAAACCACTCTTTGAAGATATAAGATACCACTGCGATAAATTGGAAATAATGATAGACGATGAGCTATGGCCATTGACTAAATATAGGGAGCTTTTGTTTACTAAGTAATAAGATTAAGCTGAAAAAAATGACTTTTAATGTTGTTTTTGGCCTGATTTAAGATTAAATCGTTCGTATTAATACGTACATAGATATGCGTAAAATTCGTTTTTCATGTCGTTTATCGATGACATTAAACTAGTTGTCGAAAAGCCAGTGCTTTCAAGTCAAAAAAGTAGAATTAACCATTTCTGAAAGAAGTTTATGTAGTATTTTTGTAGGGCTATTAATCAATATTTGTAAAAATGAAGAAGTTACTACTTAGTGTAGCTATTCTTGTAGGTGCAACTTTAATTCTTTCACAGGACAATTCAGAAGACTTGAATAATGTTACTAAAGATGACGTTGTAAATATTCAGTCAAAGCTACAAGCAGAATCTTAAGAAATTAAGATGACACTATAGGGTATTAATTACCTGTTAGAGAAGAAAGATAAAATCGAAACATCGGTTTTATCTTTTTTTTTCTTATAATTACAAGATGTAATTATGATTTAAGGATTATTTTTCTATATTGCGACGCTCCATAATCTTCCGAGAAGTAAACTTATTTCTAATAAAGGTTATATGAATACCAAATATAAGCACCTTGTAATAAGTGTGTTCTTAACTGTTTTTAGTATAAATACTATTTGTGCTCAAGAACAAAACCTTCAAGATAGCAAAGAATTATACAGTAAATTATCGTTTTACGATTATCGAGGAACAAACGCAATTGATGCAGCCATAGGAACTTCTGTTATTAATGGGGATTTTACAGATGCAGAATTTGAACTCTATTTTAAATTAGGTTACAAACGTCATATCACAGATCATCTCAATATAAACTTTACTTATAATAAGTATAATGTAGCATTCAGAGACCTTTATAATGAGGGATTTATGTCATTTGACTTGAATATAGAATATCTTTTTAACCCTTATGAAGAATTCACCCCGTTTATTCAAGCAGGATACGGTTATAATGCCGCAAATTATTTTGAAACTACAGCTGCTAAAGCACAAGGAGCTATTGGTATTGAGTATATTGTAACGGATGGTTTAGGCCTTAAGCTATTTGGAGAGTATAATCATGCATTTTCAGATGAATTAGATGGTTTAATTGCAGGTGAAAGTGATGATACTTTCTTTAGGTTAGGACTCGGGATAAATCTATATTTTGGTGGTAATAAGAGAAAACAAGAGTTATTAAGTTATATAGATACAGTAATTCAGTCTAATTTAGTGAAATAATTCAATGCAATTCTTACTTTTGCAACACCAAACAATCGGTCATTTTAAACTTTTTTTGGTATAAAACCAATCTTAATAATCTCCAATGAGTAATTCTGTTAGCAAAAGATATGCACAGCGTGGTGTTTCGGCTTCAAAAGAAGACGTCCATAACGCGATAAAAAATATAGATAAAGGGTTATTTCCTAAAGCTTTTTGTAAAATAGTGCCAGATTATTTAACTAATGATGGTGACTATTGTCTAATAATGCATGCAGATGGAGCTGGTACTAAATCGTCTTTAGCTTACATGTATTGGAAAGAAACTGGAGATACTTCCGTTTGGAAGGGCATAGCACAAGATGCTCTAATCATGAATATTGATGATTTATTATGTGTAGGTGCTACTGACAACATTATGCTATCTTCAACCATAGGTAGAAATAAAAACCTAATTACAGGTGAAGTCATATCTGCAATCATAAATGGTACTGAAGAATTAATTGAAGATTTAAAGTCGTTTGGTGTTACAATACATTCTACAGGAGGCGAAACTGCCGATGTAGGTGATTTGGTAAGAACAATAATTGTAGATTCTACAGTAACAGCGCGTATAAAACGAAGTGACGTTATTGATAATGCTAATATTGAAGCAGGAGATATTATAGTCGGCTTAGAATCATTTGGTCAAGCCTCTTACGAAAAAGAATATAATGGTGGTATGGGAAGCAATGGATTGACTTCAGCTAGACATGACGTATTTTCTAAGTATTTGGCAAAAAAATATCCTGAAAGTTTTGATGCTGCTGTTCCGGATGATTTAGTGTATTCTGGTCAGACTAAATTAACAGATAGTGTTGATAATTCGCCTATTGATGCTGGTAAGTTGGTGTTATCTCCAACAAGAACGTATGCGCCAATTATTAAAGCAATTCTTAACAAGTACACGAGTGATTCTGTTCATGGTATGGTACATTGTAGTGGTGGAGCTCAAACCAAGATTCTTCATTTTATAGATAACCTTCATATTGTAAAAGACAATATGTTCACTATTCCACCATTGTTTAAATTGATACAAGAGCAATCCAAAACCGATTGGAAAGAAATGTATCAAGTTTTTAATTGTGGGCATAGAATGGAATTATATGTAAAGCCAGAAATAGCTGAAGATATTATTGCCATTTCAAAGTCGTTTAATGTAGATGCTAGAATCGTTGGAAGAGTAGAAGCTTCAAACCAAAAGAAGTTAACTATAAAAAGCGAATACGGTACATTTGTTTATTAATCTTTTAAACATGAAAAATTATTCTTGAGCTTATTTGTCTTAAGCTCAAGTCTGCTAGTGGCACAACCAGATTCTTTATATTTTCATAAGAAAAAAAGTGATGATATTCAACTAGGATGGCGCACTAAAAAGGAAGTGGGTTTATATCTCAATCAAGTTTCTTTTACAAATTGGAATGCTGGTGGTACCAATTCAATTTCGGGAATTGTAACAGGAAAAGCATTTGCAAAATACAAGCAAGAGCGATGGTTTTGGAATTCTAGCTTAAATTTACGTTATGGTTTAAATAAGCAAGAAGATAAGGGTTTGAGAAAAACAGAAGATGTCATTGAAGTGATTTCTAATGTTGGTTTAGAAAAAAATCCTGAAAGTAATTGGTTTTATTCAGCTAGGTTTAGTTTTAATACACAATTTGCTAAAGGGTTTAAGTATCCGAATAGAGATGAGCCGATATCAAAGATTTTTGCTCCTAGTTATATGTTTTTTGGAATAGGAATGGAATATGGTAGGCATATTGATCGAATGTCCATTTATGTATCTCCATTTACTTTAAAGACAACTTTTGTTTTAGATAATGATTTGGCAAATCAAGGTGTCTTTGGGGTTAATCCAGCGATTTACGATTTAGAAGGAAGTATTCTTAGAGGTGGAAAAAAAAGTAAGGCAAGAGTCGGGTGTTTTATTGACAAACCAATACGAAGAAGAAGTATTTGAAAATATAAAAGTAATTAGTCTATTACGATTATACACAGATTATATAAATAGTTTTGGTAACATAGATATTGAATGGGGTCTTAATCTAGACATGAAAGTCAATAAATATGTAAAGGCAACACTTGGTTCGCATCTTAGGTATGACAATGATATTAAAACTGAGGTTGAGAGTAACGAGACAACCAATGAGGAGTTTGTGATATCTGGTCCAAAACTACAATGGAAGCAAATTTTAGGTGTTGGTGTGGTTGTAGATTTAGATAATATTATAAAATCAACAACTCCGTAGTTTATTTAAAGACAGCCTTCATTTATATAGTTGTAGTCTTCGAGCTCTGTTAGACTTTCAATCTTTTTTGTTGTGCCATTTTGTAATAAATAGATAGAATCAGAACTATCAATGATATGTCTGTACATATGGTCTGAAATTATAATGATTTTCTGTTTCTTTTCTTCAGTAATCAATTGCTTTACGCTTTCAATATGAAAAGGTGATAAATGTGAAAACGGCTCGTCTAAAATTACAATTTGACTATTTGTTTTCAAAATGATGTAAGTTTCAATTAATCGTCTTTCTCCACCAGATAATACTTTAATTTTCAAATGTTCATAGTTTGAAAATGCTTCAAATTTTTCGACGAAAAGAAGCCAATTTAAATTAAATAATTTAAATACACGAGATAACTTCATTCCTGTTGGAATAAAACTATATTGTGGTAGATACTTTGCAATTTCAGTTGCATAAAGTGGTTTTAATAGCGGTTTATTGTCTAGTCGTATCAACATGTACTTTGGTTTTAAATTTCCGAAAGCAATATTGAGTAAACTACTTTTTCCACAGCCGTTTCTGCCTAAAATAGCTGTTACTTTTCCAGTTTCGGCTTTTAGATAAATACCATTTAAAATACGTTTGTTTTTAAAGTAAAGTTCTACATTATCTAATTCAAATATCATTTATTTATAATAATTCGTAATCTATGATTTTTCTTTGCGTTTCAAAGTCTCAGAGCAAAATCATGTAAACTCTTTAAACACAATTAAGAATCCAACAGTTAATATACAGTCCACAATAAACATAGAGGAAAATAGCTTTAAAGGCGAAATCCCAATATTCTTATAAAAGGTTAATTTACGTTTGTTTGGCGTTTCACTCACATAATACCATGCAAAAACCGTAAGGAATAATTTGGTTACTATTGCTGGTGCTAAATGCGGATTAAAAAATCCAATAATAGCGGTTACAATAAAAGACGAAACTACAAACGGTTTATAAAATGCAAGTATAGCTAGGAGTCTCTGCATATTAATAGAGTAACGTTTGTTTTGGGTAATTTATTTTTTGAATGTTGATATGTACTCATAAGTGGCGTTTCAAAATCCATAAAAAAGCGTATTTTTGAAATTCAATTTTTGAAGAGAGATGTTAGAGAAAATACAGATAATTAAGCAACGGTTTGATGAGGTGAATGACCTTATTATACAACCAGATATTATATCAGATCAAAAGCGCTATACTAAGCTGATGAAAGAATATAAGGATCTTAAATTAATTGTAGATAAAGGTGATATTTATAAAGAAGCTTTAGGTAATGTAGCTGAAGCCGAAGAAATTATAGCAGATGGTTCTGATGCAGAAATGGTAGAGATGGCAAAAATGCAACTCGATGAAGCTAAAGAAACTATAGATAAACTTGAAGAAGATATTCGGTTTATGCTTATACCAAAAGATCCAGACGATGCTAAAAATGTCGTTGTTGAGGTTAGAGCAGGTACAGGTGGTGATGAAGCCAGTATTTTTGCAGGTGATTTATTTAGAATGTATTCTAAGTACTGTAGTGATAAAAATTGGAGAGTAGATGTTGTGAGTCAAAGTGATGGAACGTCTGGTGGCTTTAAAGAAGTCATTTTTGAAGTATCTGGTGACGATGTTTACGGAACTTTAAAATTTGAAGCTGGTGTACATCGTGTACAGCGTGTACCTCAAACAGAAACTCAAGGTCGCGTGCATACAAGTGCTGCAACTGTTATGGTATTGCCAGAGGCAGAAGAATTTGATTATGAGTTAGATATGACTGAAGTGCGTATTGAGCGCACAACATCAACGGGTCCTGGTGGTCAGTCGGTGAACACGACATATTCGGCAATTAAGCTACATCACGAACCAACTGGTATGATTGTAAGTTGCCAAGATCAGAAATCATCACATAAGAATTTAGAGAAAGCTTTAAAGGTGTTGCGTTCTCGTTTATATGATTTAGAGTTGGCAAAACAACAAGCTGCAGATTCTGAGAAACGTAAAAGTATGGTGAGTTCTGGAGACAGAAGTGCCAAGATTAGGACGTACAACTATCCTCAAGGCCGTGTAACCGATCATAGAATTGGCTTAACACTATACGATTTATCTAATATCATTAATGGTGATATTCAAAAAATTATTGACGAATTAATGTTAGCAGAAAACACGGAGCTGTTGAAAGCTAATGATGATGTAATTTAAATTTAAGCCTCTATTGAGGCTTTTTTTATAATATGACAACACAACAACTATCAACCCAAATCCACAAAAAGAGATCCTTCCTTTGCATAGGATTAGATGTGGATTTAAATAAAATTCCAAAGTATTTATTAAAAGAAGACGATCCAATATTTGCTTTTAATAAAGAAATTATAGATGCGACACATCATTTATGTGTTGCCTACAAACCAAATACAGCTTTTTACGAAGCTTGCGGCATTAAAGGTTGGCAAGCTTTAGAGAAAACCATAAACTATCTTAATGAAAATCACCCTGAAATTTACACTATTGCAGATGCTAAACGAGGTGATATAGGTAATACTAGTACTATGTATGCTAAAGCTTTTTTAGAAGATTTAGGGTTTGATAGTGTAACAGTTGCGCCTTATATGGGAAAGGATTCTGTAGAACCTTTTTTAGCCTTTGAAGATAAACACACTATTCTTCTAGCCTTAACATCTAATCAAGGAGCGTTTGATTTTCAGACAAAAACGGTTGATGGTGTAGAATTATATAAGCAGGTTTTAGAGACTTCTAAATCTTGGAAAAATTCAGAAAATCTTATGTATGTAGTTGGTGCGACTAAAGCTGAGTACTTCGCTGATATTCGTAAGATTGTTCCAGATAGCTTTTTGTTAGTTCCTGGTGTTGGAGCACAAGGTGGAAATCTTCAAGATGTTTGTAAATATGGAATGAATGATTCTGTTGGCTTATTAATCAATTCGTCTAGAGGAATTATTTATGCATCTCAAGAAGACGATTTTGCACAAGCTGCTGCTAAAAAGGCTGAGGAATTACAACTGCAAATGGCTGTTGAATTGAACCGTCATTCCGAGGAAGTATGACGTGGGAATTTGTTTGTTTTGATGAGATTGCCACAGAAAATAAATTTTCTTTTCAATGACGTATATCGACCAACTAAACCGAGAACTTCAACTTAATAAAACACCAAAACGAATAATCTCATTAGTACCATCTCAAACCGAATTACTAGTCGATTTAGATCTAGAAGATTCAATTGTTGGTGTGACTAAATTCTGTATCCACCCAATGCACCTTAGAATGTCTAAAGCAGTTGTTGGTGGTACAAAACAGATTAATATTGATAAAATAAAAGCGCTTCGACCAGATATTATTCTTTGTAATAAAGAAGAAAACACTAAAGCTATTATTGATGAACTGGAAAAAATTGCTCCAATTCATATCAGTGATATTTATAATCTTAAAGAATCATATGAACTTATTAAAATGTATGGTGAGATTTTTAAGGTAGAAGAGAAGGCTTCAAGTATAATTTTTAATATTCAAAATGAACGGAAGCAATTTCAAAGCAAAATAAAAAAAAAGCAGCAATTTAAAGTTGCTTATTTTATCTGGAAAAAACCTTGGATGGTCGCAGCTTCAGATACTTTTATAGATGTGATGATTAACGAAGCTGGATTTCAGAATGCTTTTAAAGATGAAAAACGTTATCCTGAAATTGATTTAGATAATTCAAAATTAAAAGAAGCAGATCTTATTTTTCTGTCTAGCGAACCTTTTCCTTTTAAAGATGAGCATATTTTAAAATTAAAGTCGCAATTCCCAGAAAAGACTATTAAGATTGTTGATGGTGAGCTTTTTTCTTGGTATGGAAGTCGATTGCTAAAGTCTTTTAAATGTTTTGAAAAGCTACATTAACAAGCATACAAAAAGCCGATACCTAACTAAAATATCGACTTAGTAATTTGCTAATAATCAATTCTAAGATTTATCTAACTCATCTTATTACATTGCAAAGATGCTGACTTTCTTAATATTAAATGTTATGCTAATATTAGCATATAGTTAAATGTAGTTTAATAACTTGAGGTAAAATAACCAATTATGAAAAAGCTATTCGTATTATTTACACTAGTAATTTTTGCGTTTTCGATTAACGCACAAACCAAAAAGTGCAATTGTTGTACAGAGAAACATGCAGAATTCGATTTTTGGATTGGTACTTGGGAAGTTGCAAATCCTGATGGTTCTAAAGCTGGCGAAAATAGAATAGAAAAGGTTCAAGATAATTGCATTTTACAAGAAAATTGGATAAGTGCTAGTCCAGGCTATACAGGAACAAGCAATAACTTTTACAACTACAAGGCCAAGCAATGGGAGCAAATTTGGGTTGATAATCAAGGGCAGAGTTTACATCTAAAAGGAAATAAAATTGGAAACCAAATGATTTTGCGCACTGATGATGAAACTAATGCAGATGGAAAATCATTTTTTCATCGCGTCACTTGGACTGCAAATGAAGATGGGACTGTTAGGCAATATTGGGAAACTATTACAGAAGGTGCAGAAATCGCAATAGCCTTTGATGGTTTATATAAAAAGGTGGAATAATCTAATTCGCTTGCAGTTGCGTATCTCCAACAACAAATTTTAATTTATTGATTTTATAAAGGATTTTAGTGGCTTTATACTCCGAAAAATCACTTAATGCATGATCTGTTTGTCTTAAATTATAAGCATCTTCAATAAGTCGAAGGTACTTTTCATTAAGCTTACTTTTCTTTTGGAGCAATTTGTCCGAATTATGCACAACAAAAAATTTAATATTTAAAAACATTAAATTACTAAATAATACAATACGAAAACGATTTTCACAAAAAAAAGTAAGCTATAAGACAAAGGGCTCATCTAGAAGTAAGAATTTAGCGACTTAATCTTGGAGTGCAAACACTTTTTTCAATAAATCCGTAGTACGTGAAGATACTTTATCTCTAATCTCCTTTTCTTCAACTGCAATCATAGTGTAAACACTTTTTAAAGCTTCACCTGTAACATAATCAGTTAAATCTGGGTTAACATTATTTGTTAGCGGTAAGTTGTTGTATCTAGTTATTAAATTCGCCCAGATTTGATCTGCTCCAACTTTACTAAATGAATTGTTAATTACAGGTTTAAACTTATTATAAAGTTCGGTTTGAGTTTTTGTAGTTAAATAGCTTGTTGCGGCATTATCCTCTCCAAGAAGTATATTTTTAGCGTCATTAAAAGTGATATCTTTTACGGCATTTACAAAAATTGGAGTTGCTTCTTTGACAGCGTCTTCAGCTGCTCTATTTAAAACTTTTAAGCCATCATCAGCTAAACTGCTTAGACCAATTTTTCGTAGCGCATTATCAACTTTTTGTAATTCTTCTGGTAATAGAATTTTAACTAGTTCATTCTTAAAAAAGCCATCCTTCTGTGTTAGTTTAGAAACTTGCTTGTCGATACCTAGATCTAGAGCTTGTCTAAGACCTGTTGCAATATCAGTATTACTTAGAACTCCATCAGATTGTGGTAATGAATTTACAACTTGTTGCAATTCTGCACAGGCAGTTAAGTTGAAAATAATAAGTAGGGCAAAAATTCTTTTAATCATGAGTTTAGGTTTTAAATCTTTAACAAAGATAATTTATACAGTTGTAACACACTTCAAATTGTGTACCTAATCTTATTCACTATAATTAGATGTATTCTAGTGTAAAAGGTAATTATCCTTTAAAAGACAGAGTTCATAGGTGTGGTAGATTCCATTTTGCTAGAGAAAATAGCAATTTTAAGTTTTAGAATACGTTAGATATTGAACAATGCTGATAAATTGCTATTTTTAGCACAATATTTGATTATCCATTAGTAAATTATATAATCCATTATGAATTGTTTTAAAAACAAACGCTTTTCATTAGTTATAATTTGCATCCTAACAGCAACTTATTCCTATGGTCAAATAAAAGTTTCAGAATTTTTACAAGAATCTAAGATTGCTTCATCAGATAATAATAAACTTTTCTTTGTTGATTTTTGGGCCACATGGTGTGGACCATGTATTACAGCAAAAGAACATTTAGGTGTTTTACAGAAGCAATTTCCTAATGAGCTATATATTGTGTCTCTTACTAAAGAGAATCCGTTAATTGTTGAGCGATTTTTAAAAAGGAAACCAGCGAAATTAGCCATTGCTATTGACTATTATGGTGAAACATTTAAGGATTATAATGTAAGAGCTCTGCCAGAAGGTGTTTTGTTTAATGCAGAAGGTAAAGTGTTGTGGCAAGGTGGTGCACCAGATTTAAAAAAAGAGATAGTTTCTAGGTTTTTGAGACAGCAAAAATCTAAAGCGTCTTTAGAATCGTTTTTTAATGTGGTTTCTATAGTAGAGGAAAGTACTACAGAATATATGCCTGTAAAAACTATAGAAATAAAATCATTAACTGAAAATACTGAAGAATTATCAGTAATAGATAACGATAATTACATAAAGTTGACAGGTTCGTTAAAACAAATTGTAGGTTATTTAGCAAGGATTTATAAGAATCAAATTGTGCTTGACGAAGGTTTGGATACCAATTATGAAATTTATTTTAAGAAGCCTTTAAACACTAATGAGAATTTGGCATTTAAACTTATAACAGAAATGAGTCTTAGTGTTGAACGAAAATACGGTAAAGGCGATGGAATTAAATTAATTGTTGAGGTACCTAAATTTTGGGACACAAATCAGATAGATTGGGGAAAGAATAATGCAAAGTATTTAGTAGGTGATTCTCAAATTAAAGCAGATAACGTTTCTCTAAAAGATATGGCCTATCAATTGGCTTATGTTTTAGATATGCCAGTTATAGTACCAGATGAAAGTGAAATTAGTCTAAGCTTACACGATTGGGATTTTCATTATAAGTTTTTCCAGTTGATGCAAACTGATCTTGAAGATAACTTTGGAATAAAGGCAGAGAAGAAAAATATATCCTATCCAGTATACCACATACAAAAGAAAGCTCCTTAAAGGCTTGTTTTGTCATAAATGAATACAAAATTCTTAGTTATTTATAGTTCTAGATTTAGTGTATCTGTTTCTTTCACATTATGTAAAGAAAATTAACTTCGTTAATGTATCTGTTTGCTAAATCAATATTAATAAGACATTTTTAACAGTAAGCAGATTTTTTTATATAAAGAATTATTATAAGATATCATAAACAAAAAAAGCGCCATATAGGCGCTTTTTATATTATAAACGTAAATACGAATTCTTAGTTACTTAAAACTCTAAATTCAGTACGTCTGTTTCTTTGGTGTTGTGTTTCAGAACATTCAGCTCCATTAGTACATCTGTTTGTTAAACGACTTTCACCGTAACCTTTAGCAGATAATCTGTTTCTAGAGATTCCTTTAGATACTAAATAGTTAACTACAGAGTTAGCTCTTTGTTGAGATAAAGACTGGTTAAAGTCATCATTTCCTCTAGAATCTGTATGAGACATAATCTCAATACTTACTGGCTTATCATTTAAGATTGTTAATAATCTTTCATCAATAACTTTTCTAGATGCAGAAGTTAATCTAGCACTTCCTAATTCGTAATAAATTGGAATTGGAGTAGCATTTAATAACTCGCAATCAACTTCTTCCCAGCTAGTAATACCACCTTTTTTGTCTAATACAGTTCTTGTAACTGTTTGGTATTGTGCAGCAATAGTGTTTGTTGTTGTAGAAGCTGGTGTGTCAATTACTCTTCTTTTGATAGTAGAGTATTCAGCAGGAATTTCAATTTCATCCATTCTTGCAGGAGTCTTAATAACACGCTTCTTGTAAGTTGCCCCTTGTTCTGGTACTGGTACAGAATTTGTGCTAGCATCAGATGATAAAGTAGTAAAACCTACACTTGTAGATTGAGCAGGATACTCAACAAAACATGCAGCAACACAATCATCTTTATTTACTGAAGGACAATCTTCTAATACTTTATATTCCCATCCTGAAGTTTGAGGATAGATTTCGAAAGTTCTAGAGTCGTTACCAAAAGTAGCAGGAACAACTTTTAAGTCATTACGACTTGCTTGCTTGATGTAAGACATTTGTACAGTCTCATAAGTTGCAGGTACATAAACAAATTTCTTTGTAGCTTCTTTTACTAATACGCGATCTTCAACTGTCTTGTATGTAGCAGGTACAACTTTTAAAGTTGTGTACGCTGGATAAGTTTGGATAGTTTCTTCAACATCTCTAAACTGATCTTTTGTAATACACTTTACGTAACATTTTCCTGGTGCAGGATTCGCTGGTAAGTCTTGCGCTTGAGAAAATCCGATTCCAGCAATAAAGCAGACTAATAATAATAGTTTTTGTTTCATAAGAATTAATAAATTAGTTAATGGTTATAGTTTATTTTCATCGTAAGAAATTAATCCCACGTGTTTTATAAGACACTAGTAATTAGCAAGAGTCACTATTAACTTGAAGTTAGGGTATGCGTTAAAGTGAGGTAATTTAATGGTTAATACAGTTTTTTTGTTATATCAATAAACATTTTGTTAAAAATATAAAAAATTAATAAAAAATTAACATTTTTTTTAACAAATATTTTTAAGGAAAAATAACTAGTGTTGAATTTTTATAAATCAAGAAAATATAACAGTCTTATTATTAAAGACCATAACTTTTCTATTCGCATGTAGCTTAATTGCATTAGATAAAACGATTTTTTCTAAATCTCTTCCTTTAGCAATTAAATCATTAATAGAGTAAGAATGTGATACATGTGCCACATCTTGCTCAATGATTGGTCCTGCATCAAGCTCTTCAGTAATGTAGTGGCTTGTAGCTCCAATAATTTTGACACCACGTTTGTAAGCCGAGTGATAAGGCTTTGCGCCAACAAATGCTGGTAAAAAGGAATGATGAATATTTATAATCTTATTTGGGTATTTGTCTATTAAAGTACCAGAAACAATTTGCATATATCTAGCAAGCACTATAAAATCTACTTTATGAGATTTTAATAATTCCACTTGTTGCTGTTCTGCCTCATGTTTAGTGTCTTTTGTTATTGGTATATGGTAAAATGGAATTTTAAAATTATTAGCAATAGGTTTAAGAGCATTATGATTACTTAAAATAAAAGGAATTTCAAGGAATAACTCACCAGAATTATAACGTCCTAAAATATCATACAAACAATGATCGTATTTAGAAACGAATAATGCCATTCTAGGTTTTTTATCTGCAGCATACATACGCCATTTAAGCTTAAACTTTTCTACCAAAGTTTCGCTGAATAAAATTTTAAAGTTTTCAAGTGAAAAGGAATCAGATTGAAACTCACATTCTAAACGCATAAAAAATATGTTTTGCTCTCTATCAACATGCTGGTCTATATAAACAATATTACCATCATTGTTGGCCATAAAATTGGTAACCGAAGCAATAATGTTTGGCTGATCTTTACAGTGAATTAAGAGTGTAATTTTATTCATGAAAATGACTTAAATGGACTGCTAAAATTAGTCAAAATACCTTTCTATGTTAACTTTCTTTAAGTTTTAGATAATTGATGATTATTGCATTAATTTTTTGAATATTCCGTAAATTTGTCGCTCAATTAAGCAATATTTTTACGAATGGAACAAGTCGCACCTTACAAACCAAAATATAAAGTACGAATAGTAACTGCTGCATCATTATTTGATGGACATGATGCTGCTATTAATATAATGCGTCGTATTATTCAATCTACAGGAGTAGAAGTGATTCATTTAGGTCATGATAGAAGTGTAGAGGAAGTTGTAAATACAGCTATTCAAGAAGATGCTAATGCAATTGCAATGACTTCTTATCAAGGAGGTCATAATGAATACTTTAAGTACATGTTTGATTTGCTTAAAGAAAAAGGAGCAAGTCATATTAAAATCTTTGGTGGTGGAGGTGGAGTGATTCTTCCAGAAGAAATTAAAGACTTAATGGATTATGGTATTACTAGAATCTATTCACCAGATGATGGAAGAGAACTCGGACTTCAAGGGATGATTAACGATTTAGTACAACAATCGGATTATGCTATTGGTGATGCACTTAATGGTGAAGTAAATATATTGCACGAAAAAAATCCAAAAGCAATCGCTAGAGTTATTTCTGCGGCTGAGAACTTTCCTGAAGTTGCTAAGGATGCATTAGAAACAATTCACAATAAAAATAAAACATCTAAGACTCCTGTTTTAGGTATAACTGGAACAGGTGGAGCTGGTAAATCGTCTTTAGTAGATGAATTAGTTCGTCGTTTTTTAATTGATTTTCCTGAAAAAACTATTGGTCTAATTTCTGTAGATCCTTCAAAACGAAAAACTGGTGGTGCATTATTGGGTGATCGTATTCGTATGAATGCAATTAACTCTCCTAGAGTTTATATGCGTAGTTTGGCAACGCGTCAATCTAACTTAGCACTATCTAAATATGTAAACGAAGCGATTGAAGTTTTAAAAGCAGCTGAGTACGATTTAATTATTTTAGAAACGTCTGGTATTGGTCAGTCTGATACCGAAATTATGGAACATAGTGATGTGGCATTATATGTAATGACACCAGAATTTGGAGCTGCAACTCAGCTCGAGAAAATCGACATGCTAGATTTTGCAGATTTAGTTGCCATTAATAAATTTGATAAACGTGGTTCTTTAGATGCTTTACGTGATGTAAAGAAACAATACATGCGTAACAATAATCTTTGGGATATTCACCAAGATGATTTGCCAGTTTACGGAACAATCGCATCACAATTCAATGATCCAGGAATGAATACGCTTTACAAAGCGATAATGGATAAGTTAGTCGAAAAGGCAGATTCAGATTTAAAATCTACATTTCATATTTCGGATGAAATGAGTGAGAAAATATTTGTAATTCCCCCTTCTCGTACACGCTATTTATCTGAAATTGCCGAGAGTAATCGTGCTTATGATAAAAAAGCAAACGAACAAGTTGAGGTTGCTCAAAAACTATATGGTATTTATAAAACACTTCAATCTGTTTTAGATGCTATACCAGAATTAAACAAAGCAGGAATTGCTTCAGAATCTGTCAGTTCGAGCGTAGTCGAGAACCAAGACTTTATCAAATTATTAATAGGTGAATTCGACCGTGTAAAACTAAATTTAGATCCTTACAATTGGGAAGTAATTACTGGTTGGGACGACAAAGTAAATAAATACAAAAACCCAATCTATTCTTTTAAAGTAAGAGATAAAGAAATAAAAATTGAAACACATACAGAGTCGCTTTCACATACGCAGATTCCAAAAGTAGCTTTACCAAAGTATCAAGCTTGGGGAGATATTTTAAAATGGTGTTTACAAGAAAATGTACCAGGAGAATTTCCTTATACATCAGGTTTATATCCATTTAAAAGAACAGGTGAAGATCCTGCACGTATGTTTGCAGGTGAAGGAGGACCAGAACGTACAAATAAAAGATTCCATTATGTAAGTATGGGATTACCAGCTAAGCGATTATCTACGGCTTTTGATAGTGTAACGCTTTATGGAAACGATCCAGATTTAAGACCAGATATTTATGGTAAAATTGGAAACGCAGGTGTTTCTATTTGTTGTTTAGATGATGCTAAGAAACTCTATTCAGGTTTCGATTTAGCAAATGTTATGACGTCTGTAAGTATGACGATTAATGGACCAGCACCGATGTTGCTAGGTTTCTTTATGAATGCTGCTATTGATCAACAATGTGAAATATATATTAAAGAAAACAGTCTTGAGAAAGAAATTGAAGCAAAGATTTCGAAACTTTATAAAGGCAAAGAAAGACCAGCATATAATGGTGAATTACCAGAAGGGAATAATGGTTTAGGTTTACTATTGTTAGGTGTTACTGGAGATCAAGTATTACCAACTGATGTTTATTTAGATATTAAAACAAAAACGATTGCTCAGGTAAGAGGAACAGTTCAAGCTGATATACTAAAAGAAGATCAGGCACAGAATACATGTATATTTTCTACAGAATTCGCATTGCGTTTAATGGGAGATGTACAAGAGTATTTTATAGATAATAACGTTCGTAATTTTTACTCGGTTTCAATTTCAGGCTATCATATTGCTGAGGCTGGAGCTAATCCAATTACACAATTAGCTTTGACCTTATCGAACGGATTTACTTATGTAGAGTATTACTTAAGTAGAGGAATGGACATTAATAAATTTGGACCAAATTTATCCTTCTTCTTTTCAAACGGAATCGATCCAGAATATGCTGTAATTGGTCGTGTGGCTCGTAAAATTTGGGCTAAAGCTTTAAAGCATAAATATGGAGCTAATCCGAGAGCACAAATGTTGAAGTATCACATCCAAACTTCTGGTCGTAGTTTACATGCTCAAGAGATTGATTTTAATGATATTCGTACAACGCTTCAAGCATTGTATGCCATTTACGATAACTGTAATTCATTGCATACTAATGCATACGACGAAGCTATTACAACTCCAACAGAAGAATCTGTTCGTAGAGCAATGGCTATTCAGCTTATTATAAATAAAGAATTAGGTTTAGCTAAAAATGAAAACCCTATCCAAGGCTCTTTCATTATTGAAGAATTAACCGATTTAGTTGAAGAGGCTGTTTTACTTGAATTTGATAGAATTACAGAAAGAGGCGGAGTCTTAGGAGCTATGGAGACTATGTATCAACGTTCTAAGATCCAAGAAGAAAGCTTGTATTATGAAACGTTGAAGCATAATGGACAGTTTCCGATTATTGGTGTAAATACATTCTTAAGTAGTAAAGGATCACCAACAGTGATTCCAAAGGAAGTGATTAGAGCCACTGAAGAAGAGAAGCAATATCAGATTAAAATTTTAGAAAATCTTCATAGCGCAAATTCTACTGATGATCTATTAAGAGAATTACAACAGAAAGCCGTCAGTAACGAGAATATTTTTGAAGCGTTAATGGAAGTCTGTAAAGTATGTTCTTTAGGTCAGATAACTTCATCTTTATTCGAAGTAGGTGGACAGTATAGAAGAAATATGTAAGTAGAGAACCACTTTTTCCTTTTTTTGAAAAAGTGTGTGAATCGCTTATACTGAGCGAAGTCAAAGTATCTTTTTTTGATTAGCTAATTCGAAGTATAAAACCAAAGCCTTTCATTTTTTGAAAGGCTTTTTTTATAAAAAAATGATTTTAAATGCATCTTTTTCATAACATAAACGTCTATTATATGAACTTTAAAATTTAGTATTATGA
>NZ_JADGDZ010000006.1:0-75794 GCF_016744625.1 Winogradskyella sp.
CATTACAAGAGTTTGTTAAAAACTTGTTGACAACGTTTGTAAAATAGTCTTTCATTTTTAAACACAAAAGTCAATCTTTGTTGAAGGCAAAACAAAATAGATTTTTCTGTTTTTAAAAATTAGCCACCTTTTATTCCTCTTAAGGAAAATATAACACGTTTTACGGAATTACTAATTAAAATTGGATGATTAAGTATCATTCTAGCGACTATTCTAGTCTTTAAGATTAAAAAAAATATGGAGATTACCGAGATTATAAAAAGAGATTATGAAACAAGTCCGTTTGTTTTAAATAAAATTTCTAATGCCATTGAAAAAGCAATGTTGTCTGTTGGAAATGGTACTAAGGAAGATGCCAATATAATCTCTGTAGATGTTTTAAAAACCTTATTAGAAAGAAAAGGAAGAGATCATAAATATTTACCAACAGTAGAAGAAGTACAAGATCTTGTAGAAGAAAAATTGATGGTAAGCTCTTTTCCGGCTGTAGCAAAAGCTTATATTTTATATAGAGACGAGCAAGCAAGAAGCAGAAAAACTAACATTTTTGAAAAGCGTATAAACTTAAAACCTTACGAGTATCCTGCGCTTAATGATTATGTAGATGCTATAAGACATTCGTATTGGATCCATTCAGAATTTAATTTCACTAGCGATATTCAAGATTTTAAAACAAGATTGACTATTGTAGAGCAAAATGCAATTAAAAATACAATGCTTGCTATTTCGCAAATCGAAGTTGCAGTAAAATCGTTTTGGGGTGAGATTTATAATAAAATGCCAAAACCAGAAATAGGATCGGTAGGAGCAACGTTTGCAGAAAGTGAAGTGCGCCATCACGATGCTTATTCACATTTGTTAGAAATATTAGGACTTAATAATGAGTTTAAAAACTTAAAGAAGAAGCCAGTAATAATGAGGCGTGTTCATTACTTAGAAACGGCTTTAAAGAATGCGAAAAGTGAAGACAACAAGGAGTATGCAGAATCTATTTTATTGTTTTCTCTCTTTATAGAGCATGTGTCTTTGTTCTCACAGTTTTTAATAATTATGGCTTTCAACAAACATAAAAACATGCTTAAAGGTGTTTCTAATGTTGTTGAAGCAACTTCAAAAGAAGAGCAAATTCACGGAGATTTCGGAATTGATATTATTAGAATTATTAAGGACGAAAACCCAACATGGTTTGATGCAGAACATAATGAAGTTGTAAGAGAATTATGTATAGAAGCCTTTAAATCTGAAAGTACACTTGTAGATTGGATTTTTGAAGCAGGTGAATTAGAATTTCTACCAAAAGATGTAATAAATGAGTTTATTAAAAATAGATTTAATAACTCATTAGAAAGTATTGGCATCGAAAAAGTATTTGAAATAAACGAAACATTATTAGAGCAAACCGAATGGTTTGACGACGAAATTATAGGAACAAAACATGGAGATTTCTTTGTGAAGCGTTCTATCAACTATAGCAAAAGAACAAAAAGTATAACTAGCGACGACCTATTTTAAACTATGAATGACCACATTAATCCCAACCTTGAACAAAAAGTAAATTTAGAAACTGCAAAAACCTCTAAGCACGACGATTTAATTAAAGCCAGAAAAGAGGCAATAAAAGAAGCTAATAAAGAACCAGAGATAAAATGGTTAACAGAAAATAGTCGCAAATTTTTAGCATCTGGTTACCTTACAGAAGACACAACACCAGAAGAACGTATTAGAGAAATAGCCAATAATGCTGAGAAAATATTAGGCATTGATGGTTTTGCAGATAAGTTTTATGGTTATATGGCTGAAGGCTATTATTCTTTAGCATCACCTGTTTGGTCTAATTTTGGTAAAAGACGTGGCTTACCAATTAGTTGTTTTGGTTCGCATATTTCTGATGACATGGGAGATATCCTTTATACACAGTCAGAAGTAGGAATGATGTCTAAATTAGGTGGAGGAACTTCTGGTTACTTCGGTAAACTTCGTCATAGAGGTGCACCAGTAAAAAACAACGGAGAATCATCAGGAGCTGTACATATTATGCAACTCTTCGAAAAAATGGTTGATGTTGTAAGTCAAGGTTCTGTAAGAAGAGGTCGTTTTTCTCCATATTTACCAATTGAGCACAACGATATACATGAGTTTTTAGAAATAGGAACAGAAGGAAATCCAATCCAAGAGTTAACACATGGTGTTACTGTTGGTAACGAGTGGATGCAAGAAATGATTGATGGAGATACTGATAAAAGAGCAATTTGGGCTAAAGTTTTACAAAGAAGAGGTGAAATTGGTTATCCTTATATCTTCTTTAAAGATAACGCTAATAATACTGCTCCAGATGTATATAGAGATAAGAAACATGAGATATACGCAAGTAACTTATGTTCAGAAATCATGTTACCAACTAATGACAGATGGTCTTTTGTATGTGTATTATCTTCAATAAACTTATTGCATTACGATAAGTGGAAAGATACTGATGCTGTTGAAACAATGGTATACTTTTTAGATGCTGTTTTAGAAGAATTTATTACAAAACTAGAAGTATATAGAGATTCTGAAGATAGAGATGATAGGCAAACTTTCATGTTCATGGAAAAAGCTTATAATTTCGCTAAAGAAAATAGAGCTTTAGGAATGGGAGCTTTAGGATGGCACTCATTATTACAATCTAAAATGGTTGGTTTTGATAGCAAAGAAGCATTTGATTTAAATAGTGAAATATTTAAAACTATTAAAACAAAATCGGTTAAGGCATCAGAAGAATTAGCAAAATTATTTGGTGAGCCAGAAGTATTAAAAGGATACGGAAGACGTAATGCAACATTAAATGCTGTAGCACCAACAACATCTTCTGCTTTTATCTTAGGACAAGTGTCACAAGGTATTGAACCAATTTGGTCTAATAGTTATGTAAAGGATATTGCTAAAATAAAAACAACTATAAAGAATCCTTATTTAGTTGAATTATTAAAGGATAAAGGAATGAATACTAGTGATGTTTGGAAAAGCATCAGAGATTACGATGGTTCGGTACAACATTTAGAAGAGCTTACAGATCATGAAAAAGATGTGTTTAAAACCTATTCTGAAATAGACCAGATGACTATTATTTATCAGGCAGCAAATAGACAAAATCACATTGACCAAGCGCAGTCGTTAAATATTATGGTACATCCAGATATGCCAGTTAAAGATATTAATAAACTATACGTTACGGCTTGGCAACTAGGTGTTAAATCATTGTACTATCAACATAGTATGAATGCTGCACAGAAGTTTAAGCAAAAGAAGGAATGTACTAGCTGTGAAGGTTAACTAAATTCAAATTCCTGCGAAAGCAAGAATCTTAAATTAAATATTAAAAAAAGCATCTCATTTTTTGAGATGCTTTTTTAGTTCTAAATGAATATGTTTTGTCATGCTGAATTTAGTTCAGCATGACAAAACAAATAGATTTTTAATCGGCAACCAAAGTATCAGTGCCCAAATACTTGTCATCTTTATTATAATACCAAGCTCTAACTTTAGGCATTTTAATGCCATTAACAACAGCTTCTTCAGAGAGTAATATATATTCACCAGTATCTGGTTTTTCTTTACCATTGTCATTTGTTTTAAAGAACTGATAGATTTCCATAGCAAAGGTTTCAGGATTAAAATAGAAATACCAAACATCGCTACCAACAGCTTTATCATAAGTGGCTTTTAAAACCAAATAGTTTTTGCCTTTAAAGGTTTTCTTTTCGGCTTTATCACTGAGGTTTGTACCAGCATCCTTTAGTTTCATGGGTAAACCATATAAATAAGAATAGTAGTTTTTGTAAAGCGTAGCTCTATCGCAACTCATCTTTTTTTCTTTAGCTGCAATGCTATCTAAAACCTTAGCATTATATTTTATAGTGCATTTATCCTTTGTTAAAGTATAGACTGTAGTAATCGTATCTCTTGTGGTTGTTACGCTGAAATACTCAGCAGGTAAATTAATGGAAATAACACTAGTGCGTTTTGGTGCATTTGGTGTTGTCATAACCACAGTGAATTTATCATTAAATTGTTTCCAATTATCGTTTGCATCGTGATAGTTGATAGCATTTTCTAATAATTGTATAGAGGTGATGTTTTGACTATAAATTGACAGACAACAGCATACTACTAAAAAGGTGAAAAATGATTTCATACAAATTGATATTTTCTACAATTTACAAAATAAAAAAAGCATCCAATGCCGAATTTTACGGGAGGATGCTTTTTATAATGTTTAGATAGATTTGTGTTTTACTTTGCTTCCATTAAAGCAAAGAACTTATCGATATTTGGCATTAATATAATGCGAGTTCTACGATTCTTAGAACGGTTTTCTCTAGAGTTGTTTTCAACTAATGGTTGGTGACTACTACGACCAGACGCAATTAATTGAGCCGGATTTACATTATACTTATTCTGTAATTTTCTAACGACTGACGTTGCTCTTAATACACTTAAGTCCCAGTTATCTGACACTTTTTCGGTATTTATGCTTCTAGAATCTGTATGACCTTCTACCATAACATCAATACTTTCTTCAGAATTAATAACATCTGCCAACTTCTGTAATATGTTATTTGCTTTAGAACTTATTCTATAACTTCCTGAGTTAAATAACATCTTATCAGAAATAGAAATCATAACTACAGTTTCATTGATATTTACAGCAATATCTTCATCTTCGTTTAAATCTGTCGTATTCATTGTCTTTGCAAGATTATACTGAACAGCTAAGTTCATAGAATCTTTTAATGTTTTAGCTTCAGCTAATTTTGCAGCATCTACATTTTCTAATGTCGCAAGCATTCTACGTTTGCTTTCGTTAGAAATCACAGTTCCGTCTGCATTAACGTTTAACTTAATGTCATTTTCTATTTTTAAGCCTTCAACATCTTCGTTTAAAGAATTGATTTTAGAATTATAAACAGCTACTCTCGATTGGATTTTAGCAAACTTAGACTCTAATTCTTCTTTTGCAACTGTAGTTTTGGTTAGTTGACTTTTAATCTCACCATTTTCTTGTTCTAAGGCTAAGTATTTCTTTTTTGAAACACAAGAGCTTAATACAATTGCTGCCACTAAAAGGATTGAAATTTTTTTCATTTTTTGGTTTTATGTTAATTAATTCAATACAGTAACATATACGACGAAGGTTTGTTTTTGGACGTTGAACTACAAATAATATTCTGATTTTTCATCATTTTATTTTTTTTATAAGTTCTTTAGAGTAATTTAATAGCTCAAAGTATACATGCAATACGGATTTACCGAAATATTACAACTCTTAGGAGCTTTAGGTGTCTTTCTTTTTGGAATGAAAGTTATGAGCGACGCACTTTTATTACTAGCTGGTAATAAGATGCGCTCTATTTTAGCTAAGATGACTTCTAATAGAGTCTTTGGCATTGGAACAGGATTTTTAATTACTTCAGTTATCCAATCATCATCTGCAACTACACTCATGGTGGTGAGCTTTGCAAATGCAGGGTTATTAACTTTAGTTGAGTCTATTGGTGTCATTATGGGTGCTAATATTGGTACAACAATTACAGCATGGTTAATTACGATATTAGGTTTTAAAGTAAGTATGAGCACTATTGCATTGCCTTTAGTAGGCTTTGGCTTTGGCTTTACCTTTCTTAAAAAAGAGAAACTTAAAAACTTGGGAACCTTTATAATTGGATTTGCCTTGTTGTTTATAGGACTTCAATTTCTTAAGGAGGCAATGCCAGATATTAAGAATAATCCAGGATTACTAGAATTTTTATCGCGGTATACAGATTTGGGCTATCTGTCTATTTTATTATTCTTACTTATAGGAACCTTATTAACGGTAGTTATTCAATCTTCTAGTGCAACAATGGCATTGACCTTAATAATGACTGCACAAGGTTGGATCCCTTTTGAATTGGCTGCAGCCATGGTATTAGGCGAAAATGTTGGGACAACGATTACAGCAAATTTGGCGGCAATTATAGGTAATTATAAGGCCAAACAAACTGCTCGAGCGCATTTAATTTTTAATTTAATGGGAGTCTTATGGATGTTGATTTTGTTTTATCCGTTCTTAAAAATGGTGAGTTGGTTGGCTGTATATCTAGGCTCAGAATCACCTTACGTTAGTGCTGCGGCTATTCCAGTAGCTATCTCTTTATTTCATACCACGTTTAATATTGCAAATACTTTTTTATTGGTTTGGTTTGTAAGACCTATTGCAAAGTTAGTTGAACGATTAGTACCCGAAAAGGATGAGGAAGACAAAGAAATTGATGAACCTAAATTCTTAACTAAAAGTGTTTTAAAATACCCGGAAACAGCAATTTCTGCATTAATAAAAGAGTCTAAGTATTTGTATAAAAATGCCATTTTTGAAATAGTAGCACATGCATTAAATATCCATAGAGCTGATATTAAATCGGATATTAAGGTTAAAAAAATAGTAAAGAAATCAAAAGTTTTATTTGATGCTAATGTCAGGGAATTATACGCGACTAAAGTAAAAAATATTTATGGTCAAATTATTAATTATGCGACTAAGGCACAGAGTGGTTTACCCATGACTGAAGCTCAAAATAACCAAATATCAGAATTGATAATTGCCAATAGAAAAATGGTAGAAATTATTAAGGATGTTAACGAGTTGAGTAGAAATGTAACTTTATATTTAGATTCAGAAAATAAATATATCAGAAAAGAATATGATAAGCTGCGAAACAAAGCAGTTAAGGTATTACGTATAATTCATTTATTTAGAACGGAAAAGGAAAATAAAACCTATCATAAGAAACTTGTGAAGCTTAAAAAAGAAGCAAAAATCAATATTCATTCTAATAATCTTCAAATAGATGAATTAATTCGGAAGGATTTAATCACTGTTGATATGGCTTCTTCTTTATTCAATGATTTTGAGAATGCAAATGATATGATTGATAATTTAATAGATGTTGCAGATCTTCTTTATGGGAAAAAAGACCCACTTTTAGATAGTGAATAATTTTGAGAAACTATTAACCATAAAAATGAATCAAAAACTGCTCGAAGTAGCGCAAGTGTTTTTTAAATTAGGTTGCTTTGCATTTGGTGGTCCTGCTGCTCACATAGCAATGATGGAAGACGAAATTATTGAAAAGCGTAAGTGGATGACTAGAGATTATTTCCTTGATCTCATAGGCACTACAAATTTAATTCCTGGGCCAAACTCAACAGAAATGACAATGCATTGTGGCTATGAAAGAGCTGGCAGAGCTGGTCTATTTGTAGCTGGTATTACTTTTATATTTCCAGCAACTATTATCACAGCAATTTTAGCATATTTGTATGTAGAATATGGACAGCTACCAGAAGTAGAACCTTTTATTTATGGTATTAAGCCAGCTGTTTTAGCCATTATTGCAGGTGCAATTTTAAAGCTAGGAAAAAAAGCCTTAAAAAGTACAGAGCTTATTATTCTAGGATTGTTAGTGTTAATTGTCAGCCTTTTGGGTGTAAATGAAGTGATAGCTTTATTAACAGCAGGTGTTTTAGGGATGCTTTATTTCTATATAAAATCTAAAGCAAAATCTAACCTTAGCTCAATTTCACCATTTCTTTTATTCATTGGAATAAATACCACATTAGCTAAATTATCTACAATTAAAATCTTTTTAATTTTCTTAAAAGTAGGAGCTATTCTTTATGGTAGTGGTTATGTTTTGTTTGCCTATTTAGATGCAGAATTAGTAACTCGTGGGCTGTTAACTAGAGCTGAGCTTATTGATGCAATCGCCATAGGCCAGTTTACACCAGGACCTGTATTATCAACTTCAACATTTATTGGTTATCAACTTTCTGGATTTACAGGTGCTCTAGTAGCTACAACAGGTATTTTTTTACCTTCATTTTTGTTTGTGTTAATACTTAATCCATTTATTCCGAGAATGCGTAAATCAATAGTATTACGTTATTTTTTAGATTCTGTAAATGTTGCGGCTGTTGCTATTATGCTTGCTGTATTGCTTGTAATGGCAAAAGAGACACTTGTAGAATGGCAAAGTATTCTAATTGCCTTAGTTGCTGTATTTTTAACGTTTAACACCAAAATAAGTACTATCTGGACGATTATTATTGGAGTCGTTTTAGGGTTCTTATTGATTGCTTTAACAACATAAAAAAGCCATCATTATTTCAAATGATGGCTTAGAATTATAATATTAAATCTATTTATTCTTCTTTTTTTGAAGATTCTGGTTTTTCAATAATTTCATCTACAACTGTAATTGTTGCAGGTTCTACAGTACTGTCAAAAGAATTATGATACTCTTCTAGTAAACTCATTGTCGATTTAATTAAATCTTTAGTTTCTAATAATACACTAAAATAGAGCGTCGTATTTTTAGGACTCGATTCGTCAGTTCTAGTTCGTGCAACTTGTTTCTTAATTTTCTCTTTTACAAGTTTATAAACTTCAGTTCTTTCATCTAGGATAGCACCTATTTGTTCGAAGGATTCAGATTTAAAAGCAATTCTAGTGTCTTCAAATAAAATTTCCAATTTATCATCAATCTCTTTTAGCTCTTTAATTTGACTGAACTTAAGTTTCTTATGATTGTTATTAATGTGTTTGTGACTGACTTTTGAAATATACTCTAGAGATTGTGTCATATCCTGAAGATATCCTAGAATATTAATATAGAAATCACTTGCGCCTATACTAGACTCATCTAAATTTTTAATAAAATAGAATACATTATCACGTAAGTCATCAACCTCTGAGGTTAACTTTACAACTTGTTTTTTACTCTTTTTAAGTAAAGTTAAATCTTGTCTAGCAAGTCCAACAATAGCATTTGAGTAGATTCTATTGGTTCGCTTCACTACATTAGCCATGTTATTTGCACTTTCAAGAATAACACCTTGTAAGGAGCTGCTTTCTGATTTTGTCAGACTGTCTTCGTCAACAACCTTTGAAGATTTTTTCTTATGAGAGATGTAATTTCTGTACAATAAAAGAGCAGTTAATAGAAGTAATATTGGTATTATAACTCTAGGGTTCCAGTTAATTAAAAACACTACAATGCCTGCAGAAACAAATGCTCCTAAAGCAGTACCAAACCATCCGCCAATAACATTCAATACACCAGCAACACGATATACAGCGCTTTCCCTTCCCCAAGCTCTATCTGCTAAAGACGTACCCATGGCAACCATAAATGTAACATAAGTTGTTGATAGTGGTAACTTCATTGAGGTTGCAATTGCGATTAATACTCCTGCTACCATTAAATTAACCGAAGCACGAATCATGTCGAATGAAGGTGCATCGATACTTTGATCTTTGGTCATTATAAAGTTTGGTTTTTCAAAACTCTTACCAACACTTTTTTGAATTGATTCAGGTATGATAACACCAAAGTAATTTGATAATTGTGTTGTTCCTTTTACAATCGCTCTCGAAAGTCGATTAGGTTCAAATTTTTCGTGTGTATCGCCTTGACGAGATAAGCTTAATTCTGTTTCTGCAACAGTTTTTGCTTTTTTAGAAAACCATAGTGTTAATACCATTATAGATCCTGCTATAAATAATAAATAAGGCTCAGCAGGTACTTTTTTCTCTAATACCGCCATTGACATGGTAACGTCCATTCCACCAGCAACCCAAGCTTCGTATGAATGATAAGCAGCCATGGGTACACCAATAAAGTTTACTAAATCATTTCCGGAAAATGCTAATGCCAATCCAAAAGTTCCTATAGCTATTACAACAAGCAAAATGGTTTTTTTGGTTAATTTCTCAAATATGAACGAAAACAAAGTCCAGAAAATAAAACTTCCCAGTATTATATAAATTTCATTCCCTTCTACTACACTTTTTAGCTCTTTATAATATGGTGTTCCTTTTAGACCTTTAAGGAAAATGAAATAAGTAATAGCAGTCAATGCTACACCACCAAAAACAATCCCAAAGTTTTTTATCTTTTTCTCATAGTTAAATGTGAAAATAAGTCTAGACACCCATTGCACTAATGCACCAACAGAGAATGCAATAACCACTGACAACAAAATACCAGATATAATTTCAATTGCCTTTTCGGTATTTATAAAAGTTCCTAAATCCGAGAAAGTATGCGAGTCGGAATGGCTAATTTTTATTAACGACATTACTACTGCAGCTCCCAATAAGTTGAATACAATCGAAACAGTAGTTGATGTTGGTAATCCAAGAGTATTAAAGAAGTCTAGCAACAAAATGTCTGTAATCATAACAGCCATAAAAATTAGCATAATTTCACCAAATTCAAATTGAGCTGGAACAAAAATACCTTTCCTTGCCACTTCCATCATTCCACTAGAGAATACAGCACCAATAAAAATTCCTAAACTAGCAACAATCATAATTGTGCGCAACGAAATAGCCTTAGAACCAATCGCAGAGTTTAAGAAATTAATAGCATCGTTGCTTACACCAACAATAATATCAGCAACAGCTAAAACCGTAATAGCAATTAACATTAATAAGTAAATATTATCCATAATCTTTAATTAAAATAAGTTCGCAAATATCTTTATAGTATTTAAGTAAAATGTTACCTAATTGTTATTTCTTTATTGTTTAAAAATGAAAATCAAAGCCCATTCTAAATGTAATGTTATCCTCATTACCATCTAGAGTTGTATAGCTTATGTCTGACTGCACTTTTAGTTTATGACCAACAATATATCTTGAAGCCCCTAAAGTATATTGAGCTGTTGGTAATGCACCAGTCTCAGCCTCATAGTCTAGAGTAGTAAAACGTGCCGCAATTTCATAGTTACTCTTAAATAAATAGCCAGCTTGCAAGTTTAGCGCGTTACCTGTTAAAACTATATCACCAGTTGGAGTAGTACTATCAGCTTCAGTAGCTATAACATCATCAGCAGTTCGCTTAGCATATTCTCCCATAAATGAAAATCCATTGTATTTAAACATGGCATCAGCGAAAATTGTGGTCTGGTTAGTTTCAAATATAGTACCATCCATTCTAATCATATAATCTCCAGCAAAACCTCTTTCTCTTACAGCATTTTGATTGTAGTTATAAGTAAAGCCAAGCATTAATTTTGGTTTTTCTTCACGTTTTAAATCCGATTGACTATAATCTCCTTTAGATTTAAAGGTTCCGAAAGGTAAGAACTCTAAGCGTCCTGTATATTGCAATCCGCCTTCGTTTCCTTCAGTAACATTACGACCTTCACCTTGAGAAATTGCAAATTTTTCTCGCATTAGAAATTTATCACCTAAATTAGTTTTGTGACGCAACTGAATACCTAAATCACGATCTATATTAAAACGACTGTTTAATAACGAACGATCTACTAATTGAAGATTAGCAGAAGATACTACACGTTCCACATTACCTGGAAGTTTGGTTTGTCCTGCCCATAATTCCCAGTTTCCTGAGAAATTCCACATAAGTACTGCATCTAAAATATATCGAGGTGTATTTCTATTAAATTCATTAGCTCCAGATATATCTCTATTAGATAAACCAAGTTCTAATTTATATTTCAATTTTGGACTATAAGCAAAACCATCAAATTTTAAACGTGCTCTACGTACTATAAAGTTATGTTCTGGGCTTCCATATTGGTTGCCATCATGATTCCAAGAAGACATAGAACGTACTTGAAAACGAGGTGCAAATTTTATACTAAAAGAACTGTCTTTGGCTACAAAATTAATTAAGCCTTTACCAAATGAAGTATCACTGATTTCTTGTGAGTTAAGCGAGGTTAGAGCTATTAGGGCAATAGCAACTAAAGTAAATTTAAATTTCATTATAAGTATTAGTTTTTGTCGCTACAAATAACTTACTTATTTCAATTATGAATGTTTCCATAACGTTAAGTTTTGGCATAAAAAAACTGCCTTGGCCAAAGGCAGTCATTAGAATTCATGATAATTAGTCGACAAAAACTAATAGATTATACGAAACTAATAGGTCTTATAAGACGAAGTAAATATATATACGACGTATGACTAGAGTGTAATCTTAGTATTAACTAATCATTAAGATTAGAGATTGGATTAATGAATTTAAACACTTGATTTTAAGTTGTTTAATTAATCAATGTAAACTTAATGTTAAGCAATTGTTGCTTAAATATTAACTAATCTTTATCTTTGAGTACTAAGTAATTTTTAAAACCCATAATTATGAACAAAAAAGTGTTGCTTTTATTCGCTTTATTTATCAGTATGGTTTCTTTTGCTCAGCAAGAGAGGAAATTAGAACTTAACAAAGACACCAATTTAATTGATGTAACGTATTATCACGACAATGGAGTTGTAAGCCAAACAGGGTTTTACACTTTAGATGGTAAATTACAGGGTGAATGGTTGAGTTTTGATACTGAAGGTAAAAAGAGTATTTCGGCGAATTATGATAATGGGAAAAAAGTCGGCAAGTGGTTTTATTGGATAGATAAAACTTTAAAAGAAATAGATTATACGAATAATGCTATTGTTAGCATTATTGAATGGCAAAAAGATGATGAGTCATCTATAGCAATTCGGAATTAATAAAAACATTTTACAAATAAAAAAGCATCCTATATTTAGGATGCTTTTTTGCTCATAGTGTTTTGTGAAATATTGAAATTTAATTATTCCCGACTGTCCAACCTGTTCCCCAAGTTGCAAAGTCAGTACCTGCAGCATTACCAATACCAGATAGTAAATCTGAATCTGTAAATGTTTCGCCTGTATCATTTTTTACCTGAAGTGTCACATCTGTGAAAGTTACATCTGTTACAGATAGATCTCCATTTAATACACCAGTTCCTGTTGGGTTAGAACTATCTGATCCAGCATCTCCATCTAAATCAAAACCTTCTGCAAAACCTTCAATTAATATATTTGAAAATATACCTTGAGTACCAGCTCTTAACCTTATTGCTTCATTACCAGTTTCAGAACCATTACCAATTATTGTTAAGTTAGTTACAGTAGGTTTAGACCAAAATATTGGGCTAGAGTTATTCCCTATGTCTGTATTGTAACCATCTGCTTCGATTCCTTTATCGTGTGAAGCACCATGAATTACGTGTGCATTTGTAATTATTCCAGAGTAACCTTCTGTCCAGTCAATAGAGTCATCTTGTGCGTTAACCACTGATACATAATCTACATTTACTGTTCCGCCGAAGAACTCAATACCATCATCTTTGCCTTCAAATACTTGAATGTACTCTACAGTTGTACCATTTCCAACACCATAAAAAGAGAAACCGTTATTTTCTGATTGACCGTCAGCGGAACCACCAGAATACTGAACTCTTACATATCTTAAAATCCCTGAATTGTCAGTAATATCTGTCCCACCATAAGGTAGACTTGCAATTTCAGAAGTTGCAGTAGCATTACCTGTTACTGAGTTGATAGGCGCATCACCTAAAATAATTAACCCTCCCCAATCACCAGCCTGTGGTGCAGCAGAATCTGAAGTTAGTATGATAGGATTACTAGCATTCCCGTTAGCTATAAGTTGTGCTCCATTAGATATTGCAATATAAACATCAGATCCAGAAGCTACAGCTTCTATAACCATACCAGCAGGTATTGTTAATGTTGTACCAGAAGTCATAATAAGTGCTCCATCTATTTTGTATGTGTTGTTAGCATCTAAGGTTAAATCTTCAATATAAGTGCCTGATAATAATATGGCTTCAGTACTGTTATTACCACCTCCATTATTGTTGGTGACACTGTTATCGTTAATAATGATATCAGCAGTATCATCCGAAGTACATGAGTTAAATAGCATTCCGAAAATTGCTAATCCTAATAATAAATTATTTTTCATTGTTTCTAAGTTTAATTTAATTTCTAATTAATTTAATTTGTTTTAAAATTTATATTTGAATTGAAGACTTACAGTAAGTCCTCGTTTATAGTTTGTTACATCTTTTCCATTGGGTGAAGTCACTAATACATCTCCAACAGATGTGCCTTCTCTTAAGTACTGTATAGTTGGATTTAAAATATTTTTAACTCCAAGGTTTAGTTCCATTTTTTTGCTCAACTTATTTTTAAGTACAAAATCTAAAGTTGGAATACCTTTTTCAATAACATTACCTAATTGTCCTGAGCCTAACGCATCAATTCTATCTGAGAAGTATGAGAAAATTAAGTTAGCCGTTGGTTTATAGTTTCCAAAGGTTGGTGAGTAGTTTATATCTGCATTTAGAATAATTGGTGAAGCTCCTTGTAACTCTTCTTCATCTTTATTAAAACTAACGCTATAAGTACCTAAAATAGATTCATATAAATCTTGTTTAGTGTGCATGTAAGTAAAGTTTAAACCTGCAGAAAGTTTTGTATTTTCTTTTTCGTCATCCATAAGAATATTTTTTCTTATTTCAGCTTCAAAGCCTAAAATTTCAGCTTGCTCACCTGTTCTAAAAAACCGTTGAGTACCAGTTGCATCGAAAGCGACAACCTGGTTTATAGGATCTTTTATTTGCTTGTAAAACGCGCCTAAAGAGAATATTTCAGTTTTACTAATAAACCATTCGTATTTAAAATCTATATTTAAAATTTTAGAATAGGATACATCATTTACATTTGTGTAGGCAATGTCGTTAGTTCGACCTAATAAATCTGGATTGCCACCTATACGTTGAGAAATGCTTTCGTAAACAAATGGCGCAACTTCTTTAAATTCTGGTAGAGATATTGTTTGACTTGCAGAAAAGCGTAAGTTTTGATCTTCGTTTAAAGCGTATTTAATGCTTAAACTAGGTAAGTATATAGTTTCATTAGCTCCAATTGTATTGTTTCCTGCTGCACCTAAGTTAATTACATCGTAAGCTATTTCTTGATCTATTGATTCTGTTCTTATACCAGGTACAAATAACCATTTGTCTCCTATTTTTAGTTCGGCATTAATATAGCCTGCATAAATATCTAATTTACCATTATAGGTGTTTTCTGGTAAACCAGGTCTATTTGTATTGCTTAAACCAGGAATGTTGTTGATGACTTTTATCTCATACAAACCATTGCTATTAGAACTGATATTTAAATTTTCAAGAGAAAACAAGCTATTTAAATCATTAACATTATTAACTGGTGTGTTTGGGTTTACGATATCGTAACCATATCTAATATTGTCAAACTGTCTCTCTTTAGCTCTTCCAGCAAAACCAAAGTTTAGCTTCAAGCTTTCATTTGTATTATAAGCGAAATTTAATCTGCTATTAAGCTCTTGGTCATTGATGTTTTGAAAATAACGTTGATTATCAAATACAACATTACTGTAGAATGTAGGTGTTGTAGAAGCATCATTGTCTAAAGCAAATTGATAATTTTCTATACTAATACGCTTTCTGTCTGGCTCGTGAGCATTAACAACGTTATATCCAATTCCCCAATCAATATTATATTTACCTTCTTCAAATTTATGCCGACCAGTCAATTGATTCACATAGATAAGGTTTTGGTTAAATTGAACATTCATTTGATAAAAACCTTGATCAGTATTTAAAATTGCATCTCTATTTCTACCTGAGCCATCTATACCAAAATAACCAACTTTGTCCGTTGCATTATTAATAAATAATGAATTAAACTTTATTGAATTGGCGTCGTCTATTTTGTAATTAACAGAAGCCATTGCTGTAGTTTTAGTAGAATATTCAAACTCTTCTGCATCCTCAAAAGCCTTCTTCTCAACGTTTGTGTAATCTATGTTGGAGCCTCTTCTGTATTCATATCCGTTTTCAAAAGAACCAGTACCATAAAAACTCAGTCTAGATCCGTTTTCAAAATTAAATGATTTACCAAAGGCTCCTCCAAAAGAGATGTTTAAAGGTGTATTAGATTGTTGTGGATCAAATCCATGAGATAATACAACCGCGAAAGGATTGTTATCATATCTGTTATAAAATCCAAAATAACTTGTTCCTTCGCTTCTAAAAAATTTCTTATCAGCTGAATTTGAATTTACTGAAGAGCCAAAATTAAAGTCGAAAAATCCATTGCCTTTATAATCTTTAGAAGAAATATCCACGTTACCAGCAGAAAAGTCTCCAAAAAACCGAGATGAGTATGCCTTACTTATAGATACATTTTCAATAATATCCGAAGAGAATAAGTTTAAATCAATATTCTTTTTGTTTACATCATTAGAAGGTAATGACAAACCATTCATTGTAGTGTTTAGATAACGATCACCTAAACCTCTTACATAAACATTACTAGATCCTTCTTGTTTAGAAACGCCAGATATTTTTGCTACCGCTCCAGCTGCATCGTTAACTCCTTTACGAGATAATTCTTCTGCTCCAATACTTTGCTTAATTTCAACAGCTTTCTTTTGATCTAATAATAAAGCAGCTTCACTTTCTTTTTTTCTAGAAACCGTTCCTAATACAACTTCGTCTAAAGTTGCTGTACTTGCTCCCATTATAACATTTAACGTTGAAACATTGCTAGATACAACATCAACTTTAATTTCTTGGGTTTCGTAACCAACAAAACTAAAGATTAATATATATGATCCAGTCTCTACATCCTCGAACTTGTATATACCATCAATATCTGAATTTGTTCCTAGAGATGTTCCTTTTATGACAACATTAGCAAAAGGAAGTGGTTCGTTATTATATTCTTTATCAGTTAGCTTTCCTTCTATTGATCCAGTGTTTTGGGCAAAAGAGATTGTGGTGATAAATAAAGTAAGTATTAAGTGTAATCTTCTCATCAGTTTTTAAAATAGTACTGGTGCAAAGAAACTATGATTACATTATTTGTAGGTTATTCAAAAATTAAAGATTTGTAATTAAAAGGTTAGATAACTGTTAGCTTAATATTATGTCAATTAGCATTAAGGAAACAATTACATAACATTAAGATTTCTATTATCTAACTAAGCTTTTTATAATCAATTCTATACCAATTTATCTATCTTGCATGTTCTAAGATTTAAACTATGCTTTGGGAACAATTACTCTCTTTAAAACGTTTTGGTGATACCAATAAAAGATTAAGAAAAGAACAGGATGAAACCCGTTTAGGTTTTGAAGTCGACTATGACCGTATTATTTTTTCTTCAGAATTTAGAGGCCTTCAAGATAAAACACAGGTTGTCCCTTTATCTAAAACCGATTTTGTACATACACGTTTAACACATAGTTTAGAAGTTAGTGTTGTTGGTAGGTCTTTAGGACGAAAAGTTGGGAAATTACTCTTAGAAAAACATCCGCATTTAGAAAACATTCATGGTTACCAAATGAATGATTTTGGTGCTATAGTTGCTGCTGCTGCTTTAGCACACGATATTGGAAATCCACCTTTTGGACATTCAGGTGAAAAAGCGATTGGCGCCTATTTTAAAGATGGTGATGGTGCAAACTTTAAATCACACTTAACAGATAATGAATATCAAGATTTATGTGATTTTGAAGGCAACGCAAACGGCTTTAAAATTCTTACTGAAAGTAGAGAAGGCAGAGAAGGTGGCTTGCGATTGAGTTATGCAACATTAGGAGCCTTTATGAAATACCCAAAAGAATCCCTTCCTAAAAAGCCAACAAACCATATAGTAGATAAAAAATATGGCTTTTTTCAAAGTGAGAAAAACATGTTCTCTGACGTTGCTTCAGAATTAGGTTTAACTAAACGAAGCAATGACTATTTAAGTTTTCAAAGACATCCTTTGGCATTCTTGGTTGAAGCTGCGGATGATATCTGTTATACTATAATTGATTTTGAAGACGGTATTAATCTTGGGCTTATTCAAGAAGAATATGCGTTAGAATATTTAATTACTTTAGTTAAGAACATAAATAAGACGAAGTATTCCGAATTAAAAACCACAGAAGATCGCGTCAGTTATCTTCGTGCCTTGGCTATAGGAACTTTAATTGATGAAGCCGCTTCTCTTTTTATGAAACATGAAGAAGGTATTTTAGCTGGTGAATTTGAAACCGCTTTATTAGATGTTAGTAAGTATAAAGCACAGATTAAAGATATTATTGATATTAGTGTGAATAATGTTTACCGCTCAAAAGAAGTAATTAATAAAGAAATTTCTGGTTATGGAATTTTGAATCAATTACTGAATGCGTATGGTAAAATGGCATTCAATTCTTTTGAAGGTAATATGTCTAATTACGATAACTTACTGCTCAATGCATTACCCGAAACAGTCATATTGACCAATGATTCTTTATATAAAAACGTAATGGCTGTCTGTCTATATATTTCAAAACTATCGGACACTAATGCTATGTTATTACACCAAAAGTTGAAAGGGCATATTTTATAAAAGCGCATTTCATCGAATAAGTTTGTTTTTTAACGATAAATTTGTTTTATTTATCTCATAATCAGCCCTCAAAAAACCTACTTATGAGAAATAATATACTCGGAGGCCTAGTCATCTTCATGGTTGTAGTGACTTGCTTATTAATGATTGACGACATTTCGAACCCACAAGAAGAGCCTTCTATACAAGATACAGCTCAGATAGAACAACCTGAAAATCAAACAGATTTAGCGGTTATTGAGAGTGAAGAGTAAGTTTTGAACCTTCTTTTTTATAGATAATGCATCCAATTGTTGAAGTTGCTTTAATTGGTCTGTTGTACCATGTTCTATAAATTTATCTTTAATACCTAGCGTAATTATAGTTTGCTTATAGTTATAGGTATTTGCAAAAGCTAAAATAGAAGCTCCAAAACCACCTACTATAGTTCCGTCTTCAATAGTAATTATGGCTTCATAATTCTTAAAGATTTTATGCAATAATTCTTCATCCAAAGGTTTTACAAATTGCATATCATAATGTCCTATAGCATCTTTTTGTTCTAATGATGAAATGACATTTTCTATAGTCTTAGCTGTAGTTCCTATAGAAAGTACAGCAATTCTATTTCCTTCTTTTAAACAAATCCCTTTTCCGATATCGATAGACTTAAACGGTTGTTTCCAATCTAAAATATGACCTCTTCCTCTTGGATAGCGAATAGCAATAGGAAAATTTATACCTAATTGAACTGTGTACATGACATTTCGAAGAGCAATAGCATTTCTTGGAGCGAAAATCACCAAATTAGGAATACAATTTAAATATGCTAAATCGAAAACTCCATGGTGTGTTGCTCCATCTTCACCAACCAAACCAGCTCTATCGAGACAGAAAATTACAGGTAAGTTTTGTAAGGCAACATCGTGTATCACTTGGTCATAAGCACGTTGTAAAAAAGTAGAATAGATATTACAAAACGGAATCATACCTTGGGTTGCCATGCCAGCAGCTAAGGTTACTGCATGTTGTTCTGCAATACCAACATCAAATGCACGATCAGGAATTTCTTCCATCATATATTTTAAAGAACTACCAGTTGGCATAGCAGGAGTTATACCAATTACTTTTTCGTTTTTTAAAGCAAGTTCTACAATAGTTTCTCCAAAAACGTCTTGATATTTAGGTGGCTGCCTTAAGGCAGATTGAGTTGGAAGCTCTCCAGTTTTGGCATCAAATTTCCCAGGTGCATGATATTTTACTTGGTCGAGTTCGGCTTGTTTTAAGCCTTTCCCTTTTGTAGTAATCACATGCAAAAATTTTGGACCCTTTACGGTTTTTAAACGATCTAATTCTGAAATCAATAATGGTAAGTCATGTCCATCAATAGGACCAGAATAATCAAAATTTAAAGCTTCAAAAATATTGTCTTGTTTCTCTGTACCTTTCTTAACGTTGGTTAAATATTGTTTTAAAGCACCAACACTCGGATCTATACCAATCGCATTATCATTAAGTATAACCAATAAATTAGCATCTGTAACTCCTGCATGGTTTAAACCTTCAAAAGCCATTCCACTAGCAATGGAAGCATCACCAATCACAGCAATGTGGTGTTTGTTTTTACCTTTGAGTTGAGAGGCAATTGCCATTCCTAAAGCTGCCGAAATAGAGGTTGACGAATGTCCAACACCAAAAGCATCATAATCACTTTCACTGCGTTTAGGAAAACCACTAATACCATTAAGTTGTCTGTTAGTTTCAAAAATAGTCTTACGACCAGTCAGTATTTTATGACCGTAAGCTTGGTGACCAACATCCCAAATCAATAAATCTTCTGGTGTGTTAAAAACGTAATGCAAAGCAATAGTTAATTCTACAACACCAAGACTTGCTCCTAAATGCCCTTCTTTTGTTGCAACGATATTGATGATAAAGTCACGTAATTCTTTAGCTAAAACAGGTAACTCTTCAGCTTTAAGTTGACGTAAATCTTGTGGGAGATTGATATGTTTTAGCAATGCTTTATGCATGAGGCAAAGCTACGATAATTGATAATTTTAAAATAGAATAATAATAAGTATAGTTGTTTTTTTACTTTTACAACTATGATTAACTCTTTTGACGACACATACTTTATGAGAAAAGCACTTCAGGAAGCTGAAGCTGCTTATGAAAAAGGAGAAATTCCTGTAGGAGCAATTATAGTCGTTGAAGACCGAATTATTGCCAGAACTCATAATCTAACGGAATTACTTAATGATGTGACAGCTCATGCCGAAATGCAAGCCATCACATCTGTAGCGAATTTTTTAGGTGGTAAATATTTGAATAAATGTACACTTTATGTGACTTTAGAACCTTGCCAGATGTGTGCTGGAGCTTTGTATTGGAGTCAGATTTCTAAAATTGTCTATGCTGCATCAGACGAGCAACGTGGATTTAAAACTTTAGGGACTCAATTGCATCCAAAGACGAAAGTAGTAAGTGGGATTCTTGCAGAAGAAGCTTCAGAATTAATGAAACGATTCTTTATTGAAAAGCGTAATTTGAATTAAATCAATTCAGAATAATTAAGATATGATTAGAATGAAAAACCTTCTATTGTTTATTGTGCTATTTTGTGTTTTCAATTGTAAAACCAATATGGAAAATGCTAATGCTGAAAATGCAAAAAAAGAAAACAGCGAGATGAGAACTACCGAATTTAATGTCATTGCAAAAGGAAATCTTTATGGTTCTGGTAGCGAAGGTATTGTTGCTCAAAACCTCGTTATAACTAATCAAAACGATTGGGATAAATTAATTAGTCAAATGAACTCAGTAAACAAAGTTTCTGATAGTTTTAAAGAAACAAATATTGATTTCTCTAAACATACAATAATTGCTGTATTTGATGAAGTAAAAGGAAGTGGAGGTCATAGTTTAGAATTAACGATCACTACTAATTCTGAGAACACTATAGTTAATATAACTAAGATTGCACCTAATGGAGTTGCAACAAGTGTAATGACTCAACCTTATTATATTATAAAAATTGCCAAGCGTAATTTACCAATAGAGTTTATAACAAGTTTCTAAAAATTGAGACAAAAAAAACGCCCAACCGTAGGCTGAGCGTTGAAACTTTGTAAGATATATACTTATAGTACCTGTACGTTTGCAGCTACTAATCCTTTTCTTCCTTCTTCTTCTTCGTACTCTACGTTGTCACCTTCGCGTAATTCAACACCATTAAGGTTTGATACGTGTACAAAGATGTCTTTTCCTGTTTCTTCGTTGGTAATGAATCCAAATCCTTTTGAATCATTAAAAAATTTAACTGTTCCAGTCATGTATGATATAAATAAAAATTAAAGTGCAAAGATATAATATAAATTAATTCCAATGTTAATAAATTGTTTTATTTTATTTTGAAGCTCTAGGATTGAAAATCAATGTGTTAAGTGAACTCTTGTAAGGTCTTATTAACAAAGGTCTAAGTGGAAGAAGAGGTGAGATGGATTAGAACTATGAAATTGTTTTAACGCTTTTGATTTTCTCGCATTTTATCAAGGTTTTCTTTAGTTAGCATATAATCTTTTACATCTTTACCTTTCCATCTGTAGTAAGAAAACAATGGAAAAACAACTAAAAACAGACCAATAACACCAAAACCAATCAATTTTTGAGAGTAATCAATATCTAAAGTTAAACCACAAATGATGCTCGATACTGAAGCAAGGAAGGCTATAAAGGTTATAATTTTTATGGGTTTCATTTTTAATTTAAATTATGACGTAAAATTAATCAATTGCTCCCTGTAAGCGGTTAATAGTTTAGATTTTGATATATAACCGTGATATTTTCCGTTTTTAATAACAGGTAGATTCCATACTCCGCTCTTTTTAAATTTTTCCATAATAATATTCATTGAATCTTTTTCATAAGTTATAATATCCTTACTTCCGTGCATTAAACTAGAAGCATCAACTTTGTCGTAAAGATCTGAATCAAACATCATATGCCTTATGTCATCCAAACGAATAACTCCTAGAAACCTATTTTCATCATCAACTACAGGGAAATGGTTTCGAGATGATTTTGCAACCGCATTTTTTAAAATATCACGAAGTTTCATTTCTGGTTTTAATGTGATAAAATTGGTTTCAATAATTTTATCAATGTTCAATACCATAAGCACGTTTTTATCTTTATCGTGCGTCATTAATTCTCCACGTTGAGCAAGTTTTAATGTGTAAATAGAATGTGAAGTGTAATATTTTGTTATTGAAAACGATATTGCAGAGACTATCATTAAAGGGACAAAAAGTTCATATCCACCAGTAATTTCAGCAATTAAAAAGATAGCAGTTAAAGGTGCGTGTAGAACGCCAGCCATTAAGCCTGTCATACCAATAAGTGTGAAATTGGATTCTGACACTTGGAAATCTAACCCTATATTATTAATTATTTTTGCAAAAGCATTGCCTAAAGCACTTCCCATAACAAGTGTAGGAATAAAAACTCCTCCAACTCCTCCAGCACCAAACGTAGTTGTCATAGCTATAGCCTTAAAAACACCAATACCTAGAAGTAGACCTATTACAATCCATATATTTGACAAATCGAAATTAAAAGGAGTCTTCCCAATTGCGGCTAAATGATCACCTTTAAGTAAATTATTCATAATACCATAGCCTTCACCATACAATGCCGGAATAAAATAGAGTATTGTTCCTATAGCTAATCCACCAATTAATAGGCGTTTAGCACGATTTTTAAATTGTTTAAAAAAGTTAGTGATAGTAAAAAAGACTTTAGAGAAATACACAGAGGCAAGTCCAGTAATAAGTGCTAAAATGACATAAAAACCAATATCGTTTATTTGAAACTTATCGGCTAATTCGAAACGAAGTAAGATATCAGTTCCAAGGAAGAAATAAGAAGTTACAACAGCAGACACTGATGCTAATAACAGAGGTATTAATGAGGTAAAAGCAATATCTAAACTAAATATCTCTACAGCAAAAATAATAGCAGCAATAGGAGCTTTAAACATAGAAGCCATTGCGCCAGCTGCTGCACAACCAATTAAAAGCATTCTTGTTTTTTGGTTCATATGAAAAAACTGAGCAGCATTAGAGCCTAAGGCAGAACCTATACTAACTGCAGGTCCTTGTAGCCCAACAGATCCACCAAAGCCAGCGGTTAGAGGTGCTGTAATTAAACCAGCATAAATATTATATTTTGGAATAATACCACCAAGCTTTGATATAGCATAAAGTGTAGATGAAATGCCATGGCCAATATGTTTTTTTAACCAAATTTGTTTGATAAGGTAAACAAGAAATAACCCAATTATTGGAAAAATAAAGTATAATGAATTTTGGTAATTTTTAAAAAAAGATAATTCAAAAAGAAGAGGGATATAGTGAGTAAAGTTTTTAAGTAATACAGTGCCAATCCCAGCTAAAAAGCCAACTAAAATACTTAGCATAAACACAAATTGGCGTTCAGAAATATGTTTATATCTCCAAATTAAAAATTTGCGAAATAGACTTTTAGAGTTAAGAGTCATATTATAAAATTAACAAAAAAAATCCTGCACTAAGCAGGATTTTTTTTATGATTTTAAATTAAGCTTTAAACTTAGTTCTTTTAGTTGCTCATCATCAATTGGAGCAGGAGCATCAATCATCACATCACGTCCCGAATTATTTTTTGGAAACGCAATAAAATCTCGTATTGTTTCTTGTCCACCTAAAATAGCAACCAATCTATCTAATCCAAAAGCTAAACCTCCATGTGGTGGTGCACCATATTCAAAAGCATCCATTAAGAAACCGAATTGTGCTTTAGCATCTTCTTCAGAAAACCCTAAGTGTTTCAACATGATTGCTTGCGTCGCTTTATCGTGAATACGAATTGATCCTCCTCCAATTTCGTTTCCGTTTAAAACCAAATCATAAGCATTAGCTTTTACATCGCCTGGATTGGTATCTAATAATTCTAACTGTCCTGGTTTTGGAGATGTAAATGGATGATGCATCGCATGGTAATGACCTGTTTCTTCATCTAATTCTAATAATGGGAAATCAATGACCCAAAGCGGAGCAAATACTTTAGGGTCTCTTAAGCCTAAACGTGTTGCTAATTCCATACGCAACGCACTTAATTGTGCTCTTACTTTGTTTGTCTCACCAGATAATACACAAACTAAGTCACCAGATTTTGCACCAGTAACTTCTGCCCATTTTGCTAAATCATCCTGGTCATAAAATTTATCTACTGAAGATTTATAGCTTCCATCGTCATTACAGCGTGAGTAAATCATTCCTAAAGCACCAACTTGTGGACGCTTTACCCAATCAATTAATTTATCGATCTCTTTTCTTGTATATGTATTCCCACCAGGAACAGCGATACCAATAACTAATTCTGCATTATTAAAAACACCAAATTCTTTATGCTGTGCAACGTCGTTAAGTTCACCGAATTCCATTCCAAATCTAATGTCTGGTTTGTCATTTCCGTATAAACACATTGCGTCATCGTAAAGCATTCTTGGGAATTTTTCAATCTCAACACCATTAACTTCTTTTAGTAAATGACGTGTTAAGCCTTCAAAAACATTAAGTATATCTTCTTGCTCAACAAAAGCCATTTCACAATCTATCTGTGTAAATTCTGGCTGTCTATCGGCACGTAAATCTTCATCTCTGAAACACTTTACAATCTGAAAATATTTATCCATACCACCAACCATAAGCAATTGCTTAAAGGTTTGAGGTGATTGTGGTAAAGCATAGAATTCTCCTTCATTCATACGAGAAGGCACAACAAAATCTCTCGCACCTTCTGGTGTCGATTTTATTAAATATGGTGTTTCTACTTCTATAAAACCATCTCCAGATAAGTAATTTCTTACTTCTTGAGTTACTTTTGCTCTAAATATTAAACTCTCTTTTACAGGATTACGACGAATATCTAGATAACGATACTTCATACGTAAATCATCACCACCATCGGTTTTGTCTTCAATAGTAAAAGGAGGAACTAAAGAGGCGTTTAAAATATTTAATTCTGAAACTAAAACTTCAATATCTCCTGTCGGAATATTTGGGTTTTTAGAAGCGCGCTCAATCACAGTCCCCTTAACTTGAATCACAAATTCTCGACCAAGCTTCTGAGCCTTTTCCATTAAGTCTTTAGAAGTACGCTCTTCATCAAAATAAAGTTGAGTAATGCCATAACGATCACGAAGATCTAGGTAAATCATAAATCCTTTATCTCTTATACCTTGTACCCAACCAGAAAGAGTGACTTCTTTATTGTTATGAACGGCTCTTAATTCGCCACAGTTATGACTTCTATACATAATGAAATTTTAATCGTGCAAATTTAAGGAAGTTAAATGACTATATAAATGAAAAGCCTCAACAATTGTCAAGGCTTTTCTCGCTATTAATCAAACCTTTTGGAATAATTAAAGGCTTTTACTAGTATGATTTATAAACTATTCGTTTTAAATGGTATTTTCATCTAATCGCTGATCCATGTTAAAAACTTCTTGCGTTGTTAATTCTTCGGAAGTGTTTTTCGGTCTTTTTAGCCACATTTTAAACAAAGTGATTAAGTAGAATAAAATTGGTACAACAATCAGTGTTAAGAATGTTGCTATCAATAAGCCATAAATTACAGTCCAAGCTAAAGGCCCCCAAAAAATAACATTATCACCTCCCATATATATGTTTGGATCAAAATTTTTAAACATACTAAAGAAATTAATATTAAAACCAATGGCTAATGGAATAAGACCTAATATTGTAGTAATTGCTGTTAGTAATACTGGTCTTAAACGTGCTTTACCAGCAGTTACAATACTTTCGAATAAGTCTTCTTTACTTAGATATTCTTTATCTCCTAAACCTAAATCGTGTTTCTTTCTATCTATAAGTAATTGGGCATAATCGAGCAGTACTACACCATTGTTTACTACAATACCAGCAAGGGAAATAATTCCCATCATCGTCATCATAATAACAAAAGGGTTTCCTGAAATCACCAATCCACCAAAAACACCTATTAAACTCAAAAGAATAGCAATCATTATGATTGTTGGTTTTGAAATAGAGTTAAATTGGAAAATAAGGATGAAGAATATTAGCCCCAAACCAGTAAATAAAGCACCCATTAAAAATGCCATTTGCTTGTTTTGCTCTTCAATTTGGCCTGTATAATCGATCTTAATATCACTCGGTAAATCTATATAAGATTTCATTTCATTTTGTACCTGAGCTACAATCGCACCAGCATCTGTAAAACCAGGCGATAAAGCAGAATATACAGTTACAACACGTTTAGAATCTTTATGCTTAATTGCACTAAAACCAGAATTATTAGATTGCTTCGCTAAAGTTGATATTGGAATTTCTTTTATTTGACCGGAAGCCATATCTCTAAATGTAATTTTCTGATTGAAAATAGCACTTGTATTATATCTGTTTTCTTTATTAAAACGCACATAGATATCATAATCTTCACCATCTTCTTTAAAAATACCAGCTTTGGCTCCAAAAATAGAGTTACGTATTTGTTGCCCAACTTGAGATGCACTAACACCTAATTCACCAGCTTTTTCTCTGTCAACAATAACCTGCATTCCAGGCTTATCTTTATTAACATCAATTTTTAATTCATCAATTCCTGGAATGTTTTTGGTGTTAATGAAATCGCGCATTTTTTCGGCAGTAGCAATAAGTTCACTATAATCGTTGCCTTCAATTTCAATATTAATTGGAGCTCCAGCTGGTGGGCCAGCAGCATCTTTTTCTACCGAAATTAAAACACCAGGATAAATACCAACTAATGCTTCTTGAACTTTTTGACGCAGTAACTCACTATCTTCTCCTTTTCTGTATTTATATTCACGCATTGAGGCCGTAATCTTTCCTTTGTGTGGCATTTCGGCAGAAGAACCACCATCTGTTTGTGGATTTCCAGCACCTTCGCCGACTTGAGAGACCGTACTTTCTACTAAGAAATTGTGCTCTCCATCCATATATTCTGAACCGTTTAAGACACTATATACTTTGGTTTCAATCTCTTTTGTTATTGCGTTTGTTTTTTCAATATCTGTTCCTTGAGGATATTCTATATAGACAATAATTTGGTTGGGTTTATTGTCTGGAAAGAATTCTATTTTTGTCCGTTGTGAGCCAACAGATGCACCAAAAGACATGAATGAAGCAATTAATAATGCAAATGTACCAGCAACTAACCAATATGGTTTTTTACCTGATAAAGCGCCACGTAAAACACCTTCATACCAGTTTTCTAATCGAGGTAAAACTTTATTTTGAAACCCATTTGCCCATTTACGTAAAAACAATCTGTACACCCAAAGCATAATTGCTGTAAAGATCATTAAAGTTCCTAAGGCTCTATTTTCACCACCAAAAATGAAAATAAGAATGCCAATAACAGCAATTATAATTGAATTTTTAATGATTTTTTTAATCGGCATATCCTTATCTTCAGTACTCATAAAATCTGAGACTAAAACAGAATTAAAAAATATAGCTACAAATAATGAAGATCCTAAAACTGTTGCTAAAGTTATAGGGAGAAGCTTCATAAATTCGCCCATAACACCAGGCCATAAACCAAGTGGAATAAATGCTGCCACAGTAGTTGCAGTTGAAATTATAATTGGAAAAGCTATTTCACTAATTCCTTTTTTAGCAGCATCAACACGACTCATGCCTTCTTGATCCATTAGTCGATAGACATTCTCTACCACCACAATACCATTATCTACCAGCATACCAAGCCCCATAATAAGACCAAATAAAATCATAGTGTTAAGAGTGTAGCCAAACATGTTTAAAATCATTAAAGACATAAACATAGACATTGGTATAGCAAACCCAACAAAAACAGCATTTTTAAAACCTAAAAAGAACATTAATACAGTGACTACTAAAATAACCCCAAAAATGATGTTGTTAACTAAGTCATCTACTTGCCCAATGGTTTTAGTAGATTGATCATTAGCAACGGTTACAGTTAAATCTGAAGGAAAAACATCAGCTTTAGCTTCATCTACAATTTCATAAATTTGAGTTGCAGCTTCAACCATATTTTTTCCAGCACGTTTTTTTACATCTAGCATAACAACCCGATGACCGTATTCTCTAGCATAAGTTGTTCTGTCTTTAGATTTAAAAGACACTTCAGCTACATCTTTTAAATAAATGGGATTATCATTCTCAGATTTAACAACAAAATTCTCTAATTCTAAAGGAGTTTCAATTTCACCTAAAACTCTAATGGTACGTCTTTGTCCACTTGAAATAAGGTTTCCTGCTGACATTGTTGAATTTCCTCCTTTTACAGAATTAATGATATCATCAAAGCTTACTTTTGCAGCCATCATTTTATAAATGTCTACAGCAATTTCTACCTCTTTGTCTTGAACACCACGAATATCTACTTGTTTGATTTCTTGTAGATTTTCAATTTCATCTTGAAGATATTCTCCAAATTCTTTTAGTTTTTCTACAGTATAATCACCAGAAATATTAATATTAAGAATAGGCATTTCTTCACTCATACTCAGAGAAAAAACATTAGGCTCTACTTTAGCTCCATTAAAGGTCGGCCAATCTTCACTTGCAGTTTGAGAATCTATTTCATCTTTTACCAATTGTCTAGCTTCTGGAATTGTCACTCCTTCATCAAACTCAACAATCACCATGGAATAATCTTCTTGAGATGTTGAGGTAATTTCAACGACATTACTAATCGTTTTTAGTTTGTCCTCTAATGGATCTGTAATCAGTTTCTCAATGTCTTCAGCGGTATTTCCAAAAAAACCTGAACTTATATAAATTTTGGTTTCTTTTATTTCAGGAAAGTTTTCTCGAGGCATTTCAAAAAAGGCTGAAATACCTAATAAGAACATAACAGCCATGACCACATACATAGTGGTTTTGTTGTTTATTGCCCAAGACGATAAACCAAATTCCTTTTCAACTTTCTTTTTGTTTTTCTTTTTAGTCATAATGGTTTGGTTAGATATCTAATACTTTTACAGTCTGTCCATTTTTTACACTTCTGGCACCTTCTTGAATAATTTCGGTTCCGTTTTCAATGCCTTTTAAAACTTCAATAACATCACCTTGTGTTTTGCCTGTTTCAATGATAATACGTTCTGCAATACCTTCTCCATCTGCATTTTTAGATTTAATAATATAGATGTATTGTTCTCCATTTGCATTTTCGGAGATAATGCTTTGTGGTATTAATAGTGCTTTCTCGTTAGTGTAATCGTTAATTTTGAGTTTAGCAGTTAGATTAGGCTTTATGCTTCTGTCTTTATTTGGCACTGCAATTTCTACTTTGAATGTTCTATTTGCTGGATTGATAAAGTCTCCTGCCTGGCGCACTTTTGCATTCATTTTTTTTCCTAAAATTGGAAACTCGACTTCTACGTCTTTGTTTTTTGTAACATTAGTAATGTAACGTTCAGGAACATTAGTTTCAATGTACATGTTGTTTAGGTTTACAATTCGCATTAATTGTGATTGACCTGAAGCAACAACACTTCCTTGCTCTGTAATAATATCGTCAATTGTCCCAGTAAAAGGTGCTCGTACTATGGTTTTTCCGATTTGTTGTTTTATTTGATTGACAGCTTGCTCTTGCCCTTCGTAAGTAGATTTAGCTTGTAAGAATTGAATCTCACTGCCTATCTTTTGATTCCAAAGACGTTCTTGACGCTCAAAAGTAGTTTTAGCTAAATTAGCTTGAATTTGAGCTTGTGCCAATTGCTGGCTCATGCCTCCATCATCTATTTTTGCTAAAGTTTGTCCTTTAGTAACTTTCTGACCTTCTTTTACATACACATGTGATAAGATCCCAGAATATTCAGGGAAAACAACCAAATTGTTCTTTGTACTTACATTTCCTTGAAGCTCTAAATAGTGATTAAATACATCTAGTTTCGCTGTGAACGTTGTAATTAGAGGGACTTTCTTGGTAGTGTCTAAGACAGCAATTCTTTCATCTAATTGTTTAAGTTGCTCAGCGATTTCTTGTTGCTTGGCAACAACTTCACCACGTTTTAACCTTATCTGTTCTAAGTTATCTGTTTCAATAACGGCTTCAACAGTTTTGTTTTTATCACTACTACATGAGGTAATAAAAATGGTAATTAATAAGAATGAGAATATATGTTTCATGATTTTCATGTTTTTTTGATTGATTAATTGTTTTGTATTTCGTTTAGAACAGTTTCTAATTCTGCCTTTTTATTAATAACATCTAGCATGGCTTGTAAATATTCTTGCTGAGATGTGTATAATTGGGTTTGTGCTTGTCTTAGGTCGAAACTTGAAGCTATGCCTTCAAAAAATTTAACTTGATTCTTTTGTTCTATACGTTCAGCAAGATTTAAGTTGTCTTTTTTATTTCCATAATCTTCAATAGCAAATTTATAATCACTTTTGGCAGAGGCTATTTTAAATTTTAATTGTTGCTCTACCTCTGTTAGGTCTTCAATAGATTTTTCAAGATTAATAGCAGCGCGTTGGGTTGCTGCGCTTCTCATACCAGAACTGAATATTGGAATGTTCATATTAACTCCAAACAATGAAGATCCAAACCATTTTTGATCATTATGTGTAAAAGTAAATTTGTTGCTATTACCAGAATAGGCTCCATTAATAAAAGCGTTTAATGTTGGTAGCGCTTTACTTTTTTCTAGTTTTAATAATAATTCCTTAGACGTTTTGTCATTCTCAGCAATGAGATAATCTATTGTATGTTCTACATTATCTTTTGAATCTAATAGACTTAAATTCATGTTTTGAGATGATAAATTTTCTAAATCATCTGTAAGCGTAGTTTTAGAATATATTTCTAAGCCTAAAGTGATATTTAACATTTGAAATGCTAAAGTTTTTAATCTATTTGTATTGTTTAGGTTACTTTTTACACCAGATAAAGTGATTTGTAGTTGCTCTACACTTTCTTCCTCTTCTAAACCGTTTTCAAAAATTTTATTGGTTTCATAAAGGTTTTTTTCGAGAACCTCTATATTACGTTCTAATATTAAAATACTTTCTTTTGCTAAAAGCACATTTCCATAAGCTTCAATAACTGCTTTTCTTACTTCGAGATCTGTTTTTACTTTTGCATTTTTAGATATCTCTAAAAACACTTTTGCAGATTGTAAGCCTACTAAATAAGTTCCATCAAATAATTTTTGACTTAAAGTGGCTGTACCAGTGATAGATTGTTTTGCACCATTTGGTATTGCGTCCAAGTTTCCATCATTGTCAATATCAAAAATAATTACTTGTTGTTTTAGCCAATTGTTATAGCCTAATTCTGCATTTAATTGTGGTAAACCAGTCGCAGTAGTTTCACGTTTTTGTGCTTTTGCTGCGTCAATATCTCGTGCTGCATTTATAGCTTTCCTATTATTTTCTAATGCGTAATTTATAGCTTCTTGTAACGAGAAACTTTGAGATGTTTCTTGAGAAAAACTATAGAAGGATAAGCAAATAGTTATTATAATTATTATATTTTTTTTCATTTTTTATGATTGATTTTCTTTGTATTTAAGAAGTTCTTGTTCTAATATAGAATGACCATATAATGTAGCAATAGCTCTAGTATGGTACTCTAAAACTTTAATTTCTGTTTTAACGACTTCAGATAGTTTTTTATCAAATAGGTCACTTTCATGTATTCCAAAAACGAGTATGAAATAAAATTTCATTACCATGTCTTTATCAATATTTTGCCTATAAAGTTTTTCTGCAATGCCTTTCTCTAAATTCTGTGTTACACATTCACTAAATGTGCAAACTTCTCTATCCATTAATTTGGTAAAAGTTTCTGGGTAATACTTTTTTAATTGATACATCGGAGACGATTTGGCATTTTTAAACATGTTTTTAAATATGTTTTTTATGACAAAGTTTTCTTCAATTGCATTGTACCCTTTGGCTACAATACCATCAATAATTGTATCAATTGCTTTTTGTACGTAGGCTACTGTCTCATCTACAAGTTGGTCTTTGTTATCAAAATATTTATAAATGGTTTTTTTTGAGATTCCCATTTCACTAGCAATATCGTCCATGGTTACACTCTTAAAACCGAATGTTAAAAACATGTCGCCTGCTTTATCTGTAATTTTTTCTTTCATAGGTTTCTAAATTCTTTGCAAACATACTCAAGGAAACTTTAAAAACAAAAAAAGTTTCCAAAGTTTTAATATTTTTTTAACATAGATAACATTGCCTTAAAATATGTTGAAAGCATTATTTTTGTTTTATGCAAAATATTGAAGTGTATCAAAACTCTTTTATTAGTTATTTAGAAGGTTTTACGGTGGATAAAGAACCAAAGAATCTTTACGAACCAATAAATTATATTCTAAAACTTGGTGGTAAACGTTTAAGACCTGTTTTAACATTAATGACAACAGAAGTCTTTGGGGAAAAGGCAACTGAGGCAATGAATGCTGCACTTGCGGTTGAGGTTTTTCATAATTTTTCACTAGTCCATGATGATATTATGGATGATGCTCCGTTAAGAAGAGGAAAAGAAACTGTCCATGAAAAATGGGATTTAAACACAGGAATTCTCTCTGGTGATGCGATGCTAATTTTGGCGTATCAACTGTTTGAAAACTATGATTCACAAACATTTCAGGCATTAGCAAAATTATTTAGCAAGACGGCTTTAGAAGTATGCGAAGGACAGCAATACGATATAGATTTTGAGACTCGTAATGATGTTACTATCCCAGAATATCTACAAATGATTGAATATAAAACAGCTGTATTAGTTGGTGCTGCAATGAAAATGGGTGCTATTGTGGCAGAAGCTTCAAATGAAGATCAAAATGCGATTTATGATTTTGGTCGTTATTTGGGTATTGCTTTTCAATTGCAAGATGATTATTTAGATGCTTTTGGTAACCCAGAAACTTTTGGAAAACAAGTAGGTGGTGATATTTTAGAAAATAAAAAGACTTATTTATATCTTAAGACATTAGAGCTTGGCTCTAAAAGTGAACAATCTAGTTTGATAGAAACTATGTCTGATACTTCAATTTTAGATGAGAATAAAGTAGATAAAGTAAAAGGTTTATTCAACAATTCTGGTGCTTCAAATGCTACTCAAAGTGCTGTAAAAGATTATACAGATAAAGCGTTTACTGTTCTAGAAGCCCTAAATATTTCTGAAGATAAAAAACAATTACTTAGACTATTTGGAGAGCAATTAATGAACAGACGTATGTAATGAGTTTACCATCTAATTTTGAAGATTTAATTACTGAAGCTACGTCATTAGATTTATATAATAAACTAATCATTCAGTTAAATAAGGATTTACTTTATGCTAATGTAGATGTAGAGTTTGATGAAGAAACATTGCCAACAAGCTTAAAGTATGTACTAAATGAAACTGTTTTTAAGCTTATTCAAAATAAATTTTCAGAATATTTAAATCTATTATACATAGTAGATGTGTCAGAACCAAAAATTAAACAATTAGATGGTTCTGATACTCTAAAATTATCTGAAGATGTTACGTTTTTAATTCTGCAACGCGAGTGGCAAAAGGTTTGGTATAAGGCAAAGTATTCTTAGTGTTTTAAGTTTTAAAGTATTCAAAATAGGTTGTAACTAGACGTTTTAAATAAGATACTTTTTTATCTACTTCTGAAGTGTTATTTGTGTCTTTTATATCAGTAATTTCTTCTAGAATTGGTACAAGTACAACATGAAGTTGGTCGTGTGCTTCACCTGTCATATTACAACTCTTAATAATATAACTGGTTTCTTTAGAAAGTGCTTCGCCTAATAGTTTTCCATCTAAAGATGTATTGTTATTTAAGATAGAATCGATGCGTTTCATGCCAATGTGTGTTTCTTCATTGGCAATCCATTTCTCGTTATGGTTTTGTGTTAAGCCTTCAAGTTGGATTGCTGCTGGTGTTTCAGTTTTGGTTGTTTCTTTTTTACAGCCAAAAGTTAATGCTAAAGACACCAGGAGAATAAGATATTTTTTTTTCATAGTTTTCTAATAATTAAATGTCAATTATTGGCTTAAAAATCTTTTTTCTTAGATTTAAATACTATACGAAGTACAGGTAATATAACCCAAACAGTTAGCATTACGAAAGATACAATTAAACCAAAACTAGTCCCAAAAAATTGTTTGAAAACTGCACCTGTATATCCCAATAATGCTGAAATATCTAGTTTTAAAAGAATGAGTGTACGTGATAAATCTATAGGATTTAGCATTGTGCCTATAAGTGATACTTTGTCTAATGGATAATCTTCAAACATAATTAGCGTCATTAAAAACAGACCATCGTATATTACAGCAAGAAATAACCATAGTAAAATAGCATAACCAAAACCTTTAATTTTATTTTCGTTAGATAGTGCAATATTAAATGCTAAAGCTGTAAAGATTAAAGTTAGAAACGTACCAGTAACTAACAATAAAGAGAAGTCCCAAATCGCACTACTTTCAAACAAACCATAAAGTACAAACGGAATACCTAAACCTAGAATTAAACTCATAGAAAGAGATAAGGCAACTCCTAAATACTGACCTAAAAAAATTGATGATCGTTTTAATGGCTGCGCTAATAATAATTCGGTAAATTCTTTGGAATTGTAATAATACATGACGCCAAAAATGGTTCCAATTAGAGGTACTAAAACAATAATTACATTCATTAATGTTATGACAGCTTTAGATAAATCATTATTTAAAAATAAGAGCACCACACCTAATAATAAATAGAATGCAAAATAGACGTAACTCCAACGACTACGCATTAAATCGTAAAAACTATATTTTAATATTTTAAGCATGATTATCTGATAATATAGACGCAATCGCATGTTCAAAATCGGGTTGATTGGTCTTGGTTTTTAATTTTTGAATACTGCCTTTAAAATAGATTTTACCTTCTAGAATAAATACAATTTCATCCGAGATTTCCTCAACAAAACTCATAATGTGTGAGGTAATAAGAATGGTTTTTCCTTTGGCTTTTTCAGCTTTAATTAAATCTTTTAATCTAATGAGTGAAATAGGATCTAATCCGGTTGTGGGCTCGTCTAAAATAATTAACGGACTATCAAACATAAAGGTTAACACAAGGTTTACTTTTTGTTTAGTTCCTCCAGAAAGATTACCTAACTTTTTATCTAAAAAAGGTTCTAGTTTAAATAACTGTATAAGTCGTTCATCTTCATTGGTTGGCTTTCGTAAATCTTTAATCATTTTGATTAATTCTTTAACACGAAGATTACTTGGAAAGTTTGCAATTTGTGGTAGGTAATCAATTTTATGTCTGTAATCGGAATTTTTTTTAATGTTTTCTCCTAGCACAGTAATGTTCCCTTTGTTAGGAATTACCATGCCTAAAACAGATTTTATTAAAGTGGTTTTGCCAGAACCATTTGGTCCTAGTACTGCAAAAATTCCTCCATCTGTAATGGTTAAATCAACACCGCTTAACACTTGGTTCTTACCAAATTTTTTATGTAAATTTTCAATCGTTACCATGTTAGTTTTTTTATTTGTGGATTGTTATCCAGTAAATCATCTGGTGTAAAGACAGGTGATACTTTTTCAGAAAAATCAATAATATCAATAAACATACTACGTAATAAAATAATGGTTTCTGGCGTACGGTTTACAATGTAAGAAAATAGTTTTACAGGTCTATATGGCACATCTCCAATTCCATCCTTATCAAGGTCATAACCCGTATAACTGCTCCAATAATTATTATCAAATATATTGTCATTAACCTTACTGTTGTAGGCAATATCAAAAGAGTTGTATAAAAAGTTGTTTTCAGTAAAATTATTGGTGTAGCAAGCGCCTTTTACTTTTATAGCCCAACCATTGTTTTTAAAATTGTTGTGCTTATAATTGATACGGTTAGAGCCTTCAATATTAATACCAATTGTGTTATCTTCAAAAGTGTTACCTACAATTTCAGCATCGTTTATTTCTTTAAGTAACATACCATATGATGCAGTTCCCCAATTTTCTTTAAAAATGTTGTTGTACATTTTAATACGTTTTGAAAACATTACTGCAACACCAGCACCATTATTTTCAAACGTGTTATCTTGGTAAGTATCATCGTTAGAGAACATAAAATGCAATCCATAACGCACATTTAGCGTACTTACATTGTTTTTAATTAAACAATCATCAGAAAATTCTAAATAAATACCATCACGAACGTGTTGAACAAAGTTGTGCTCAATCTGCACATTTTTACTGTACCAAAGCTGTATGCCATTTCCAGAATTATATTCTTCTACAGCATCACCAATAATTTTATTATGAAACACTTTACCATCTCTTGATTTTTCTATATAAATACCAAAGAAAAGCTTCTCTAAAACTAAATTCTGAATGACAAAATTTTTGGATCTTCGAACTCTTATAGCTGCATAATCTTCCGTATAACTTGTGCCTACATTTATAATAAACAAACCATCAACAGTGACATTGTCGGAAGTAATGGTAATGATTTCACCTTTTAATTCGCCATCAATTACTGGATATTTTTCACCTATAATAGTTAAGGGTTTATCAACTACAATATCATATTCTTTGTAAGTTCCTTGCTTAACAATAATAGTGTCAAAATCTTTTGCTTGTAAAATACCATCTGTTAAAGTTGAAATAGGACACGTTTTACAAACCTCAATAGTTTGGGCAATGGTTGAGTTAGCCATTAAAATGGCTATTACAAAAATAAATATATGTTTCATGATACTAGTCTTTAAGATGTGCTAGTAACGCTTCCCAAATATATAGTTTTCCTCCTTTTTTTGCTTGAAAATTTTCAGCATCTGCTTTATTCTTAAAAGCAGAAAGAAACGCTCCCATAGGACTCGGAATATTCTCGCTTATTAAAAACGTAGCTTTTGTTGCATCAATTAAAGTTGCTGGTTCTGTGTAGTTGTTAGAAAGGTACAACTCAATTTCAGATGTGTCAAACTCATCCATAAAATTAATCATACATTCTGTAGCATCAAATTTATAAACTTTACCTTTTTTAGTGACAATTTCTGCAGCATGAACTTTATCTACAATGGTCATTTTACAGAAGTGACAACCATCACTTCCATAGTCTATTGGTTGAGGTGATACATTACAGTTTAAAAATAACAACAGTAATGCAAGGGTTAAATAGTGTTTTAGTGTTTGCATTTTTTTAGTGTTTAGTGTTTTTTCCCATCTCAAACCCTTCCCAAAGGGAAGGATTTAATTAAGAAGGGATTAATTTTTTACTTTTCTTGCCAATCCAATAGGCTACAAGTCCACCAGCAATACCTAATCCTAAGAATAATGCACCGATTTGTGGATAAGAATGTGCTCTAAAATTAAGGATATCTCTGCTACCAAAAAGTGGTGGCTGAAAGCCCATTTGTGTTCCATCGGGATTGGTAAATTTCATAATGGCTTTTGGATCTAAATTATGACCATAATCGTGCTCCCAAAGGTAAAAATCATACATGCCTGCAGCACTTAAAACAACCATTAAAATAAACCATCCTAAAAACCATTTATAGTTACCTTTCCAAGCAATTAATAAACCTATAAAGCTAGTGATAAGAATACCTGCTGGAAAAATCTTAAACTCAGGAATCGCATCAGGAATGTACTGCATCCCAACATAATGATTCATTAAGTTAATGTTTTTTATATCGTGCGGATTTACATCTGCAAAGTCATTAATATGAATATACATGCCTAAAGGCGTAGGGTATTGTGGTGCTTCTAAGGTGATTTTCCACAAAGGAAATAGAAATAAACCTAAAGGTAAAATTGCAGCGATAAGCATTGTGAGGTTTGACTTTTTCATCAGAATGTAATTTAAGTATATAATTACAAGGGTTTGAGGCCTTGAAAAAAAATGAAGTGTTTTAAATAATAAGGCGAGAGCGAAAAAATCAACTCTCGCCTTAAGTTAGAGAAATAAACACTAAAACAAAATTTCTCTAATTTTTATAAACTTTTATTCTATGTCTTCTCCCATCGACCATTTCATTGGTGTGCTGGAGTTTGCAGCAGATACTCTTATGTAACCTTGCATTTCCTGGTGTAATGCAGAACAGAAATCTGTACAATAGAATGGCCATACACCAACTTTTGTAGGTTCCCAAATAGACGTTTTAGTCTGTCCAGGCATAATTAGTAACTCAGAAGTATTTTGACCAAGTACTGCAAATCCATGAGGTACATCAAAATCTTGCTCTAGATTTGTAACGTGGAAATATACTTTGTCTCCAACCTTAATACCTTCAATATTATCTGGTGAGAAGTGACTTCTAATCGTAGTCATATATATATGAACTTCGTTACCTTTTCTCACTACTTTAGTATCAGCATCATTGAAAGCAGCATAAGGATGCTCGTTATCTTCTAAATTATAGATTTTCTGAGAACGTTCTTTAATTAAGTCAGCTCGCATTGCTGCTGCATAGTGAGGTTCTCCATGTGTTGGAAAATCTAAAAGCAATTCCATTTTTTCACCAGAGATATCATATAATTGTGCAGAATGCTCCATTTCTGGACCAGTTGGTAAGTATCTATCTTTGGTGATTTTATTCATCGCAAACATATATTTACCTTGTGGTTTTCCAGAGTTTCCTCCAGGAATAGTTAAGTGACCAACTGAATAATAGGTAGGTTTTCTATCAATAACTTCCCAAGTACCTAATTTCCATTTTACAACTTCAGATGAAATAAAGAAGGTTGTATATGCATTTCCTTGTCCATCAAACTCTGTATGTAAAGGGCCTAATCCTGGTTGTTCAACAGAACCTGCTAAAACATCTTCGAATTTTAAAATAGGAATTCCATACGCTTCTCCATCAAACTTTTTGTTTTCAATAGCTGCTAACATTTTTGTAAATGAATGCACCGTTAAATTAGCTGAAAGTTTACCATTACCAACAATATATTCTCCAGAAGGATCAACGTCACAACCATGAGGTGATTTTGGAGTTGGTAAGAAATATACAGCTCCAGGTACATCTGTAGGATTAACGACACGTACTTCTTTTTTCATTGTAGAAGTTGCAGTATGCGTATGCTCATCATATACATTATGTGCATAATCAGCTGGCATCATTTTACCTCCACCATTATTTACGTATTCTTCAATTTTTTTCCAGTTTACTGCTGCAATAAAATCTTTATCATTTTGAGATGCGTTAACTTCTAATAATGTACTTGCTTCTTCAGTATTATAAGTGGTGAAGAAGAACCATCCGTGAGATTTTCCTCGTCCAGGATGTGATAAATCATAGTTAAAGCCAGGCATTAATACTTGGAATTTTATATCCATATTACCCGTTTCTGGTGCTACACTAATAAATGATAATGCACCTTGAAAATTACCTTTGTAATCTTTAATTGGCATATCTCGTTGTGGAATTGGTACAGAAAAACGAGTACCTGCAACCACATATTCTGTGTTTTCGGTTACAAATGAAGAACTGTGATTACCTGCACTATTAGGTACTTCAATAATTTCAGTTGTTTCAAAAGTTTTTAGATCAATTTTCGCAATTCTTGGTGTGTTATTCTCATTGATAAAAATGAAACGTCCATCAATTTCTCCTTTGGTTTGTGAAATGTCTGGATGGTGAGAATCTCCCCAAGGAATAAATCCATGAGAAGTATTCAACATTGGTTTTGTTTCTTCTGAGTAACCATATCCAGATGTTGCAAATTGTGAGAATACAGGGATTTCCTTAAACATTCTACCAGATGGTAAGCCGTAAACCGTTAAGTTACCACTATAACCACCAGAGATAAAGGCGTAGTGAGAGTCATGCTCTCCAGGTGCAACGTAAACTTTTTCTGCCACATTGCTAGATAAGGCACCAGATTTACCATTAGCATTACCTGAGTTATTACAACTTGTAAATGCGGCTAAAACCGTTACAATTGCAAGTGTTGATGTTAATATTTTTTTCATTATTTATAGTTTTAATTAGTGTTTATGTTATTCGGTAGGTGGTAATAAAACTTTATCTATGACGTGGACAATTCCATTACCAGCTTTAACACTGGCAAGTATTTTTGCTCCACCAATCATAGGTTCGCCATCAATAACTTCTACTTTTACGTAAGCATTGTTTGCTTGTCCTAATTTTTTAAACTTCTTTAAAAAGTCCTTAGAATAGTTTCCCGGAGTAACATGATACTTTAAGATATTAGCTAAAGCATTTTTGTTTTCAGGTTTCAATAAATTTTCAACAGTCCCTTCTGGCAAAGCAGCAAAGGCTTCGTTTGTTGGTGCAAAAACCATTAATGGTCCTGCATTTACTAGAGCATTTTCTAGTTGTGCAGCTTGGACTGCTGCAACTAATGTAGTGTGGTCTTTAGAGCCAATAGCGATACTTAAAACAGTTGTGCTTCCGTCGTCTTTAATAAAAGCTTGGCCAGTTCTTTCTGTTGGTTCTGCTTCAGTCTTTACTTTTGAAGATGTGGTTGATGCATCTGTGTTCGCATCCTTACAAGAGCAGAAAAAAGCTGCAACTGCAAAAACAAGAAATAAGTGTTTGATTAGTTTCATAGTTAATTATTTTAAAGTTCTAAAGTATTCTAATACTGCTCTAGCATCCTCTTCTGAAAGCCCTTGGTTTGCCATTGGAGCTCCATTGAATTCCATTAATAAATCTTTAGCTAATGGATCTTCTTTTACCATTCCTTCTGGATTTAATATCATATTCATTACCCATTCTGGAGATCTTCTTTTTAAGATACCAGTTGGTGCAGGTCCAATAAACTTTTTATCTACCTTGTGGCAAGCGGTACACATTTTATCATATACTTCTTTACCATGTGTCGCCATGTCTTGGTCTATTTCTGCAGCTAAGGTTATAGACTTAATTGAGCCAACTCCTTTGTTTGTGAGCTCAATACGTTTAGAAGCTGGGGTTTTTTTCTCTGTTTTTGCAGGAGTTTTTTTACCATAACCTGGCTCTTCTTTTTTATCATTTCCTCCACAACTAAGTATAGTAGCTGCTACTATTAGTGTTAAGAATTTTAGTGATTTTCTCATAATTTTAGATTTATTTCGACAAAAATAGGTAGGAGAAGAAAAAAAAAACATGATATAAATCATATTTAGGACAAAATGGTCTTTATTAATCATGAAGATATACCTATATGTCTACCTAATAGAGGTAACTTAAGACTAACCTTAGATCAGTTTCGTTTTTAGGACTTTATTTTGGTGAAGCGTGAAATATAGCAAGAGGTTCTATAGATCTTAATTAAAAGAATAATTATAGTACAAAATTATTAGACTTGTTATAAAGTGTGTGAATGCAAGTCTTTTTCCTTTTAAGAAGGCTTGGGTTGATCTAAAACCAAAAACGAACAAAAGGCATCCAGGCTTGGTTTTGAATACTTTTCTCTTCATTATATAATACATCATATCTAATTCCAAAAGTAATATTACCACTTGTGTAACCTAGACCGAAGAATAATGCAGGATACCAATAGTCATCATCCACATTGCTTACAAATTGCTCGTCAAAATTTCTACTAACATGTAATTGTTCAAACTCTGTAGATATCTGTAGATCTTTGTATGGATTGAAAAGGCCAAGAGCACTTGCGCCAAAAACTGTAGATTTAAAAATATCGCGTTGAGAACTGTATTGAAAGTTTAAACCAAGACCAGTAGCAACATAAGGATTAAATCTGTAGATAGCGTTAGGTGCTAAAGCTCCACTAAAAAAGCCATCTCCAAAGTTTAAACCAATTCCACCTCCATATTGTACATTTTCCCAAAACCCATCGTTATCATTTGTGCTTTGTGAAAATGAAAATAGTATAAAAAAACAGATTAAAACACTACTTAAAATCAATTTTTTAGGACTATTAGTAGTTAATTTTATCATCTTAATAATTCTAGTTTTTCTATTTGTTATAAATATAATAAAACCACATCTATTTTTAGCAAAAGTTGTATTTTTGAATAAATTTTGTTGAAACGACAACGTCTCATAAAAAGTAATGGATAAATATTCCTTTCTCAACGCAGCACATACAGCATATTTTGCTGATTTATACGAACAATACCTAAAAAATCCTGATTCAGTAGAACCAAGTTGGCGAGCCTTTTTTCAAGGTTACGATTTTGGTTCGGAAAGTTATGGAATGGAAGGTGAAATTATTGAAGGTGTATCAACTCAGATACCAGAACAACTTCAAAAGGAATTTCAGGTTTTAAAACTTATTGATGGTTATAGAAATAGAGGACATTTGTTTACAAAAACAAATCCTGTTAGAGCTAGACGTAAGTATGCTCCAACTTTAGAAATTGAAAATTTCGGGTTAAACCAAAATGATTTAGGAACTACTTTTTCTGCAGGTGAAATTCTAGGATTAAATTCTGCTACACTTCAAAATATTATAGATCACTTAGAGAGCATTTATTGTGGTTCTATTGGTGTAGAGTATATGTATATCCGAAAGCCAGAAGAAATACAATGGATTCAGAATAAGTTAAATATAAATGACAATCACACGATTTTCACTACGGATGAAAAGAAATATATTCTTAAGAAATTAAATAAAGCTGTTTCTTTTGAATCGTTTTTGCATACAAAGTATGTAGGTCAAAAACGTTTTTCTTTAGAGGGTAACGAATCTTTAATTCCTGCTGTTGATGCCATCATAGAAAAGGCTGCAGATGAAGGTGTAAAGGAATTTGTTATGGGAATGGCTCATAGAGGTCGTCTAAGTACATTGACCAATATTTTTGGAAAATCAGCGAAGGATATTTTTAGTGAGTTCGATGGAAAAGATTATGAAGAAAAGGTATTTGATGGAGATGTGAAATATCATTTAGGTTGGACGAGTAATCGAGAAACTTATAATAATAAAAAGATTAATCTCAATATTGCACCAAATCCATCACATTTAGAAACTGTTGGAGCTGTTGTACAAGGTATAACAAGAGCAAAGCAAGATAAAGATGAGATTATAGATGCATCTCAGGTACTTCCTATTGTTGTGCATGGCGATGCCGCAATTGCGGGACAAGGGTTGGTTTATGAAGTTGTGCAAATGGCGCAATTAGAAGGTTATAAAACCAATGGAACCATACATATCGTTGTTAATAATCAAATAGGGTTTACGACGAATTATTTAGATGGTCGTTCTAGTACATATTGTACAGATGTGGCTAAAGTTACATTATCGCCAGTACTTCATGTAAATTCTGATGATGTAGAAGCTGTAGTACATGCAGCACTTTTCGCTTTGCATTTTAGAATGAAGTTTAAGCGCGATGTATTTATAGATTTATTGGGTTATAGAAAATATGGTCACAATGAAGGTGATGAGCCTAAATTTACTCAACCTGTTTTATATAAGGCGATTTCAAAACATAAAAATCCAAGAGATATTTACGCACAACGATTACTTGATGAAGGTGTAATTAACGAAGGTTATGTAAAACACATTGAGTCAAAATATAAAGAGAAGCTAGAGGAAAACTTAGTGGATTCGCGTAAAGAGGATAAAACGGAGATAACGGCCTTTATGCAAGAAGAGTGGAAAGGTTTAACTAGAGTTGCAGAAGGTGTTATGATGGAGCAGGTGGATACAACAGTATCTAAATCTGTTCTAAAAAACATTACTAAGGTTATTTCTAATCTTCCATCTGATAAAAAGTTTATTCGCAAAATCCAAAGATTGATTGAATCTCGTCAAACCATGTTTGATGAAGATCGTTTAGATTGGGCAATGGGAGAACATTTAGCTTATGGTTCGCTTTTATCTGAAGGCTTTGATGTTAGAATTTCAGGTCAAGATGTTGAACGTGGTACGTTTTCACATCGACATGCTGTTGTAAAGGTAGAAGATAGTGAAGAAGAAATCGTTTTACTGAAAAATATTTCTAAAGAGCAAGGCCAATTCAATATATATAATTCACTATTGTCAGAATATGGAGTTGTAGGTTTTGATTATGGTTATGCTATGGCAAGTCCAAATACATTAACCATTTGGGAAGCACAGTTTGGAGATTTCAGCAATGGTGCCCAAATTATGATTGACCAATATATATCTTCTGGTGAAGATAAATGGAAAACGCAAAATGGTTTGGTAATGTTATTGCCACATGGTTATGAAGGTCAAGGTGCAGAGCATTCCTCTGGTCGTATGGAACGTTATTTACAGATGTGTGCTAAGGACAATATGTTTATTGCAGATTGTACAACACCAGCAAATATGTTTCATTTATTGCGTAAACAAATGAAGGCAAATTTCAGAAAGCCATTAATTGTTTTTACTCCAAAGAGTTTATTACGTCATCCAAAGGTAGTATCCTCTGTAGATGAATTTGCAAATGGAAGCTTTCAAATGCTTATTGATGATGATACTGCTAAAGCAGATAAAGTAAAAACTTTAGTTTTTGTGACTGGAAAATTTTACTATGATTTATCAGATGAGCAAGAGAAATTAGAGAGAGATGATGTTGCTATAGTTAGAGTAGAACAGTTGTTTCCTCTTCCAGCTGAAGCTATGCGAGCAACTATGAAAAAGTATAAAAATGCTGACGATATTGTTTGGGCACAAGAAGAACCAAGAAATATGGGAGCTTACAGTCATTTATTAATGCATTTAGATGAAGCTAGACAATTTAGATCAGCGAGTAGAAGACCATATGGTGCACCAGCAGCAGGTAGTTCTGTGCGTTCTAAAAAGCGTCATAAAGAAGTTATAGATTACGTTTTTGATAAAACCAAAAACAACCAGAGATAAGAAGAATTAATACAACTCAAATTAGAGCTTAAATAAAATAAAGCCCATGATTTTAGAAATGAAAGTGCCTTCACCAGGCGAATCAATTACTGAAGTAGAAATTGCAGAATGGTTAGTGCAAGATGGAGATTACGTAGAAAAAGATCAGGCCATTGCTGAGGTAGATAGTGATAAAGCAACTTTAGAATTACCAGCAGAAGCAAGTGGAATTATTACACTAAAAGCTGAAGAAGGTGATGCTGTTGAGGTTGGAGCTATTGTATGTTTAATTGATACAAGTGCTGTAAAACCAGAAGGAGGTGAAGCTCCAGCTAAGACTGAGAAAAAAGAAGAAGCACCAAAACCAGCTGTTACAGAAACTAAAACTTATGCTACAGGAACAGCAAGTCCTGCTGCTAAAAAGATTTTAGCTGAAAAAGGAATGGATGCGAATTCTGTATCTGGTTCAGGAAAAGGTGGCAGAATTACTAAAGATGATGCGCTTAATGCAATACCATCAATGGGAACTCCGACAGGTGGAAACAGAGGAACATCCCATAGCAAAATGTCAATGTTGCGTCGTAAAGTAGCAGAACGTTTAGTAGAAGCTAAAAACACAACAGCAATGTTAACCACATTTAACGAGGTTAATATGACACCAATTTTTGACTTGCGTAAGCAGCACAAAGAAAATTTTAAAGCTAAACACGGTGTTAGTCTAGGATTTATGAGTTTCTTTTCTTTGGCAGTGGTAAGAGCATTAAAAATGTATCCTGCTGTTAACTCTATGATAGATGGTAAAGAAATGTTGTCTTACGACTTTGTAGATATTAGTATTGCAGTATCAGGACCCAAAGGATTGATGGTACCAGTAATTAGAAATGCTGAAAACTTATCATTTAGAGGAGTTGAGTCTGAAGTAAAGCGTTTAGCTATAAGAGCTCGAGATGGTAAAATTACAGTTGATGAAATGACAGGAGGAACTTTTACTATATCTAATGGAGGTGTTTTTGGAAGTATGTTATCTACACCAATAATAAACCCACCACAAAGTGGAATTTTAGGAATGCATAATATCATTCAACGACCAATAGCTGTGGATGGTAAGGTTGAAATACATCCAATGATGTACGTAGCCTTATCTTATGATCATAGAATCATTGATGGAAAAGAATCTGTAGGATTCTTAGTTGCCGTAAAAGAAGCTTTAGAAAACCCAACAGAATTATTAATGGATAATAATGTAAAGAAAGCTTTAGAATTATAAAACACTAAATAATAAAACTAAAAAAGCGCAATTTTGTCAAAATTGCGCTTTTTTTACTCCTAACTAACAAGAGCAACTAACTAAAAAAATTAACAGCTACATTCGCTGAAATTACTATTACAGAACTTATAATTAATAAAATTATAAATACTCTATCTTTTTTTGAGGTATTGTCTTTCATTGTTTCCATATAAAATAACTTTTTTAAAAACTCTGAATTAGTAACTAATCCAGAGTTTTAAGAACTTAATCTGAGGCTTTGATTAATAGCTGATGTAAATTTCTGAATAAAATCAACGCAATACTATACGTAGAACTACGTATTTTTTGGCTTTTTTTCATAAAAAAAGCCTTAAATAAATGTTCAAGGCTTAAGTAATCCCCTAAGAACTAATTAATAGCTCGTTATTAACCCTTAATTAATAACCTTGCTAAGGTGATAAATAAAACAATGCAAAGCTATAGGTATAAATACCTGTTTTTAATTATTTTCTGTCATCATAAATCACTAAAACCGTTTATTTTTTTCGTCACTTTTTTTATTCTTAGCTATACTATATCTTTTGAAAATTGCCACAAATGGGCTTCTGTAACTTAAGAATTACCTCATGTTTACATGTTTGATTAAAAACAAGAAGAAAGGTAAGTGCATAAAAAAGCCTTGAACAAATGTCCAAGGCTTAAATAATCCCCTAAGAACTAATTAATAGCTCGTTATTAACCCTTAATTAATAACAATGTAAAGGTCATAAATAAAACAATGCAATACTATACGTAGAACTACGTATTTTTAGAGATATTCCAGATTTTCTTTGGCGAATAAATACAAACTTTCTGATTTTGAGCCTAATACGAGTTTAGTTCTTATGTGACTTTTGTGTTTTTCTACTGTTCTGGCAGAAATAAATAGCTCTTTTGCTATTTCTTTGGCAGTTTTAGCTTCAGAAATGAGCTTCAAAATCTTTTTTTCTGCTTCAGTTAAAGATTCTAATTTTTCAGGTGGATTGTTAACTTTTAGGTATGCAATTAATTCTGGACTAAAGTAAGCCTTGTCTTTTACGACCGATGCGATGCAATTCTCAATTTCTTCTAGGGCGAATTCTTTTAATACATAACCATAAATGTCTAAAGCTTTTGCATCATAGTATGTTTTTTCATCTTTCTCAAAAGTGATAAGTATAATTTTGGTAGGTAATTTTTCAGCTTTGCACTTCTCAGCAATTTGTAAGCCTGTTAGAAAAGGCATTTTAATATCTAAAATGGCAATATCTGGAGTATGTGCTTTAATTAAGGTTAAAGCTTCTTTTCCATTTTTGGCACTCGCTAAGAGATTAAACTCTTTTTCAATTAAAAAATCTTGAAGACCTTTTAAGACCAAAGGATGGTCATCTGCAATGATGATGGTTGGGCTCATTTTACTATTAATTCAACTAAACAATTATTGTGAAGATACTAAGAATCCCTAGTTTATAAAATTTCTTTTAATTTTAAATACAAGTATTTTTTCTCGTAGTCTATTATGGCTTTGCCTTTCTTTAAGATATCAGCTCCGATGATGCCATCTACAGGATCTGCATTATGGTTAATTAGACCAGTATTAACATGAGAAAGATTGAATAAAATTAAAGCTACACGGCTTTTTTTCCACCTACCAATTTTTAAGTTATTAGAATTAGAAATCTTGGTCATCATATCAGAAGCACCAGCACCAACTGCTTTAATTTCAGAATCTTTTACTTTTAAATTAAAACGCTCTATTGCTTCAAAACCTACGCAGCTACTAGAAGCTCCTGTGTCTAAAATAAATTGTCCTTTAACACCATTAATTGAAGCTTTAATTTCAAAATGATTGGTTTTCGTAAACTTCAATTTAATTTTAGAATACCCTTTATTAGTAAGAAAGTCTTTTAAGGTTTCCATTTTTTTAATTTGTGTAAATATAAAACCAATTTTCGATTGAAATTATTCTAAACAACTACTTTTGCATCATGATTATTACTGACACGCATACCCATTTATATAGTGAAGCATTTGATGAAGACAGAATGGAAATGATTCAGAGAGCAATTGATGCCAATGTAAAACGCTTTTTTATTCCTGCGATAGATTCTACATATACTGAATCTATGTTTCGACTTGAAAAAGATTTCCCTAATCACATTTTTTTAATGATGGGATTACATCCAACTCATGTTAAAGGGAATTTTAAAGATGAATTAAACCATGTTGAAGAGCAACTTGCTAAAAGAAAATTTTATGCTGTTGGAGAAATAGGAATAGATTTATATTGGGATAAAACAACTTTAGATATTCAGATTGAAGCCTTCAGATATCAAATAAATTTAGCAAAGCAATATAAACTTCCAATTGTAATACATTGTAGAGAAGCATTTGACGAGATTTTTGAAGTTTTAGAACAAGAAAGGTCTGATGATTTATTCGGAATTTTTCATTGTTTTACCGGAAATTTAGAACAAGCGAAACAAGCCATTTCCTATAATATGAAATTAGGTATTGGTGGAGTCGTTACATTTAAGAATGGTAAAATAGATCAGTTTATCAATCAAATCGATTTAAAGTATATCGTTTTAGAAACAGACTCTCCTTATTTAGCACCTAAGCCATATCGCGGAAAACGTAATGAAAGTTTATATATTAATAAGGTATTAGAAAAATTATCCGAACTTTACGGAATGAGTGAAGAGACAATCGCAAATATCACAACAGAAAATTCAAAAAACGTATTCGGAATTTAAATGATGCTAAAACCTAATATCCTATTAATTTATACTGGCGGAACTATCGGAATGATAAAAGATGCAGATACTGGTGCCCTTAGAGCATTTGATTTCGATAGTATTTTAATTCGTATTCCGGAACTGCGTTTACTAGATTGTAATATAGAAACGATTTCGTTTGATGAACCAATAGATTCTTCTAATATGAATCCAAAATATTGGGCAGATATTGCACAAATCATAGCATCTAATTATGAAATTTTTGATGGTTTTGTAGTACTACACGGAAGTGATACAATGAGTTATTCAGCTTCTGCGCTTAGTTTTATGTTAGAAAACTTAACGAAACCAGTTATATTCACTGGCTCGCAATTACCAATAGGTGATTTGCGTACAGATGCTAAAGAAAATTTAATTACATCTATACAAATGGCATCGTTACAGGAGAATGGTTTGCCAGTAGTAAGGGAAGTCGGCTTGTATTTTGAACATAAACTCTACAGAGGTAATCGTACTACAAAGATAAATGCAGATCATTTTGAAGCTTTCGAATCGTTAAACTATCCACATTTAGCAGAATCTGGCGTGCACCTAAAAGTGAATAAAGGATATTTATGGCGTTCAAAGCCTAAAGAAAGTTTAGTCCTACGCACAGCAATGGATACTAATGTTGGTATTTTAAAATTATTTCCAGGAATTTCAAGACCTATTATAGAAGCTGTTCTTAGAAGTCAATTGATTAAAGGTTTAATTATTGAAACCTATGGTTCTGGTAATGCTACAACCGAATCTTGGTTTATAGACGTATTAAAAGAAGCTATTGATAAAGGTATGTATATAATTAATGTCACACAATGCGCTGGTGGAAGTGTAACTATGGGACAATATGAAACAAGTTCTCAATTAAAATCTATTGGAGTTATCTCTGGAAAAGACATAACAACAGAGGCTGCTATTACTAAATTGATGTATCTTTTAGGTGAAAATATAAAGCCTGAAAATTTTCAATCTATTTTCGAAAGATCTTTAAGAGGCGAAATGTCTTAAAAATAACAGTATAAATTTTAGCGTTTAAAGTTTTTTTCGTTATTTGCCCTACAGTAATTTTTAAATAAAATTTTACAGAGAGGTGGCCGAGTGGTCGAAGGCGCACGCCTGGAAAGTGTGTATACTCCAAAAGGGTATCGAGGGTTCGAATCCCTTCCTCTCTGCTGATATTTTACGCGATAGTTACATTATTTTTTTTATCTTTAACACTTTAACTAATAAAATTAAGATTCAGAACAATGAAAAGATTATTTTCTATCCTTGCCATAACATGTTTAATGGCTATCGGAACTGTTAATGCTAATGCAACGACATTTGCAACAACAACAGCAACTCTAACAACAAGTGTAACTCAAGATGCTGCTGCTGATGCAGATTTGAGTTTCCATCAAGAATTAAAAAAGCGTTTTATTGAAGGTGGTCCAGGCTTTATGGGTATTGTACTACTATGTTTAATTCTTGGATTAGCAATTGCTATAGAAAGAATTATCTTTTTAAACCTTTCAACTACAAACACTAAAAAATTAACCCAAAACGTAGAAGACGCCTTAGCCTCTGGTGGCATTGAAGCTGCTAAAGAAGTTTGTAGAAATACAAAAGGGCCTGTTGCTTCCATATTCTATCAAGGTTTGGATAGAGCAGATGAAGATATCGATGCTGCTGAAAAAGCTGTAGTTGCTTATGGTGGAGTTCAAATGGGACAGTTAGAAAAGAATGTATCTTGGATTTCTTTATTTATCGCTTTGGCACCAATGCTTGGTTTCATGGGTACTGTAATTGGTATGATCCAAGCTTTCGATAAAATTGAAGCAGCTGGTGATATGCAACCTTCTTTAGTAGCAGGTGGTATTAAAGTTGCACTTTTAACAACGGTATTTGGTCTTATCGTAGCGATTATACTTCAAATTTTTTATAATTATATCATTGCTAAAATTGATAGTATTGTAAATGATATGGAAGATGCATCAATTACATTGATGGATTTATTAGTAAGACACAAAAAATAAAAAGACCACGTAATTATGAATTTACACAAAATATTAAAAATAGTAGCTGCCGTAATTGGTCTTGCTGGTGTTATCTTCTTAGTCAGAATTGTGGCTGCTGGAGATGATGCTATCAAAACTGGTGAAAAGGCAGGTCTTGTTGACCCAATGGCTTGGGTTGCATATATTATACTAGGACTAACTTTATTATTTGTGGTGGTTTTTGTTTTAAAGAATCTATTCACAAATACAGCGGGTCTTAAGAATACACTTATTGGTGTTGGTGCTTTTGCAGCAGTATTGATAATTGCTTATGTGGTATCTGGCGGAGATGCAATGCAATATAAATTACAAGATGGTTTTGCTACAGATGAACAATCTACAATGGTAGGAGCTGGTTTAGTAGCTTTCTATATATTATTGTTTGTTGCTGCCGCAACTATGATTTTTGCAGGAGTTAAAAAAATAATTAGTAAATAATATAGTATGGCAAAAAGAGCAGCACCCGAAGTGAATGCAGGATCAATGGCTGACATTGCCTTCTTACTACTTATCTTTTTCTTAGTAACAACTACGATTGAGAAAGACAAAGGATTATTAAGAAGTTTACCACCTATTGATGACTCAGAGGTTGAGCCACCAATTATTAAGCAAAAAAACTTATTTACTGTACTTATAAATCGTAATAACCAATTGCTTGTAGAAGATGAGCAAATGGAATTAAAGGATTTAAGAAAAGCAGCAATTGAGTTCTTAGATAATGGTGGAGGAACAAATCCAGCGGGCGAACGTTGTGATTATTGTAAAGGGAAACGATCAGAAAGTTCATCTGACCATCCTGACAAAGCAATTATCTCGATGAAGCATGATAGAGAGACATCGTATGAACAATACATGGATGTACAGAACGAACTTGTTGCAGCTTATAATATCTTAAGAGAAAGAGAAGCCGCAAGACTGTATCAAAAGTATTATCCAGATGCTGAGAAAGTGTTCACGGCAATGTTAGAAGAGAAAGAAAAGAATCAATTTAGTAAGGATGAAAAACTTAATGAGCGTATTGAGACCATTAAGAAATTATTTCCTATGAAATTGTCTGAAGCTGAACCTGATAAAAATTAAAAGTAGCAATTATGTCAAAATTTAAAAAAGGAGGAAAAAATGAATTGCCAGCGATTTCGACGGCATCCTTACCTGATATTGTATTTATGTTACTTTTCTTTTTCATGGTAGCTACGGTAATGCGTGACAGTTCTTTAATGATTGAAAATAGGTTGCCAAGTGCAGATCAAGTAGAAAAACTTAAAAAAGATAGAACTATTTTTATCTATGCAGGTAAGCCTAGTAGTCAGTACAAGCAATTTGGTGAAGAACCTCGAATTCAATATAATGATGCATTTATTGGTATAGAGGATATTCAGCCTTCAATTTATCAAGGAATAACTGAAATGAATGAGGAATTGCAAAGTAAAGTTGTAGTTGGTCTTAAAATTGATAAAGAAACCAATGCAGGTTTAGTGTCAGATATTAAGCAAGAATTACGTAAAGCTAATGCATTAAAAGTAATGTATATTGCTAATACAAAAACTGAACAATAAGATTTAAAATCTTAATTTTATAGACAAAGCGTCCTGAGGAATCTGGACGCTTTTTTATTCATAAACATCTAAAGATTTTGTAGATTTATCAACATGAAGCGATACTTTCTCCTTTTATTGGTATTTGTAAGTTGTTTAGGATTTTCTCAAAACAATAATGCAGATAAGGAAGAACTTTATAAAAATTATAGAGAAGATCAGTTCTATGCTTCTATAACTTATAATCTTCTTAATAATAAGCCTAATAAAGTGTCTCAAAGTGGTTTTTCTTCGGGTTTTCATTTGGGTTTTATTAGAGACATGCCAATTAATAAAAGACGAAATTTTGCAATAGGATTAGGTTTAGGTATTTCTACAAATTCATATAATCAAAACCTTTCTATTTTAGAAACGAATAATGATATTACTTATAGCATAATTGACGAAAGCGAAGTCAATGTATCTAAAAATAAATTCACAACTTATTTGGTCGAATTGCCATTTGAGATTCGATGGAGAACATCTACTGCTACAGATTATAATTTTTGGCGTATTTATACAGGCTTTAAAGTTGGCTATTTGTTATATAATTCTACTAAATTTAAAAGCGATGCAGGTAATCTAAACCTTTCTAATCTCGACGACTTTAATAAAATTCAGTATGGTTTAACCTTAAGTGCTGGTTATGGCACTTGGAATTTTCATGTGTATTATGGATTGAATTCTATATTTGATGATAGTACTAAACTAAACAGTAAAGCCATAGATATGAAATTCTTTAAAATAGGACTTATGTTTTATATTCTATAGCCAGTAATTCAATAGTATCAATTGCGGAAATAATCCTGTAAAAACACCTATAATCAGTTCTTGATTGGTGTGTGCTTTTAAATGTAAGCGAGATGTTGCAATAGCCCCAAGAATTATCATCATTAGTGCAATAGTTCCATTAATATTTATTTGATAATGAATACCTAAGGCAATAGCAAACATAAAAAAACCAGAAGCAGCAATCATATGGATACTAGCTTTTATTTTAAATATAGCTAAGATGAAACAGGTAAGTGTAGAGCAGAGAATCCCAAGAAAGAAATAATAGAGCTCAATTATTTCATTAGATGATAGAACACGAATAAGAATTAAAACAATAATAACGCAATTGATAAATAAAGGAATCAATCGCTCTTTGGTACTTTTTAAGTAAATAGAATCCACTTTATTTATCGTTCTCAATAAAAAGAAGAGTAAGATGGGAAGAATAATAGTTAGAATAACAATAGAAAAAATCTTAGCCTTCATTACAGGCTCAGGAATAAAGCGAGGTGTTTTAGAAAAGTAAAATAATACGCCTAATAAAGGCATAATCAGCGGATGAAAAACAAACGAAATGCTTTTTAAAATAAAATTTTTCATCCAAATGAGTTCTTTATAGTTCCTTTCTTAAACGCGCAACAGGAATATCTAATTGTTCTCTATATTTTGCAACTGTACGCCTTGCAATAGGATAGCCTTTTTCTTTCAATAGTTTAGAAAGTGCTTCATCGGTCAAAGGTTTCTTTTTGTTTTCCTCTTCAATAACAGTTTCAAGAATTTTCTTAATCTCTCTTGTAGAAACTTCTTCACCTTGATCGTTAGTCATCGACTCAGAGAAAAATTCTTTTATCAGTTTGGTACCATATGGAGTGTCTACATACTTACTATTGGCTACACGAGAAATAGTTGAAACATCCATTTCAATTTCGTCTGCAATATCCTTTAAAATCATCGGACGTAAATTACGCTCATCACCAGATAAGAAGTACTCTTTCTGATAATGCATTATAGAACTCATAGTCACAAACAATGTTTGTTGACGCTGTCTAACAGCCTCAATAAACCATTTGGCAGCATCAAGCTTCTGCTTAATAAACATTACTGCGTCCTTTTGAGCTTTAGATTTTTCTTTAGTGACCTTATAGCCCTTAAGCATATTGTTATACTCTCTAGATACATGAAGCTCTGGAGCATTTCTGCCATTTAAGGTTAATTCTAATTCTCCATCAACTATCTTAATAGCAAAGTCGGGTACAATGTGCTCAACAATTTTGTTATTACCAGCATAAGAGCCACCAGGTTTTGGATTAAGACGTTCTACTTCTTCAATAGCATCTTTAAGTTGTTCTTCGTTAATGCTGAACTTCTGCATCAACTTTTTATAATGCTTTTTAGTGAACTGTTCAAACCCCTTATCTATGATCGAGGTTGCCAATTCAACATCTGGATGCTGTTCTTTTCTATGTAATTGAATACTTAAACATTCTTGAAGATTACGCGCTCCAACACCAGCAGGATCTAATTGATGTACAATTTGTAATACCTTTTCGACTTCTTCTTCTGTGGTATAGACATTTTGAGTAAATGCCAAGTCATCTGTAATGTCAGATAAGGATCGACGTATATAACCGCTTTCATCAACACTACCTACTAAAAAATAAGCTATTTCTTCTTCTTGATCAGATAACCTAAAAGTGTTAAGTTGGTTGATTAAATGTTGAGTAAATGAAGTTCCTGCAGCATAAGGCACACTTTTATCTTCATCGTCAGCGCTATAATTATTTGCTTGTGTGCGATATTCAGGAATCTCATCATCGCTTAAGTACTCATCTATATTAATATCGTCTGCGTCAATTGATTCGTTGTCATCATAATCATCTGTGGAATTATCGAAATCATCAATATCGTCTTCAGAAGCTTCAGATTCTTTTCCCGTATCTAGTGCAGGGTTTTCTTCCAATTCTTGTTTTAAACGTTGCTCAAAAGCTTGTGTAGGCAACTGAATCAACTTCATAAGTTGAATCTGTTGAGGTGACAGCTTTTGAGAAAGCTTAAATTGTAAAAATTGTTTTAATGACATAAAATCTACTTAAATATAAAAGTAATTAAAACTCTGCATTTTGAGGTGTTCTTGGGTAAGGAATTACATCTCTAATATTTCCCATTCCTGTGGTGAACATTACTAAACGTTCAAAACCTAATCCAAAGCCAGAATGTACGGCTGTTCCGTATTTACGTAAATCTAAATACCACCATAATTCTTCTTCAGGAATATCCAATGCCTTCATTTTTTCTTTAAGCACATCTAAACGCTCTTCACGTTGAGAACCTCCAACCATTTCACCTATGCCTGGAAAAAGAATGTCCATTGCTCTTACCGTTTTTCCATCTTCATTTAAACGCATGTAAAATGCTTTTATGTTTGCAGGATAATCAAATAATATGACAGGACATTTAAAGTGTTTTTCTACTAAGAAACGCTCATGTTCAGATTGTAAATCTGCTCCCCATTCTTCGATTAAATATTTAAATTTCTTTTTCTTGTTAGGTTTACAATTCCTAAGTATGTCTATAGCTTCAGTATAACTTACGCGTTTAAAATTGTTATCTACAACAAACTTAATTTTTCCAATTAAGTTCATATCACTTCGTTGCGCTTGAGGAAGTTTCTTTTCTTCGTCAAGTAAACGTTTATCTAAAAACTCTAAATCCTCTTTGTTATTTTCAAGAATATAGCCCAAAACAGATTTCATAAAGTCTTCTGCTAAATCCATATTACCAGCTAAATCCATAAAAGCGACTTCTGGTTCAATCATCCAGAATTCAGATAAATGACGAGATGTATTAGAATTTTCAGCCCTGAACGTTGGTCCAAAAGTATAAACTTTTCCTAAAGACATGGCATAGGTCTCCGCTTCCAACTGACCAGATACAGTAAGGTTTGTGTCTTTTCCGAAGAAATTTTTAGTATGATCTATGTTGCCGTCTTCTGTTAATGGTGGTTCTTTCTGATCTAATGTACTAACACGAAACATTTCACCAGCTCCTTCAGCATCACTTCCAGTAATGATAGGTGTATGCATATAATAAAAGCCATTCTCGTTAAAATACTTATGAACTGCAAACGATAGTGACGAACGCAAGCGCATTACAGCACTAAACGTATTAGTTCTAGTACGTAAATGAGCATTAGCTCTTAAAAACTCGAAAGTATGTTTCTTTGGTTGAATCGGATACGTTTCAGGATCAGAATCTCCTAAAACCTCTATTGTTTTCACAGCAATTTCAACAGATTGTCCTTTACCTTGGCTTTCTACTAATTCCCCTGAAATATGAATTGCTGCACCTGTTGTAACTCGCTTTAAAAGGGCTTCATCAAAATTTTCAAAATCTACAACACACTGAATATTATTTATAGTTGAGCCATCATTTAATGAAATAAAGCGATTCGCTCTAAACGTTCGTACCCATCCTTTTACAGTAACGTCTTGTATGGTTACATCTTGCGATAGTAATTCTGCTACGGTTTTTGTTGTCATTTTTAATTATTTTGAAATGCTAAGATAAATTTTCTTCTTGATTTTCTATATCATCTTCGGTTTCGTCTTCCGAAGGAATAATATTAATTGCTGGCTTTCTCAATACCTCTTTATTTGCAATGTTACGCTCTAATGATAATAACAAAGATGGTAATAAAAGTAAGTTAGATAACATGGCGAAAAGTAATGTTATGGATACTAATGCACCTAAGGCAACTGTACCACCAAAACTTGAAATTGTAAATACTGAAAAACCAAAGAATAATACTATAGAAGTATAAAACATACTGACTCCGGTTTCTCGTAATGCTGCATAAACGGATTTCCTAATTTTCCAGTGGTTAGCTTGTAATTCTTGTCTATATTTTGCTAAAAAGTGAATGGTATCATCTACAGAAATACCAAATGCAATACTAAATACTAATATGGTCGAAGGCTTTATAGGCACACCTAAATAACCCATTAAACCAGCCGTAACTAATAATGGCAACAAATTAGGAATTAAAGACACAATAATCATTCTGAATGAACGGAACAGATATGCCATAAATAATGAAATTAGAAAAATGGCTAAACTTAAAGAAATAACTAAGTTTCTAACTAGGTATTTTGTTCCTTTTTGAAACACTAAAGCTTTACCAGTCATGGTAACTTCATAACGTTCTTTTGGAAAAACCTTATTGATTTTATTCTGAAGGTTCTCTTGAATGCGTTCCATTTTATCCGTACCAATATCTTTCATAAAAGTGGTGATACGAGCATACTGACCTGTGCTGTCTACAAAATTATTTAGTAACTCTACATCAGATGATGAGTTTTTCGCATAAGATAAAATAAAGCTGTTTTCTTGGCTTGTTGGTAATTGATAGTATTTAGGATTACCGTTGTAATAAGCTTGTTTACTATATTTTACTAGACTCACTACTGAGATTGGTCGAGATAATTCGGGTATTTCTATAATGAGTTCTTCGAGCTCATTAATACGTTTTAAAGTAGCTAATTTCATTACCCCTTTTTTACGCTTGGTATCTACCATAATCTCCAATGGCATAATCCCATTGAACTCATCTTCAAAAAAACGGATATCTTTAAAAAACTGCTTGTCTTGAGGCATATCTTCGATAAGACTTCCAGAAATTTTAATCTGATTCATACCCAACATACTTGCAATAATGAGCACAAGAGCAGTTACATAAATTGTGATTTTTTTATGCCTTACCATGCGCTCCATCCAGTCAACAAAACCACCAATCCATCGTTTGTTTAGATGTTCTAAATGACGTTGTTTTGGGTAGGGTAAAAATGTATACATAATCGGAATGATTAGTAAACACAATATGAATATTGCTAAAATACTTAACGAAGCTACAATACCAAATTCCTTTAATAGCTTACTTTCAGTAAGAATAAAAGTTGCAAAACCAGAAGCAGTAGTTACATTAGTCATTAAAGTTGCATTACCAACTTTGGTAATAACTCGTTGTAACGATTTTACTTTATTGCCATGAGATTTTACCTCATGTTGGTATTTATTGATTAGAAAAATACAGTTAGGAATTCCTATAACAATAATCAGAGGTGGAATTAATGCTGTAAGTACTGTAATTTCGTAGCCTAGTAAACCTAGAATTCCAAAAGTCCACATTACGCCTGTACAAACAACGATTAAGGAAATAAAAGTCGCTCTAAAAGATCTAAAAAATAAGAAGAAAATTAATGAGGTTACAAGAAGAGCAGCTCCAATAAATATAGGAATTTCATCGACAATGTTTTGTGCATTCAATGTTCTGATATATGGCATACCAGAAACACGAACCTCTAATTTAGTTTTATTTGCAAACACGTCTATTTGAGGTTGAAGAATTTTAAGTACAAAATCTTTTCTAGCAGATGTATTTACAACATCCTTCTTAAGGTAAATTGCTGTTCTAATTGTTTTCGTTTCAGCATTAAACAAGAAGTTATCGTAAAATGGATATTGATTAAACAATTCATCTTGAAGCTTATTTATTTCTTCAACGCTTGTGATAGAATCTTTTATAAAAGGTTCTAAATCGAATTGTTCTTTTTTGGTGTTCTTAACTAATTTCTGAAGATCCTTAATAGATATAACTGTTTCAACCTCGTTATAATCTTTAAATGATTCGGCAAGAGTATTCCAAGCATTGAGTTGTTTAATAGAAAATATGGTTGAATCTTTTACTCCGAGAACTATTAAATTACCCTCTTCTCCAAAAATTTCTAAGAAATCATTATAAATGATGTTAACCTCGTGCTCATCTGGTAACATATTTGCTTCAGTGTAAGTAAAGCGCATGTGTTTCCATTGCATACTAAAAAACACAGTTGCCAAAACAAGGGCAATTAAAATAAAGATTTTATTACGAAGAATAATCCTCGCAATAGCCTCCCAAAATCCCGTGGTTAAAATTTTAAACATGTCTTTTAAACAGCCTTAGAGCTAGCTCTAAGGTCTTAATTGAAATAAACAAAATGGTTTGATGAAATCATCATAATACTCAAATCTCACTTAGCGAGAAAATGAGCGGCAAAGGTAGAAAAAACCTAAGGATTAGCTAGTGAATTAACAGGAATATAATATAATCTAAGTTGTATTATAACGAAATATTGAAGGTGAACTTAAAAGCGATATTATCTCCAATTTCTGGTAAGTGATAACTGCCATATCTGTAGGCAAAACTAAGTCCAAAACCAAAGAGGAGTTTGTTGATTTCGAAACCAGATTCTGAGTATAATTTTTCAAGGGTATTAAATTGAATGCCTTGATGCCTATCTATACTTCGCATGGTTCCAACAGCATATCTGGAAATTAAAACGAGTTGTGGTTTAAACCATTCTGTAACTTTAAACGGACGGAAAAAATGTTTAAACTGTAAAGTCGAAAATTTATCGCTAAAAAACTCATTAAAGTACATGGTCTCAAAACTGTTTAAGCCAGCCACGGAAAAGCGTTGTAGTATTGTTTCCTTTGTAATATTATTTGGATACGCATGGTACAGGTGAGTTAATGGAGTCTCACCACTAGCAATACCAGCAACCAAGGTAATGTTTGTAATTGCATCATTTTTATGATTGAATTGTTGAACAGTTCTAAAATCTAATTTAGAGAAATTAAAATCACTACCTAGAACTGATTTAAAACCTTGAGTCAATTGAAGTGTGAATTTTGGGTAACCGTTTTTAGTTTCCTCTATGTTTCCCTCCTTTAAATCAAATCTGCTAAAAGGACTCCATTGTAGACTTAGTTTTGCAGTGCTTAAATCGAAGGTGTTATAATTTTTATCATCTAAAGCAAAATTGTAGGTATAGGTAGGATTTATTTTGCTTGTAGCTAACTGCGTTTCGGAAAGCAAATGGTTTGAAATTTTATGCTGTAAACCAATAGATTTCGTAATATGTCTATGAAACAAATCTATATTTAATAAGCGAGGTTCAAAAAAAGTAAAAAAGCGCTTATCCGTTAAAAAGTTTGAACTTCCTGTTTCTTGTAAATCATCAGTGTACGATAAATTAATCCATGTATTTGAAGCTTCATTAACTCTAAAGCCACCTCCAACACTGTATTTGTAACGCTTATCTTTAAAACCATAAACGAGATAACTATTTATGCGATAATGTTTAGAAAAACGATCATTTGTAATACCACCTAAGCCAGTTCTAAAACCTTCAAATTGATTGAACTTTACAAGATATCGTAAGTCTAGATTGAAGTAATTAAAGGGTAAATAACCATTGCCTATATTTTTTATGAATTCATCTTTTTTAATGGAGTCTTGTGAAATTTTGACGGAATCTTTTTCTTTTATAGTAGGTTGCTGTGCAAAGCTATTTGTTGCAAATATTAGAAGAAAAACAACAAATAAGCGTTTTAACATTTAGGTCAGGGAATTAAAATAATGTAGTATTCCTAAATAATTTTGAATGTCAATTAGAGTACAGTTAAAAGTCTTATACTTACAATAATTTATCATATATTTCATAAGCTACGCTTAATTACTTTCAATAAAAACATGTTTTTATTTTAGCAATACTCAATATGATAGTTTAGAAATTTTAAAGAATAAAGCTAAAGATTAAACTGTCATTATCTCTTTTTCTTTAGCATCTAGAATATCATCTATACGTTTAACGTAAGAATCTGTAAGTGATTGTACGTCAATTTCAGCATTTTTCTGCAAATCTTCTGAAGCATCAGAATTCTTTATTTCATGATTTGCTTCTTTACGCGCATTTCTAATACCGATTTTAGCGTCTTCAGTTTCCGCTTTAGCCTGTTTTGCCAAATCGCGTCGTCGTTCTTCTGTTAAAGGAGGAACATTGATAATTATTGTTTCACCATTGTTCATGGGATTAAAACCAATATTCGCAACCATAATTCCACGTTCAATTTCTTGAAGCATAGATTTTTCCCATGGTTGTACAGTTATGGTTCTACCATCAGGTGTATTTACGTTTGCGACTTGACTAAGTGGGGTTTGAGAACCATAGTAGTCGACCATTACACTACCTAACATAGCAGGACTAGCTTTACCAGCTCTAATGTTAACTAATTGTTTTTCGAGATGCTTAATTGCAGCATCCATAGCTTCTTTTGCTGTGTCTATTATAAATTTAATGTCTTCGTTCATAGTGTTGAAATTTTAATTTATAGTTATCAAAATTTAAGCCAATAATTTAAACATTCACTTCTGTTCCTATATTTTCACCAGAAACTACTTTTAGTAAGTTTCCTTTTTTATTCATATCAAAAACGATAATTGGCAGTTCGTTTTCTTGACTCAAGGTGAAAGCTGTTGTATCCATAACTTTTAGACCTTTACGTAAAACGTCCTCAAAAGAAATATTATCAAATTTAACTGCTGTGCTATCTTTTTCTGGATCTGCAGTATAGATACCATCAACACGAGTACCTTTTAGAATCACATCAGCTTCTATTTCAATAGCACGTAGCACTGCTGCAGAATCTGTGGTGAAATACGGGTTTCCTGTTCCTCCTCCAAAAATCACAACACGTCCTTTTCTAAGATGACTCATTGCTTTTCTTCTAATAAAAGGTTCGGCTACTTCATTGATTTTGATAGCTGTTTGCAGTCGCGTTTTTACATCAGCATCTTCTAGTGCATTTTGTAATGCTAAACCGTTGATAACTGTTGCTAGCATTCCCATATGGTCTCCTTGAACTCGATCCATACCATTCATGGCACCAGCAACACCTCTAAAAATATTTCCGCCACCAATAACTATAGCTACTTCAACACCTAAGTTAGTGATTTCTTTAATGTCCTGAGCATATTCAGATAAACGCTCTGGATCGATACCGTATTGACGGCTTCCCATTAGGGCTTCACCAGACAATTTTAGTAGTATTCTTTTGTATTTCATTAGATAGTTTCTATTGCTATTTATGGTCTAACGGAATTCACCAAATGATATATTAGTTAAAAATAATATGTTGATAAGGCTCATTTCATTTTGAGTTTTGAAAGTTGAACAAAGCTACATAATTATTAGCAGGTGTAAAAGTGAAAAAAGTGCTAAAAAAAAGCCTCTCAGAATTGAGAAGCTTTTTTTTAAATAATTATGTTTAAAAAATTTAGTTATCCTACAGTAGCTCTTTTAAAACCTGTTACAGAAACATCACCATATGATGATACGTACTGAGCAACAGTTTTCTTTTCATCTTTGATAAACTTTTGATCTAACAAACATTGTTCTTGATCTAAAGTTGTGTTATCAGAAATAAAACGCTCCATTTTACCAGGTAAAATTCTATCCCAGATTTGTTCTGGTTTACCTTCAGCTTTTAATTCTGCTTTAGCAGCTTCTTCAGCTGTAGCTAAAACTTCAGGGGTTAATTGTGCCATAGAGATGTAACTTGGTACATTCTTTAAGGTTTTACCTAAACGACCTAATTCGATATTATCTTTTTCAATTACTGCAATACGTGCTTCAGTTTCTGAAGCAACGAAAGCAGGATCAAAATCTTTGTAAGATAATGATGACGCTCCCATAGAAGCAACTTGCATTGAAACATCTTTTACTAAAGTTTCAGCATTGTCAACTTTAGCAGATAAACCAACTAAAGCTGCAATTTTATTAATGTGAACATACTGACCTACGTAAGGTGCATCTAACTTTTCGAATGCAGTGATGTCTAATTTTTCACCAATAACACCAGTTTGTTCTATTAGTTTTTCAGCTACAGTCATTCCACCGAAATCAGCAGCTAAAAATTCTTCTTTTGAATTAGTATTTAGTGCAATATCAGCTAATTGGTTAGCTAATGTTATGAAGTTTTCGTTTTTTCCAACGAAATCAGTCTCACATCCTAAAACAATAGCAACTCCAGAGGTGTTGTCTGCATTTATTTTAGCGATTGCAGCACCTTCAGAAGAATCTCTATCAGCTCTTTTTTCTGCAACTTTTTGTCCTTTTTTACGTAAAACTGCAATGGCTTTATCAAAATCACCACCAGCTTCAACTAAAGCTTTTTTACAATCCATCATACCAGCACCAGTTGCTTGTCTTAGCTTGTTTACTTCTGCTGCTGTAATTTTTACAGTATTTTCCATAGTTTTTAAATTTAAAAAGTCATTCAATTAATTTTCTGAGCGAAAAGAACTAAATGACTTTTAATATTGTATAAATGTTATTTATTCTTCTTCTTGAGCAGCTACAGGAGCTTTTTCAGCTTTCTTAGCAGCTGGTTTTGCTTCTTTCTTAGCTTCAGCTTTTACTTCTGGTTTAGCTTCCGCTTTAGCCTCAGTTTTTTGAGCTTTACCTTCTTTTTCTGCACGTTCGGCTTTTCTTTCGTTTAGGCCATCAGCAATTGCAGAAGTTACAATAGATAAGATTTTATCTACTGATTTTGAAGCATCATCATTTGCAGGAATTAAATAATCAACCTCACGAGGATCAGAATTAGTATCTACCATCGCAAAGATTGGAATATTTAATTTTTGAGCCTCTTTAATTGCAATATGCTCACGCATAATATCAACAACGAATAAAGCACCTGGTAAACGTGTCATGTCAGAAATAGAACCTAAATTCTTTTCTAATTTTGCACGTAAACGATTTACTTGTAAACGCTCTTTTTTAGATAAAGAGTTGAATGTACCATCTTTCTTCATTCTATCAATAGAAGCCATTTTTTTAACAGCTTTTCTAATTGTAACGAAGTTAGTTAACATTCCGCCAGGCCAACGTTCAGTAATATAAGGTTGGTTTACAGCACCTGCTTTTTCAGCAACGATGTCTTTAGCTTGTTTTTTTGTGGCAACGAATAAAATCTTTTTCCCTGATGCTGCTATTTTAGCTAATGCTTCAGAAGTTTCTGTGATTTTTGCTGCTGTTTTGTAAAGGTTGATAATATGGATACCGTTACGTTCCATATAAATGTAAGGAGCCATGTTAGGGTTCCACTTACGTGTTAGGTGACCGAAGTGTACACCTGCTTCAAGTAATTCTTTTACTTCTACTTTTTCCATTTTGTAATAGTTTACGTTCTGTTAAATTAGCAATGATTAAGTGGTTGCTTGCGCTCGCCTTAACCATTTAGATGCTAAACTTTAAGTTCTGAAATTGTTTCAGAATCTTTTCAATAAAATAAAATAATTCAGAACTCGAATAAACAAGTTCTGAATTAAATGTTGTTTGGATATTAACGTTTCGAGAATTGGAATTTCTTACGCGCTTTCTTCTGTCCGAATTTCTTACGCTCTACCATTCTTGGATCTCTTGTTAATAGACCTTCTGGCTTTAATACTAGTCTGTTTTCAGGATCTAGCTCGCACATTGCACGAGATAAACCTAAACGTATTGCTTCTGCCTGGCCGGTGATACCACCTCCATATACGTTAACAGTAATATCAAAGTTGCCATCATTGTTAGTCAAGGCTAAAGGTTGGTTTACTTTGTACTGTAATGTTGCAGTACTAAAATAATCCGCCATGTCTTTTTTGTTCACCGTGATTTTGCCTTTTCCTTTAGCAACGTACACACGAGCAACAGCCGTCTTTCTACGGCCAATTTTGTGAATTACTTCCATTAGTTAATTTCTTTTAATGTCATTGTTTTAGGTTTTTGAGCTTCGTGAGAATGCGCAGTACCTGCTACAACTGTTAAATTTCTAAAAAGAGCTGCTCCTAATTTGTTTTTAGGTAACATTCCTTTTACTGACTTTTCTACTAATCTGGTTGGGTCTTTCTCAAACATTTCAGTAGCAGTCAAACTTCTTTGTCCACCTGGATAACCTGTGTGACGGATATAACTTTTATCTGTCCACTTGTTACCAGTTAAGTTGATTTTTTCTGCATTAACAACAATAACGTTGTCACCGCAATCAACGTGTGGTGTAAAATTAGGTTTGTGCTTACCTCTTAAAAGTATTGCTACTCTCGAAGCTAAGCGACCTAAAGTTTGTCCTTCAGCATCAACTAAAACCCACTCCTTATTAATGGTAGCTTTGTTTGCTGAAACTGTTTTGTAACTTAATGTATCCACACTAATTTGATTTGTAATTGCACTTTACAGCACAATTGATTAAACAATTCTCTCTAAAAAAGAGTTTGCAAATTTACGATAAACTATTGGATTATCAAACCTAGTTTAAGATTTTTTTGTCTGAAAATCAGATAGATTGTTATTATAAATTAGTGTAGCTATTTATTTAGTTTTCTATACGTTTTGAATCATCTTAAATTTTATATTTGTTTTAGGTGAGAGAAATAAAATTTATTCGAAAATTTTTAAAGAAAATTGTACAGATTGTTATTGTTCTTTGTGTTACTATTTTATTGTTTGATTTAGCTTATAGAAATTCTATAATTGACTTTTATAAATCTGAATTGGTAAGCCTAAATACAGGTGAAGACCTTAATTCTAAAACTATAGATTTCCTCGTTTTCGGTGATTCATTTACTGCTTGGGAAAATAATTATGTTTCAAATCTTAAAAATTTATATCCTAAAAAATCATTTATAAATTCGAGTATATCTGGTATTGGGATTAAAGAAGTGAATACTTTTGCTGAAAAGCGTATAGAAAAATACGAGCCGAAAAATATTATTTACCAAGTATATGTTGGTAATGATCTTATAGATGTGAGACATTTGCAGAATTGGCAGGATTTATCTTTTGCAAGAAATGTTTATTGGAAAGCTTCAAATTATCTCCCTTCTATTATTTATTTGAATAAAAAGCTAAAACATTTTAAAAAGGATAGAAATTATGATACTTCCAAAATGCAACTAAAAGGGTTTAAACTTAGTCAATATAATGAAAGAGAAAAATTGCTAATTAAAGCAAACTCCGAGTATTTATATAATTCTTTTAATATAGAAGGGTCTTTTAAAATACGTTATGATATTTGGAAAAAGGAATTAAATGATTTTTTAGAATTGGTTCCTGATGAAACCAATGTTTATATTGTTTTTATTCCGCATTGCGCACAACTAAATGAGTATTATTATAATAATATGTTAGATTTAGGTGCTCATTTTAGAGTTAAGGAAAAAACATTAACTGAAGATTATGTTTTCTTTACCAATGTAGTTTCTGATTTTAAGGATAACGAGCATGTCACTTTCTTAAATCCGTTAATGTCCTTAAGAGCAAACGACTCTGAAAAACAAAGGCTTTATTTTGAAAATGACCCACATTTTAACTTAGATGGTCAACTTATAATGACAAAATACATACAAGAACAAATTTTTAGTAAATGAACATTATAGGTATATCTGCATTGTATCATGATTCTGCAGCTTGTTTATTATCTAATGGAAAATTAATAGCAGCAGCACAAGAGGAGCGTTTTACGAGATTAAAACACGATTCGTCATTCCCTGTAAAAGCAATAGAATTCTGTTTAAAGCAATCTGATTTAGAAATCAACGATATTGATTTAGTTGTCTACTACGAAAAGCCTTTTTTAAAATTTGATCGTATTATTAATTCATTGCAATACGAAACTCCTTTTGGTTTTTCATTCTTTAGGAAATCTATAACTGCTTGGACAAAAACAAAATTATGGATTCCTAGTCTTATAAAAAGTAAGCTCAATTATTCTGGCAAAGTTATTTTCTCTGAACATCATGAAGCGCATGCATCAGCAAGTTTTTTTTCCTCACCATATAAAGAAAGTGTAATATTAACTATTGATGGTGTTGGAGAAAAAGCATGTACAACAATAGCTATAGGTAAAGAAAATAAAGTGACTATTCTTAAAGAGCAACATTATCCTCATTCTTTAGGTTTATTATATTCTGCCTTTACACAGTATTGTGGATTTATGGTTAATTCTGGTGAATACAAGTTAATGGGCTTAGCGCCTTATGGAAAACCTAAATATAAGCAGCTTATATTAGACAATATAGTTTCGTATACAGCCGAAGGCATAATTACCTTAAATATGTCTTTTTTTGCTTTTGAAAGGGGTAAATCTACTATTAACAAAGCATTTTGTGAGTTGTTGGGAAGAGATGCTCGTTTACCAGAGGATGAGATGGATGTTTTCTATTGTGATATGGCCAGTTCTATACAAGCTATTACTGAGGATATTGTTATTTGTTTAGCTAAATATGCTAAGCAAATTACTGGTTTAGATTCTTTATGCCTTTCTGGAGGAGTTGCTTTAAATTGTAAAGCTAATGGTGAATTATTAAAGCAGAATGTTTTTAAAGATATATGGGTGCAACCAGCATCTGGAGATTCTGGTTGTGCAATAGGAGCGGCTTATGTTGGTTGGCATCATTATCTTAAAAGAGAGAGAGTAGTCTTAAAAAACTCATTAAAAGACCAAGTTTATTTAGGCTCTTCATATTCATATATAGAAATAGAGACTTTGCTTAAACACTATAATTTAAAATTCAGAAAAGTAGATAGTAATACACAAAATGAAATAGTTAGTGATAGTTTATTAAACAAGAAAATAGTTGGATGGTTTAAAGGTAGAATGGAATTTGGACCTAGAGCATTGGGTCATAGAAGTATTCTTGCTAATCCATTGTTTGAAGATATGAAACATCATGTAAATCTTAACATTAAAAAGCGAGAAGGTTTTAGACCATTTGCGCCAATTGTTATGGAAGAACATGCTAAAGAGTGGTTTGAGAATTGTGATACTTCAAAATATATGGTTTTTATATATGAAGGCAATAGAGAGAAAAAGATTCCTTCTTGCATACATGAAGATGGTACAGCTAGAGTTCAAACTTTGGCTAAAGCAGATAATGAAAATTTACATGATTTAATGAATCACTTTTACAGCAAAACAAATTGTCCTGTTTTAATTAATACATCTTTTAATGTAAGAGGGGAACCTATTGTAGAATCTCCACTTGACTCCCTGAAATGCTTTTTTCAAACAGGTATGGATATATTAGTTTTAGAAAGCTATATTATTTCTAAATCGGATAATAAAAATGTGTCAGAAGAATTAACTAAAGTTATGAATTATGCAATGGATTAAAAACAGCTTTAAAACTATTAGTATAAATAGTCTAAATTCTAAAAAGCAAAAGCAATTTGGATATTTGTTTAGTGCATTTTTAATTTTATTTTCATCAATTTCAATTTATAAAAACGGCTTAATATTCAACACTAAACAAAATATAGCTTTAGTTTTATTAGTCTTTTTTATTACATCCACTCTATTTTTTTCAAAGGGGTTATATCCTTTGCTTTTTATTTGGTTTTCTATAGGTGAACTTTTAGGTAAAGTCAGTAGCTTTACCATATTGGCTTTTATATATTTTGCTATCTTTACACCTATTACTTTTGTTTTAAATATATTAAATAAAAAGATTAAGTATCGAGCAAAATGGGTAGATAGAAGTGATACGATTAATTATGAGAATTTAAGTTAAATTATGAGTAGATATACAACGTTTAAAGCACTACTTAAGTTTTTAATGACTCAAAAAAAGTATTGGTTGATTCCTATCATTATTGTTTTAGTACTATTAGGTATATTAGTCGTTTTTACTGAAAACTCTGTGTTGGCTCCATTTGTGTATTCTCTATTTTAGTTTTTTTTATTTCCAATTCTTTTTTTATTGAATTAAATAGTCGCTCTGCTATTAATAGATTTCCAAATTCTCCTGTATGACAAAAATCTGTATAAATAGTTTTAGTAGTGTTGTTAAAAGCATTACTAATGTCTAAGAATGTACTGTCGTCAATAATTGTAGCATCCTTTTTTATGAAATCATAAGATTTAGTATATAATTCCTTGTAGAAGCTACTCTGTTTAACAAATTTTTTCTCTGCTTCAGTATGTTGTGTTTTAGAATAGATGTTAGGTTGTAAAAAATTAAAAACTTTAAAGTCATAATTTTGCTCAATACCTTTTATTAATTCTATGTTCTTAACATAATTATAGGCAATATTTTCAGCTAGTTCTTCAGGATTTTTAACCTCAAAAGATTTAGTTTTAAAAATGCGTCTTTGTAAATAGACTATAAACCTATTTATGTTACTCGATGTACAAAACAATTTTATTCTTTTAGAATAGTCATGTGCTAACTGAAATTCATTTTGTCTATTAATTGCATTAGTTGGTGTGCCTGCTTTATTATTTTGGTGTGCGGCAATAACTTCATTGACTCCATCGTAAAAAAGAACAATGTCTGGTATGTTATTTTGTAAAAGTTGTTGCTGCAATTGAACGTTTTCAATACTTCTATTATACCCTAGACAACCAAAATTGGTGATTTTAACACTTAAATCTGGAAATGATTTATGGATTAATTTTGATAATTCTGAAGGAATTGTATGTTCATCTCTAGCTCCTGTGCTGAGCATCGTAGAACCACCGAAGCAAAATATTTTTATTGGGTTAAGCGAATCTTTAAGACTTAAATTTAAAGTTTTGCGAATACCTTTGTCGTCAATATTTATATGTTTTCCTTTAAATGCTTTTAACCTAAAATGTACAAATTGCGCCCATTCAGAATTTAGTTTATGAAGCTCATTATAAATTTCTGTTACAATAATAAGATCTATGTTGTCATAAGCTCCAGATGCTATTTTAATTTGAGTATTTTCATCATGCCGTTTATTGTCATTGTAATTAAATAGTATACCTAAAGTAAGCTCTAAAGCAATGAGAATTAATAGGACAATACCAAAAAGCTTAAATAGATATTTGATTTTACCTTTCATGATCGAAAAATATTAAAAATAAAGTTTCTTTCCCCTTTTACTTTTTTTTCTAAAACAGAGGACATAGTTAAGTTGTTTTTTGAGGCCATCTGTTTAATATGTTCTATATCGCAATCTTCAGAAAGAATCATTAGTATAGTTTTATCTGAACGTTTAAATAACTGAGAGAATAAAGCTTTAAAATATTCGAAATTTTCTCCACAGAACCAAGCACGTTCTTTGTCATTTGTAGGGTTTTTGGGATAGTATGGAGGATTGATTATAACATAATCAAAACTTTGGTTTTTAATAGTATCAAATAAATCTGAAATAATAAGTTCTAGCTCTAAATCATTTTTTATAGTTGCCTTTTCTAGACTAGAGATTGCAATTTCATTGATGTCTGATGCTGTAACATTCGCATCTTTTGATGCTGCAAATAAAGCGATAATGCCAGAGCCACACCCTAATTCTAAAACGGTTTTGTCTTTTAAATCAATATTTGAAATATGATCTAAAAGTAGTTTTGTGCTTATTGTGAAATGAGGTGGAAATACCTCTGGTTTTACGATGACTTCTATACCTTCATAAACATATTTTCGCGACTTTTTGTAGTACTTTCTGAAGCCATACTTTAGAATCGGGAATGTTATTTTTTTTAAAGTTTTACGCATATTTTATTCAGAATAAAATCCTTCAATTTCTGGTTGACGATATTTCCAAATCTTATGCAAGGCTTTTATCTCGTATGGAAATTTATACCATCCATTTTTAAAACGATAGCCAGAAACTATTTTCAACAACCATTTTTTGTAGCCTTTTATTCTAAAATCGGAAACCGTTGGATAATATCCATTTAAAACAGTTTCAAAATTTTGAATTGTATCAATCATATAAGGTTTTAGCCAAGGTGTCAATGGGTTTTTTCGTAAATCGAATTTTTCCCAACTTGGTGCAATCCATTCTTCTAAGGTTTCAGGGAAAGCGAATCCTGCATCTAAAATTTGTTGGTATAGTTCAGAGCCTTCCGTTGGTACAGGACTATACAAATAAATAATAATTTCTGCATTTGGGTTTATCTTTTTTATATCTCTAATAAAATTAATATCCCATAAGATTTGTTCATAAACCTTTTTTTCATTTTCAGCAGGCATTCCTAACACAAAAGATAGCTCAGGAATAATATCAACATTCTTCATTCGTAATACAAAATTCTTAATCATTTGCCCAGATTGAGTACCACCTTTATTCATTTGTTTTAATACCTCGTCATTGCCTGTTTCTGCTCCAAGGAACATCATTCTACAACCCGCTTTTCGCATTAATTTTAAATCATCATCAGAATATTTATTTATTGTATCTATTCTTCCTTCGCCCCACCATTCAATACCATCATTTATAACTAATTCTGAAAACTCCAGAACACGTTTTTTAGATGTGAAAAAGTTGTTATCATGAAACTCAATGGCATCAATATTATACTGATCTTTAAAATACTTAACGTCTTTATAAACTGTAGTTGCTGATTTTGCTTTCCATTTGGCATTATAAATTGGCACTACAGCACAAAATGAACATGAAAATGGACAACCCATACTAGAGTGGTACGAAAAAGTCTTTTTTCCCATAAAGGTTTTTGTCAAGTAATTGCCAAGTGGGTAAAATGTATTGAAATATTCGTAAGGATAAGAAGGTAAATTGTCTTGATCTAATAAAGCTTCTTTAACTGTTTGTGTAATCTCCCCTTTATCGTTTTTAAAGATTAAATTTCTTATCAACGCTAACTTTTTATCACTTGTACCTTCTAAAACATCTAGTAATTTAGGGAAGGTATTATCACCTGGACCATTAATAATATAATCTACGTAACCAGAGTTTATACAAGCTTTATATTGGTTTGATGCAAAATACCCTCCCCAAATTGTAATGCATTGCGGATATTCTTGTTTTATTTTTTTTGTAAAAGGAATGGCTTGTTTTAATTGTGGACCAGGCATTACTGTAGAACAAAAATATTTGAATTCTCCAGTATTAAAATAATTAGAGATGGTTTCCCAGGGATCAGATTCCATATTGCCATCTACAAATACATATTCATAATTTTTATGAATCGCTGCGGCTACTTGTATAATAGTATTAGGTATCCTGTGCTTGGAGTTAGCACTTCTCGGGTTGAATATGATAATTTTATTTTTCTTCATTTTAAAATGAACTACAGCATCTACTACAAGCTGGTAAAAGCCCTCCGTTTTTATTTAGTGATGAACGGAACTTTTTAATAATCTGCCCATTCCATATGTCTTTAAGTGTATTATTATGCACATTTCCAATAGTTAAATTATAACATCTTCCGTGAGCTGGGATTACACTTCCGTCGGATTTAACCATCATATTTGTAAACACATCATTGCACATTTTCCCAATAAATTTTTCTGGCTTATAGTAAAATTCATAAAGCTTTTCTTTAGAATTTATCTCTGGTGAGAAGGAGATAGGAAAATCATAGCTATCTTTCTTTATTGCTTCAATTTCAGTCCAAAGTTTTTCTAAATCATAATTGTCAATATTTATTTCATCTATATTAGATGTAGTAGCAGGATAGGATTGTGCCCAAATTTTATTGTGAGTATTAGCAACATGCTCTGGTGTAAAATTAGTATGCATAAATCCGATTTGATTTAAAGGATAAGGTTTAAAAAAATCTAAAAATTCTTTTAGGTAACTAATGTTCCATTCAGTAATAACACAAAATATTGATATTGAAACATTAGGATTTAACCTTAATAATTCTTCAATGCCTTCAACTGCTTTTTGAAATGATTTTTTATGACCTCTTATTTCGTTATGAATTGCTTCTGGTCCATCTAAAGAAATATATACTTCGGTTTCATTTTCTATTAAAACTTTAGCTTTCTGCTTTAGTGTTAGTGCATTTGTGGTAATCCCTGCTTTAATGTTCTTATGTTTTGCATACTGTAATGAAGCTTCTAAATGCGGATAAACTAAAGGTTCTGTAAAGGCATAGCCTAATCTTGCTTTTGGGTAGTATAATGCAGTTTGATCAATAACCTTTTTAATTAATTCTAAAGGCATGTTAATAGGATGAGTGCCGACTAAATTTTGAGCAAAATTGGTGTCCATACTTTTTGTGCCTACATCACACATTTTACAATGTAAATTACAAACATTATTAACTCCAAGGACAATCCATTCTGGGGCAAAAAAATAATTTTTAGGCAGATGTTTTTTATTAACTTCCTTTAATAATGAATAATTCATTTACGAATGATTAAATAGACTCTAAAGATAAAACAACTAACTAGATATATTTCCTGAAGTACAAATTAAAATCTATAAGACTTTAAGTTATATTTGTTAATCTAACATTCAATTAATTGCAATTAAAAAAGGGACTTAAAAAGCTAAAAATACTAACCTTAATTTTTGGTATAACTTTTTTATTGCTAGAATTAACACTTGCCACTTATATTCGTATTGCTGATTACAAGATAGAATTACCAACGTATACATTTGATAATACACAAGGGTTTTGGTTTGATATCAATAAAGATTTTGGTACTGCACATTTACCAAATGATTCATACAGGCAAAAGAAAACTTGTTTTGATGTTTTATATAAAACTAACTCTCATGGTTTTAGAGATAAAGAACGACAAATAAATTCAGAAAATAAGAGAGTTGTTGTTTTAGGGGATTCTTTTATTGAAGGTATTGGAGTAGAACAAGAGGAAAGAGTTACAGGTCTTTTAGAATCCGAAACTAAAATACCACATCTTAATTATGGTCTTGCAGGTAATTTTGGGCCAACCCAATATTATATTTTATATGAATCTTTAGCAAAGCAATATACACATGATGCTATTCTTGTAAGTATACTTCCTTCTAATGATTTTATTGATGATGATTATCAAATTAATTTAAAAGTTGGAGGTAATAGGTATAGGCCCTTTTTTGATGGAACTTACCCTAATTATTCAATTGTTTATCACTTAGATAGTATTGAGAAGTCTCAAGCTATTCCGTCAAAGCAAAGTGTACTTAATAAGTTTTTAAAGAATTTCACTTATTCTTATAACATGTACGCCTATCTTAAAGCACAAAGAAATGTTGCATTATTGCCAGAAGATAAAATATTATCAGAAAAAGAAGTGCCTTCCTATTTTAATTACTCAAATGAGCAATTTAATAGAATGAAATTTGCGTTAGAACAAATAAAGACTGTTGCTAATGATAGACCAATTATGGTGTTTAGTATTCCAATTTATAAAGAGATTGAAGATTATCGTTTGCATGAGAAAAATCCATTAGGTAAAGATTTAAAGACCTTTTGCGATTCTCAAAATATTGAATACTTAGACTTGTTACCTAAGACTGACAATCTAACACTAGATGAATGTAAATCACTATTTTTAAATTGTGATGGTCATTGGAGTGAAAAAGGAAATAGATTTGCCAAGGACCAGATATTAAATCACTTTGATTATTATAAGTGAACACTATGACTAAACTATTCAAATTATATAAAGATCAATTAGGTTTATTGCTACTGTGGTTACTTCTTATTTTGATTATTAACCCAGTTGGTGATTTTCCGTTAAATGACGATTGGTGTTATGGAAAATCTGTAAAAACACTTTATGAAGAAGGGTATTTAAAATTATATAATTGGGGAGAAATGACTTTAGTTGGCCATGTATATTGGGGTTTTCTATTTACTAAAATATTTGGTTTTTCTTTTACCGTTTTGCGTTGGTCTACTTTAGTTATGGGTTTTGCAACAATTTTAGGTATCTATCAACTCTGTAAGCTTGTAAATGCAACACGAATAATGGCATTATTTGTTGCTATTTTATGTATGGTAAATCCTATTTCCCTATCACTTTCATTCTCGTTTATGACAGATGTGCCCTTCTTTAGTGTAACTATATGGGCGATTTACTTTTTTATTAAAGCTTTACAAACGGATTCATGGAAGTCAATACTAATTGCTGTAATTTTCTGTATTTGGGCACTTTTAATACGTCAGCTAGCATTAGTATTACCTTTAACATGGTTCATAACTATATTACTAGTTAAAAAACGAAATACTAACACGTGGCTAAAAGCAATAATACCAAGTGTCATTTTATTGTTTTTTTATTTTATGTTTTCGTATGTAATGACATCACAAGGATTAATACAAGAACGGTATAATTCAAAATTTCATTTGCTCATAGAAACGCTTAAAAATTTTGACCTAAATCTTTTAAAAACAATTTTTAGTTATACACTCATATGCCTTTCCTACATTGGATTTCTGTTAGCGCCTATTCATCTCCATTATATTTTCAGTAACAAATTTAGAGGTTATAAAATTTGGATATTTATCTATACAGCTATCATTACTGGTTTATTAATTACATTTGGAAAAGCGATTCCAAGTTTAGATAATATTTGGATTGATTTTGGAGTTGGTCCAACAACTTTATATGATCATTATGGAGATTTTGTATCAAGTCCATCACCAAAAGCACCTCAGTT
>NZ_JADGDZ010000006.1:75804-89735 GCF_016744625.1 Winogradskyella sp.
CTCAGTTATTTTGGTGGATAGTTACTGCAATTGGTATTTTTTCTAGTGTATCTTTTTTCATAAGATTAAATACCTTTTTTAAAGCAATTGTTGTCAAAAAAGCGATATTTCCTTCCACAGTTTTTTCTTTAATATTTTTAATAATATATAGTATTCCGTTTTTAATTGTTGGTGTTTACGACCGTTATTTGTTGCCACTATTTCCCGTAATTATTGTGTTTTTAATCGCTAATAATAAGATAGAACTAACACAGGTTTTTAGATATATAACTATTGGATTTTTAGTGTTAATGACTTCGTTTTCGGTTTGTGCTACCCATGATTACCTCTCATGGAATCGTGTTCGTTGGCAAGCATTACATAAGTTAGCAGAAGCTGAGATACCGACTTATAAGATTCAAGGAGGAGCAGAATTTGTAATGTGGCATCATTTTTCTGAAACAGAAGAAAAATGGTGGAAAAACATAAAACCTGTTTATACTTTAGTGTTTAAACCAAAGCCTATCGATACAATTATAGATACCTATACTTACAGTAAATGGTTACCAGGTGATGGAGTTATATATGTTACCTATGATGAATTTTTAGATAAAGACTTGCAATGATAATTGATTATAAAAAATGGAAATCTAGGTTAAATTCAGATAAGAAAAAGTATCAGCAGAGTTTACCTTTTCCGTATATAGTATTTGATGATTTTATGGAAGAGAATGCTGCAAATAAAGCATTAGAGGTTTTTCCTGAAATAGAAAATGATGGATGGATACATTATGTGCATGTCAATGAAAAGAAACATGGACTTAATAAACTTGAACTAATTCCTGAATTTATTCGTGATGGAATTATTAAGGAGATGAATTCACCTGAATTCATTAAATATCTTGAAAACCTTATTGGAATTAATAACTTATTGCCAGATACTACAATTGAAGGTGGAGGTATACATCAGAGTGAAAATGGTGGATTTTTAAATATTCATGCAGATTTCACTGTACATCCTCATAAAAAAAGATGGAGAAGGCGTGTTAATGTATTAGTTTATTTAAATAAAGATTGGGAAGCATCTTATGGAGGTAACTTAGAACTATGGGAAAAAGATATGTCTAAATGTGCGGTAAGTATTGCTCCGATATTTAATCGCTTAGTAATATTTAATACCAACCAAGATTCTTATCATGGATTTCCAGATGCAATTATTTGTCCAGATCATGTAACAAGGAAATCTATAGCATTATATTATTTTACTGAAGAAAAATCAGGATCTTTTAAAAGAAGAGCAACTAATTATAGAGCTAGGCCTAATGATGGCTATAAAGCGTTATTAATTTGGGTTGATAAGAAGTTTATAGCTTTATATAGTTGGTTAAAAGGCGTTTTAGGAATTAACGATGACTTAGTGAGTAAAATTTTAAACGTATTTAATCGAAAAAAATAGGTTAACTAGCTTTTGATTTTCTAGCATTCAATTTATAGAAAATAAGTAATAACCATTGTGTAATACAAACACTTAGTAATACACCTAAGGCTTGATATTCATTAATTAGAAATAAAATTAGTGTTGTGCTTATTATAAAGCCAAAACAATTTATTACAATAATTTGTTTCTCTTGATGCGTTTTCATGAGGCGCATTATTTCTAAGGTGTAGAAAAATGATGGCAGTGCCATTAGAGTACCTAAAATATAATACCAAAGCTGAAGGTTTAATTTAACAAACTGTTCCATAAGTATCCAGATTGAAAAACCCCCGAGTATAACAATAGGTATTGCTAGAATGTATAATTTATTCTGAATTTTTTTATAGGTTTTTTTAGGTAATCTATATAAATGTTTTGTAAAAGGAACTATTATAAATCCAGATACAGCCTGAAGCATCAAAAAGGAAGTAATTAATAATTGGTATTCTGATAGTTTCAATTTTGTTAGATAAAAATCTACAATATATATATCAATTTTTGATATTAACCAACCGCTAAACCCTAAAGTAAAAAACCAAAAACCAGCCTTAAATTCTTTTATAGATAGTTGAAAAGAAAAAGGGTTTTTATGAAAGTTTAATACTGTAACTAATAACGCAATCTTCAAGGAAAAAGCAAGACAGTAAAGTTTTAAAAAGCTCTCAAGGCTAAAATTATCGAGATAAAAAATACTAGATATGATAATAATAGACGTAGTCACTTCTGCAGCTAATTGTACACCAAATTTTTGATAGTAAATAATTAAACTATCCATGGCATTATAGGTGTGCATAAGTATAACTAATGCCATAGACCAAAAAGCAATAGGAAAAGGGAAATATAAAAATAAGACCAACCCAAAGGGAAGTAAAATGCTTCGAGTAATAAAATTTGAATAAAATGAATGGTAAATTCTTGAAGGTTGTTTACTAAATGTTCGAATAAGATATTCTCTGTTTCCCCAACTTATTATAAAGACAATTAGAAAAATCCAGAGTAATGCGTTAATCATTAAACCCCAATCTTGTTTTCCAAAAAACTTAATGCCAAATAATGCAATTAAAAAATTAAATGCAGGACCAGAGAAACCTCTAATAGTATTTATTCCTATTTTTAATAATCTACTCATTATACAGTTTTAAATAGGCTGAAATTGTGAACTCTTTTGAGTTTAATATGACGCGTTCTTTTTTAGTTGTTGAATCTAAAAATTTGGTACAACTTTCAATCATTTCTATTTCTGTATTACATACAGCCCACTTCTCATTATTCTCATCTGCGATACCAACATTTTTAGATACTATTTTCATTCCTGTAGACAAGGCTTCTAAAAACACAAAACCAAAAGACTCATAATTACTTGTATGCAATAAAATGTCAGATTGCATCATCTTTTCAATCACCTTTTTTCTGTCTAGTTTGCCAACTAAAGTAATTGCTTTTGTTAAGCCTAATAATGCTATTTTATTTTCTGTTTTTTTTTGCTCAATACCTTCTCCAATTATTTCGACCTTTATATGAGAGTGCGTTTTTATAAGAGAAGCAATTATTGAAATAAACAGCTCATAATTTTTCACCTTATTTAAAGACCCAACAGCTAGGATATCTATTGTAGATGCTTTCAATTCTGAAAAAGATACGTCATCTAAAAACCATGGAATGATTTCAGAATTTATATTATAATTTTCGAGTAAACTAGAGTGCTGATTTTTAGATAATGTTACGACTTGGGTATTGTGACTTTCTATGGATTTAATGTGTCTATTACCAAGATTAGCATCTTGTCCCATAGCTGTGACAATATGTTTAATATTATGTTGTTTAGAAAATCGTGATCCAATTAATGAGCATTCGCCTATCCAAAAACTATGTATGGCAATTATTGGGTTTTCTTTGTGTAACTTATTGAGTGTAAGGAATGCTTTTTTCCAGACCCATAGTTTTTTTACACGTCTGTTTCTACCATTTATGGGAATAATGTTTATGTCATTCCAAATGTAATTTTCGTTACTAAAAGGAAACTGAAATGCGATTAAAGTCATTTTAATTTCTGGTTTTGCTTTTTGCAATGCTTTTAGATAAACTTGTAATGCTGGTATTGTTGCAGAATCTTTTTCAGATTCAGCAAATCCGGGTGTTAAAAAAATTATATGTGGCTTTAACGTCTTCAAATTTCGTCTATTTCCATTTCTTATTAGTAAACACTAAATCGTATTCTTTAATACATTCAGGATGTTGCTTTAAATACATGTTTTCTATTAATTCACCTTGACTTGTATAAATGTACTTGTATTGTAATAAGTCATCAAAAAGGTGACTTATTTGTCTTTTAATTCTTTTTTTGAATATTGAAAAGCCTAAGCTTTTTTCTAGTTTTAAAAGTAATTTATTCAGCAATTTTGAATTTACATATTTGCCGTATAAATGCTCATTTAAATAATCATAATGAAAAGAGATATACAACGTAGGATAGCTCATTTCCTCTAAAGCTTTTTTAATATTCGGCAAAATTTTAAATTCAGCTCCTTCAACATCCATTTTTATAAAATGTACATGTTCTATTTTTTCTTGTTTGAGAAAATTTAATAACGTTACTGTTTCAATTTGAAGAGATTTTAAGTTATCTCTTTTTCGGCTTAAAATACTACTAGACGATTTTCCGTAGGCTTCTCGTGCATAAAGATGAAGGGTTTCTTTTTTGTCTGAAATGGCGACATTATGAGCAGAAATTTTATCAACCAGATTAGAATTAAGTTTAATGTTGACTTCTAATTCCTTAAAACATACAGGATCTGGATCTATAGCATATACTTTTTTCACTTTATTGGCAGCATATAAACTTAATACACCACTCCATGAGCCTATATCTAGGATGGTGTCATTCGTATTTATAAAGGCATCAAAAATATTAAATGAATGCGGTTCCCAAAGCCCAGAATTAATATAGTTCCATGCGTCTATATTCTCTCCAACGCTAATCTTAAATTCTGTTTTTCGTAGTTTAATATCCATTTTAAAACGTGTCTAGGTCACCAAAGGTTAATTTCAATTTTTCTAACGGAAAATTAGATATAAAACTTTTGTATCCAACAACCCAAGATTCAAAACACTCGTCAACTTTATTTTTTAAAAGATCCGTGATTTGTGTGTTTGGAGATGTTTGAAAAATAATTTCACCAATACCATTTTTTGCTGCAATATTTTTCAATTGATTAAGACTATCATAAAAATGTTGTTCAGAAGGTGTTTCAATATCACCAATTAAAAGGCCATTTTTAATTTTCACCCAAAATAGAACGCCATTTATGGCAATTGTAAAATTATTTGCGAACGACTTATAATTATAGAAATCTTCATTTCTACATGTAGAAACAATATCTTTCTCATTGTATACACTGCCTTTTATTTTAGTGTCTGTTGTATAGTTTTTAAAGACTTTTAAGATATGAGACTCGTATAATTGATTAGTAAAGTTAAGTTTTCGAGTAACTTTTTCTACAGCAAGCATTCCTGTTTTAATTTTAAAACCTTGCATTCGGTCCACGTATTGCCAATCTAGTTTGTTTAAATAACCATACTCCGAATTCTGATTAGGAAAACCCCAAACAAACTTAACATTTGCTTTTTTTAATTGGTTGTCAGTTAACTTGCCTAGTTCGGTAAATAATCCGTTACCAGTATATTTTGGTAACGTCATAGCATCACCATATTGGGCAGCAATTTCATAATTACCATTGTGTTCCATAAGTACTGGTATTGCACCATGAAATGCTATAGGTTGCATTTTGTTATATGCTATATGGCCAAAATGAGACAGATCAAGATAAGACGTGTCATATTTTTGTTTTATAATATCTATAGTATAATTATTGCCAAATACTTTTTTGTATAAGTATGCTAAATCTTTTATATTTTCTAGTGAAAGTGGTGCGATTGTATATGACATAATTAAAAATATGAGCCTTTTAATAAATACGCAAGTTGAAGTTTTAATGAAATATATGGATTCATTACAAAACGATTTTTAAAAGTTTCATTGTCTTTATGTGACTCTGAATTATAATCAACTAAAAGTACTTTCTTATAACCTATATCTAAACAATAATCCGCTAATTGTTTTGTATAATAACCGAACGGAAAAGCAAATTCATTAATGGTTTTATCACAGATAGTTTCTAAGAGTTTTTTACTTTTTAAAATCTCGTGTTTTGCATCTTCAATATTAATAGTTGTTAAATTGACGTGAGTTATTGCATGAGAGCCAATAGTGAATAATGAATGATCTGCAATATGCTTTATTTGAGAAGCATTCATTAACTCCCAATAATCACTTAATGCTTCAGTTGGTAAAGCCTGCCAATCATCTTCAAAAAGCTCATAAATCAATTTTATCTTTTTGTAAGGCAAGCGTTTTAATTCGTTTTTTAATGAAGTACCATTATTAACAAATTCATTCTTGGTGTTTTTTATGTATTTCTTTTCTTCAAAAACAATCTCCTTTTTTGAGGTGTGAAAGGACACTAAGTCTAAAAAATCTGCCCATAAATAAGATGTTTTTTCATAAATGGTTGTAATATAAAAATTCGCAGGTACATTATACTTTTCTAATATTGGTAATGCATATTTATAGTTGTTTAAATAACCATCATCAAAGGTTAAAGCAATATTTAATGTTCCTTTTTTAAACCTCTTTTCGTAAAAGTCCTCTAAAGTAATGACATTGTAATTAGCAGTTATGAAAACTATAAATTCTTCAAAAAAAGATTTAGAAATAAAACGACTATTATACTTGGTCTCACCAACAGAATCAATTCCATGAAATACTAAAATTCGTTCACCATATCTATTTTTAAGTAATATTTTACATAAACCTAGCTTTAAAGCTAAAGTGAGATATAATAAGCTAATCTTATATTTTATGCGTATCCAAAGCATATTTATTTTTTGTTTTGAATTTTATATAATTTCCATCCATCAGGTCCATCTTCAATAGATTTCATACGATAATTGTCTTTGAGATATTCCCAATTTAACATAGGATTTTTATCATTCCACTGTTTGCTGAATTTGTTTGGATTAAATAATACTAAGTCTGCCTCTTTAAAATCGTTATATATTTCAAAAAACATATTTTTATATTCAAAATTCAATCCTCTTCCTTTTAGTGCAATATCTACATCAAAACTATATAATTTTTGACCTTGATAGGGCTTTACTAAGTTTACAATTTCATTCTCTAAAGTATTTCTTTTATAGATACTAGAAAAGGTTCTATTAAATAAGAAAAGCTGAAATAATATTGCTGAGATTATAAACGGAATATAATATGTTTTCAACCATTTTACCTTTAATAGTTCTTCATATGAATGATAAAGCAATATCAATACAAATGGGAACACTAAGCCTAATATTCTAGGATTTTGAAATGGAATACCTGCCATAAAAATTAAGTATAACAGTATACATAGCTCTGTGATTTTCCACGAAAAGTGATTAAATGATTTATACTTTTTAATTGTAAAAAAGCATAAAAAAATGCCTATAAAAATAAAGCCAGGATGCAAAAACACATATAGTGTATAAAGTATATTAGGTAAAAAATAGGATTGTAAACCATCTATTGTGGTATAACTAGATTTGAAAAAATTAGTTACAGACCATGAATTAAGAAAATAGTTTGAACCTGCTTTAAATAAGGCATCCCATTGTAATAATACAAAAGGAAGAATAGCTATACTACTTATAAGGATGGCAACTAAAAATTGGCTTATGGCTTTTCGTTTAAGTACTAAATATAGCCCATAACTTATTAGAGGGAAAACGATGACTAAAGCAGCATACCTTGTCATAACTGCACAAGTAGCAAAGAAAAAAACAAAAACTAATGATGTTTGTTCTTTATAGGATTTTAAAAAGTAATAGAGGCATAGAACAACAAACATCATTGAAGTTGCATCAGACATTACAACTAATCCTATTTTAAATAAATAAGGACAGAAAAGCCCGAAAATCAATATATAAATCGATGCAAATTGTTGTTTTGGATATAGTAATTTTATTGCTTTTAAACTATAAATACAAGAGACAGATAAACTGATACTACTTAATATTTGTAATCCTAATATGGTGTTATTAAAAATGAATCCTAAAAAACCACCAATTAATGGATAAAAAACTGGCCAGTAAAATTTACCAGGATGATCACCTCCTAAAGCATAATCTTTAATTGCTTCAGTATATTTGAAATACTCATAACCATCTTGACCATAAAGTCCGTCAAAACCTAAAACTCTTAAAACTAATATTGTAAGTAGTGGAATCACTAATAAAAGAATATTAGAATAGGAAGAAATCCAATGTTTTAATAATTTCAATATGTAAGATTATTTTGTGTATATAAATATAGTTCTTAAATTGACCTGAAAGAAAAATTCTTCCGATTTTTAGACTGAATATCCCATAAGGTAAATATGATTAATCAAAATAAAATAGTTGTTATATTACCTGCTTACAATGCATCGAAAACACTAAAAAAAACATATCAGGAAATCCCATTTGATATCGTAGATGATGTGGTTTTAGTTGACGACTATAGCATAGATAAAACGCTAGAAGTAGCTAAAGAACTTGGCATAAAACATCTTGTTTATCATGATGAGAATAAAGGTTATGGAGCTAATCAAAAAAGCTGTTATAAAAAAGCTTTAGAGTTAAATGCGGATGTTATAATAATGTTACATCCAGACTATCAGTATACACCAAAACTTATACATTCTATGGCTTATTTAATTGCTAATGATGTATATCCTGTGGTTTTAGGATCTAGAATTTTAGGTAATGGAGCGTTAAATGGAGGTATGCCATTGTATAAGTACATTGCTAATCGGTTTTTAACTCTATTTCAGAATATTTTGATCGGACAAAAACTTTCAGAGTATCATACAGGTTTTAGAGCATTTTCTAAAGAGGTGCTAAATAGTTTAATGTTAGATTACAACTCTGATGATTTTATTTTTGACAATCAGATGCTCTGTCAAATCTTTAATAAAGGTTATGAGATTGCAGAAATTACATGCCCAACAAAATATTCTAACGAAAGCTCTTCAATTAATTTTAAGAGAAGTGTTACTTATGGTTTAGGTGTTATGAAAGTTTCTCTTCAATATTTTTTACAAAAGAAGAAGCTGATGTCTTTTAAAATATTTAAATAGAGGTATAGCAATACCAAGAAAAAGGAGAATCTTTTCTACCTAATAATTTTCTAATTAAACTTTTCTTAGAAGTGTATAACTTTTTAAATTCTGATATATCATCTTTTGAATGATGAAAATAAAGGTTTGTCATATCAGGAAAACCAAGTTGAGTGTAGTAGTGTGAAGTTCTTTTTTTAGCTTCAGTTAATTGATTGCTATCATAAAAAGGACTGTCAATAATATGAATCTCACCATCTGACCTTAAAAATGTCTTTAGAATGTTGAATAGTATTTCTAAATCAGGAAAATATTGAATGCTTGCATTTAATGTAATAATATCATAGTGTTGATCAAATTTTTCTTCGACTTTAAAAATATCAGCATATATAAACTGTAAATTTTCTTTTTTAAATACACGAGCAGCTTGTTCTAACTCTTCAATATTTATATCTAAGCCTGTAACTTTATTTTTTTCAGAGACTTGAGCCATGGCATTACTAAACCATCCATTCCCACAACCAATATCTAGTATTTTTTGAGATGTTTTTTTTGAAGTGAGATATGCTAAAAAGCGATTAGTAGATTTTTTTCGCAATCTCCATTCTTTAGAACCTAAATGTGGTAATAATACAACTTCTATATCAGAAAGAATACGTTGTTCTTTTTTTCTAACTTTTATGTAAACATTCGAAAACGAATTAGAAACTTCAGTAGTATAAATGACATTATTTTTTATATGTACGTTAAAACCCATTACCTTTTGTGTAATTTCATTCCAGTTTGAGCTAGAATAGATTTTGTTTTTAGCTTAACGGAAATGAGTAAGTTTTTATCGCTTCCCTTTAATACTTCTTTGTTATAGTTGACTTCATTTACAATCCGTCTCACTGCGTAATCATAGAATTTCCTAGAGTACGTTCTCGTAAAGTCTATGTCTCTATCTGTTGAGGTTTCCCAATTAGGTTGTGTAGTTATTTTATCTTCAATTTCGTTATAAAGTGATGTGCCTTTAATAGGATAAGCCACTGTAATAGTAAAATGGGATGGATTAGCAGCCTTTAAATAGGTGATAGTTTCATTAATATCATTTTCATCTTCACCTGGATAACCAACCATGATAAAAGTACCAGTTTCTATACCTAAAGCATTAGTCTTTTGAATGGCTTCTTTTACCACATCGACATCGACACGTCTATCCATAGCATCAATAATTTTTTGAGAACCACTTTCTGCACCAATCCATATCCTGTAACAACCAGCTTCTTTTAATAACTGTAAAATCTCATCGTTTAAGCGTTCCGCACGTGTTATACATTCAAAAGGAATAATGGCATTCTGTTTAATCACTTCTTCATGAAAGCTTTTTAACCATTTATGACTTACCGTAAATACATCGTCTACAAACCAAATGCTGTCAGGATTATAAGTGTCTTTTAACATCAATAATTCCTCAGCCACTAAGTCGGCAGGTCGTCTTCTATAACTTTGTCCATAAACAGCTGTACTACACCATTTACAAGTATAAGGACAACCACGCTGTGTACTAACCGTCATAGAGCTTTTACCATGATTGCTTTTCCAAATGTCAAGATATTTTTCAATAGAAATTGCTGCTCTATTAGGGAGAGGTAATTCCGAAAGATCTTTCATTTTTACTCTAGGAGGAGTTCTTTTTACATTTCCGTTTTCTAAATAAGCAATACCAGAAATAGTACTATAATCTTTGTTCGCAGTTATGGCTTGGTGAAGCTCTAGAGTCGTTTGTTCACCTTCTCCAATAATAAGAAAATCAACTCCTGTGTTAAGATAGTTTTTGCAATTATAGGTAATGTCAGGACCACCTAAAATGAGTTTTGGAAATCCATATTTTGAATCGTTTTTCAGAATTTTAATCAGTTTAATAACATTGATCTTTGTCATTAAGTTGGTGTAAATAGCAACAGCTTTAGGTTGCTTAGCTTCTATAAATTGAAGTTGTTGATTTTTTGAAAAAAAAGTAGAATCGTAAAGATGATTTTCAACATTATGATCATTTAAATATCCAGAGATATAAAGTAAACCCAATGGAGGATAGGGTTTCATTATAACTCGCTCTTTAGCATCTTCGTAAAGATAATAGGCGTGCGTAAGTACAATGCTCATTATTTCTTTGTTAATTCAATTAAAAAATGATCCGCATATTTTGCCCAATATGAACCAGTAATTATAACATCAATGCTTTTGAAAATTGGCAAGAATGGCTTTTTTGCTAAAAATGAATTTTCAAGATAAGATGGAGGTATTGCTAATCCTATTGGTTTAATATTGTTTGTGGCATATTGAGATGCAGTTAAAGATACGATTTCTTCAGGATTGTAATACCAGGCCTTAATAGCAACTCCTTCGACATTGGCGACTATACTTTCCGTTGTTTTACGTCTTTTAGCATTTTTTAAATTTCCTTTAAAAGTAAAATATAAGCGTTCCCATAGACAGTGTTTAGTCATAATGACTAATACTATTTTTCCTTTAGGATTCAATAGTTTAGCCGCTGTTTTAAAAAAAAGATCTAATTCAATTTTAGATAAACAATTGAAACCTCCAAAATTTGAAAAAATTAAATCAAACTTTGTGTCGAATGTTCTTTCATTTATAGTATTTATATCCTGATTTTTAAAGATTAGATTCTTTAAATTAGTTTTTGTCTTGGCAACTTTAATCATGCCTTCAGATATATCTGTAGCAAAAATATCATGATTTAATTTGGCAAAACGAATAGCATCTTCGCCTGTACCACAATTTAACTCTAAAATAGAAAGTTTATTTCCTTGGTTTAGTATTGGATTGAGATATTTAAAAACCATACCACGTTGTGCTTTACCAATATTTGAAAATGTAAACGTAGTATCATATTTAGAAGAAGCAATATCAAAATCGTTAGGCATTGTTGGGTTTCATGGTTTTAAGTTGAATTTTATCTAATAAAGCAGATGGTAAATAATAGCCTAATAAAAACATAGATCTCCACTGTTGCTTTGATAATTTCAAAGGATTTTTAAAAAGCGATTTAATATTTTGAAAGGCTTGACTTTTCCTATATTCCTTATGAACATAACGTTGTAATTTTTTATAAAATGCAGAACTATAAGTGCCTTTAAAAAGCATGGCTAAATCATCAGAGTCTGTCCAGTTAGCTTTTAGTTTTAAGTCATCTTTTACTTTGTCATAAAACTTAGTGCCAGGTAGAGGGTATGAAACAGAAACCCCCAAATTATCAGGCACTAATTCTTTAATCATAGCAACAGTCTTTGCAATATCTTCTTTGGTTTCACCTAAATAACCAAATTGTATAAAGAATGCGACGCGCACACCTTTTTCTTTTAATATATGTGTGGCTTCGTAAATTTGTTCTACTGTTGTATCCTTATCCATTGCATCTAATATGGCTTGGGAACCACTTTCTGCACCAACCCAAACTTCTTCTAACCCACTTTCAGCTAAGACATCTATAGTGTCTTCTTTTAATAATAAATCAACACGACTTTGAATATAATATGAAATAGAAAGCTGCTCTTTTTTAAGCTCTGTATTAAAACTTTGAACCCAATTTGGCTTCAGTCCAAAAATATCATCACACATCCAAAACCGATTAACGCCATAAGTTTCTGAAAGGTATTTGATATGTTTTGTAATATATTCTGGAGAATGTGAATTGTAGCGATTACCATAAATAGGCTTTGCACACCAATTGCATTTAAAAGGGCAGCCACGTGTTGTGGCAATGTTTATAGTAAATTCATTTCCGCCGCTTTTCCAAATTTGTTTGTAAGGTTCAATATCAATCAAGTCCCAAGCAGGTAATGGAAGTTCATCTAAATCACGTAAAACAGGACGTTTAGGATTCTTTATGATTTCATCTTCTTTCTTAAAAATTAAGTCTTTAATTTCTGAAGTGTCACTTTTGTTTTCTATAGCATCGACAAGTGCTTTTAATGTAATCTCTCCTTCTCCTTGAATCACAAAATCAGCTCCAGCATTCAAATATTTTTCAAAATGATCAGTAGAATCAGAACTGCAAACGACGACAGAGCAATTGAGTTCTTTAGCAATTTTAATCATTTTAAATGCAGCTTCGCGCATTGTGGTTAGACACATCTTTGTGAGATAATTAAACCCATCGTCATAGAGCACAAATGTTTTTGGTTTATGAGTTTCTAAATACGGTTTTATTTCAATAGGATCATCCAAAAGATTAGCATCAAAAACGCCAACTTTATAGTTGTGTTCTCTTAAATAAGATGCAGCATATAGAGTTCCTAAAGGAGGATATGGTGTTTTGTTGCTCCATTGTTTAGAGTCAAATTTGTAGTAATATGAATGAGAGAATACAACATCAAGCATTTTCCATGGTTAGGTTAAGATTAAATGCTTTGTTTTTATCATCGTAGCGCTCATTTAGAGAAACTATAACCTTAGATTGAAAATCTTGTGGATGATGTTTAGAAACATCGTTAGTGGATTTCATGGCGATTTCAAAGTCCTTTTCCTTAAGGTGTTTAAACTTAGATTTCCACTTTCTCAATGTTACTTTTTTGAAATAATTATTTAGGTTATACCCCAATTTATTATTGAATAAAACTTCTAAAGAGTTACTCCAAAACGGTTTTTTAAAACCTTCAGAAAGTAGTTTTGTATTTATAGTTTTGTTTGGATAAAAGTCAAGAGCCCAACTATTTTCTGCGACAAACTCATTAAAAACAGTTTTACCATATATTGGTATAAGTGTCACTAATTCTGTTGCTGTAAACTTATTTTGTTCAGCAATTTTTAAGCGGTCAGAGCTAATAAAATAATTAACACAGAAGTACTTTTTTGAATTTAGTAAAAACAACTTTTTATAGGCAACTAAAAGTGTTCTTGCTAACCATAAATGTTTTGGCTTTGTAATAATAAAGAAATCGATGTCACCATCATTATCATGATAGCCTTTAGCTAACGCACCTGAGATAGATACCGATTCAACATATGGGAAAAACATTATCAATTTGGCTCTTTTTAATGCTTTAGGCATAATGTCATTTGCCATTTTATTTCCGCTGAGTCGTCTTTCTACTAATGTTTCATCATTAATATCTGAATAATAGTTGCCAAACTTATAAACAATATTATTTTCAATTAACTTTTTTAGTTGTAGTTCGGTATCTTCAATACTATTATCCGAAGAAAACGAAAAGACTTCCTCTTTGGTTAAAGGGTATTTAAAAATGGAAAAGTATATTATGACTTTTAAAGCGTTCATTAAC
>NZ_JADGDZ010000149.1 GCF_016744625.1 Winogradskyella sp.
ACCACTACTCTATTCTTATCGCTATATGAAAAAGATATAGCAAATAACTCAACACTTATACTCTCTCTTTGTAAATAAAGAACATCCTTAATATTAATAAATCAATTAATCTTCAGACGATGGCATTAGTGATTAGAGTTGTATCTTTTTTATAACAAAAACATACTTATCAAAAACAATGCATTAAGGTATTGAAAACTCAAACTATTTATATATAAAAAAATATAACCGATAGTGTGACAATTTTGCTATATCAAAACAAAAGGAGAACATTATTATTTTACAAAAAGAAATCCCACACTAAACCAAATCGAATTGTAAAGTCTCTGAATGGATGGTTAGGTGCAGAAAAATAATCATATCCAGTAAATGATGAATTAAAATGTTCTGCTTTTAAAAAAATTCGTGTTTGTCTAACTTTTGCATTAATGAAAAAGTCAAATCTAGGAAACCCGCCTAACTCAGTTTCATTTTGAGTATAAAATTCTGCCAATAAAGGGTCATATCCATTCATACTATATTTGGTAAAATAATTAAATGTTACACCCGTTTGCAATGTCATTGCCTTTTTGAACAACTGATTAGAATAGTACAACGTATTTCTAGCTATTAAAGTTGGTACATTTAAGACATTGTCGTCACCTACAACATTTTGATACATTATTGTGTTGTCTATAGCTAAGTTACCTACTCTAAATTCTTTTTGCACTTTCAACCTTATATATTGAAGTGGTTTATTATATTGTTTAGGTGCAATGACTTTAACTTGATTAACCGAATCTTCAAGATTAAAGTATGTGTAATTATCTATATTAGAAATATCTAAATTCGCATTAAAAAACTTTTGTGATTTAACACTGAAATTTAACTGCTGTGTATTTATATTTTTAAAGTTATTGAAATTATACCAATTATAATTAATATAATCACTTTGATATAATAGATGGTTATAATTAGCAATCCTCGAATTAATGCTAATACCACCTGATAAACGAACATCGTCAAACAATTTTAAACTTATGACACCTTTCAAGTAGCTTCCAACAAATTCATCAGAAAGATTTAACGTTCCACTTCCTTCAATACTAAAACCTTTATAATTTTTTGAATAAGATGCTTCAACACCGATAAGATTAGATTTTATTCTATTTGGTATGGTTTCATCTGGAAATAAAACTACACTATCATAACCGTAATTAACATCCGTATAATTTACAGAAAACATTAATTCTCCTAATGTCTTATTAAAATACCTTAATCCAAGAGCTGCTTTAAAATTTTCTAATGTAACCTTATCATTAATGTCATTTGTAAAAGAATCTCCAAAAAAACTAGTTGTAGGTGATGTCTGGTAAAATTGAAAATATTTATCTTCAAAAGAAACGGTATTTATTATAGCAAGCTTATTATTACTTAACGAATCTTTACTCCTTAAAATATCATAGGACTGATCAATATAAAAACGTTTACCCCTTAATACGTTTTCTGCATTTTCAAAGTTAGGGTCGAATACTGATCTATCTAAAAACTCTTCTTCACCTAACACAAAGCTACCTACATCGCTATCACTTATCCCGCCATTCTCTTGATTTAATATATCTTGCATAACAATATGCCATCTCGCATTATAACGTCCATTTTTGGTTTTATAATTTGAAGTAAAGCGAAAATTCCCAGAACTAGTACGTACATTTTGATAATTACCTAGTGATCTTAATCCCTTATATGCAATTGAAAAATTAAACTGTTTTGATGGATTTATTGTAAAAAATGCATCCAGCATCTGTCCTTGCTCAAAAGCAGTTTTATACGTTAATCTAGTCCAAGGAGTAGGAACCTCGTAATATTTAATATCCTCATTCTCAAAATAATTAAAATGCCTAGCCCTTGCAGCGAATACAGGGACTGTACTTTTTTGTGAAGCATCAAAACTCAACGTGTTATAGGTTTGCCCCATATTAGCAAAAGGCATTAAGCCAAAATTATCCTTTTGCAAATAATTAAACTTGTAATCTTTTTTAATTGAGATTGTAGTATCTACAATTACAGAGTCTCTTTCAGTATTAAATTGCAAATATAAATCTATGGTTGCTACTTTCTTAGAATCTTTAGAACGCTTAACCGAAGAAGAATCTTTAACATAAAGTTTATCTCTATTTTGTAAACTCTCTTTGATTGGTTTCTCTTGAGCGAAAAGCCCAAACCAAAAAGAAAAAAAAACAAAAAAAATAAAATATTTAAAACGCATTTACATAGTATCTATTAAAAACAAAGTAAACCATAAATTATTGTATATAAAGGATTTTTTACAATTTAGTTAACATAAAAAAGACCAACAAATACTGTTGGTCTTTAAATCAAATACTTTATTGATACTATTCAATAACGAGTTTATGAGATATTGAACTATTTCCTTGAGAAATATTAGCAATATATACACCTGCCTGTATTCCTTCTAAATTAATAGTCTCATTGAATTTTTGTGCCCCATTAATAAAAATGTTGTTATACACTTGTCTACCACTAACATCAAATACACTTATCTTTACTTCATCATCATTATTAGAACTACTATCAAAACTAATTGTAAATTCTCCTTTACTTGGATTAGGAAAAACGACAAAATCATCTAATATGTTGTTATCATCTACACCAAGCGTTAAAGTATTACCTGTTACTATTAAAGAAAAATTTTGCACTTTAGGAGCTAAAGGCACTGCAGTCGCTAAAGTCCCTTTGTGAGAAACAACAAGACTGTAATTTCCTGATTCAGGAACATCTATATCAATTCGCTCTACATTATCGACAACATTATCTGCTTTAGAATTTGAAAAACCAGAACCTGAATAATCTAATTTCCAAGGTAAGTAAGTAGCACCTCCGTCTTTTGTTATTCTTAAATCTAAATCATTAATTAGTCTTGGTGTTTGATTATTTAAATCACCACTACCTGAAGCAGCAACACCTTGTACATCTGTCCAACATATTGTTGCACTTAATTTTTCACCAGCTTGTGCGCCAAAGTTTAAAACGTAGGTATCACCATCATCAATTTTTAACTCATCAACAATAGACATACTATTATTAGCCTCAGTGAGAACTTCAGCAGAACGTTTAGCATCTAAAAGTCCCCAACCAAAATTAGGGTCTGGTCCAGCTGTATTTGTATCATCTAAAGCCGTGTGACATACTAAGGCTTTTAAAGTAGATGCATTCATATATTCGCCATTAAGTTGATTATAATATTGTTGTAATAATGCAAGAGAACCTGTAACATTTGGTGATGCCATGGATGTTCCTGAAATAGTTCCATATGTGTCACCTGGGACTGGTGAAGTTAAACCGGTACCATCACCTGCAATATCTGGTTTAATCCTTAAATCATCTGTAGGCCCTTGGCTACTACTTGTATTAACAACAAACGTCATGTTTACCTCACCAGTAAACGGATTAATATTAAGCGTGGGTGATGCATTAGCAACAACTAAATTATTTTTTGCGTTTTTATCTCCAGTAAGTTTATCAAAGCCTGGAGCAAGTCCGCCAGGATAACTATCAGTACCTCCATTACCTGCAGACATTACAATTAAATATTTAGGATTTGCTCTTGCAATACCATCAACTGTTCTAGCTCCCGATGAATAAGCTCCCATTTGCCATGGATCTAATTGGCTACCACCTGCTTGATTAATAGGTAAACCATAAGAATGATTAGAAAGAATCATCGGAACTGGCTCATTAACTGCCACAAGCATTTCTGGCGAATCATTTAAAAAATTATACGTTCTTACAGTTATTGCACTCGCCATACCTTTAGCACTTGGGTCAACACCCTTCGCCGATATGGTACCTGTTACGTGAGTACCATGAAAATCTTGATCTCCGGTACCATCAGTATTTATACTTTCTACATTAGTGATTCTAGATGCTGTATTATCAGCGTTTTGGAACTCTACGTGAGTGTTTTGAACTGGTCCACCATCCCAAACACGCACTGTAATCCCAGAACCATCTAAATCTAATCCTAAGCTACCTCCAACCTGTAGATGATTTGTACCAGTGGCCAATGCAGCATCTTCATTATCTGTAGTCATATACATAGGTTTACCATCAATAACGTCAGTTAAAACAAAGACTTTACCATTTTCCTTAACCACTCTTTTCTGTTCTCTATTAATAGATAAATATTCATTAATACGCACAGTCTTAAGTGCATCCGCTTTTTTCACACTTAAATAAAGTTCTTGTTGCGTTTTATCTAAATTTTGAAATTGTTCTTTACTCATTTCTTGTTGAGCAAAACAACTATAAGATAAAAAACCCATTATTGCGAAGCATAATAT
>NZ_JADGDZ010000007.1:0-60393 GCF_016744625.1 Winogradskyella sp.
CTTTTTGTTTGCGTTCTTCGAGTAGTTTAATTTCATTTTGTTTGATGATGAGTTCTTGCTCCTTCTTTTCGGTTTGGTATTGCACTTCTAGCTCGTTCATACGTTTAATATTTTCTTCACTTAATATTTCATCATGAAGTTTGTGATAATCTGTATGATATTCATATGCTTTTTTGTAACGACCTAATCCTGCATACGATTTAGACATCTCAAGAAGATCACCAATCTTCTTTTTACGAGTGCCAGTTTCTTCAGCGATTTGCAAAGCATCTTTCATATGTCTAAGTGCTTTTCTGTATTCACCCTTTAAATTATAAAGTTCTCCCAAATGACGGTGATTTAAGCCAATCAGTGAGGTTTCACCATACTGCTTGCTAATTTCCAAAGCTTTATTATAGTAGTCTTCTGCTAGTAGCAAACTATCTTGTTGGGCATAAATCCAACCTATATTATCATAAGCACCAGCTAAATCATTATTGTAATTTTTCTCTTTATAATATGGAACAGCCTCGAACAATAAAAACTTAGCTTCTTCATATTCTTTCTGACCTTTTAAGTTAAGAGCCAAATTCACATTAATGGCAGCCAAATCATCTTGTAAATTCAATTTTTTAAAAACGACTTTGGCTTTGTTGTAATATTCATTAGAGATGTCATAATTACCAATATCGCCTTGTATGTTGCCAATATTCCAATGGCTTGCTGCAATGCTTTCTTCCGTGTCTCCAATGTTCTCTTTTAGTTTTAAACTCTGCATATGTACTTCTAAACATTCCTTAAAGCGTCCCAAACTACTTAATGAATTCGCCTTATTATTCAGTGCATAAGACACTTGCTCCATATCATCGAGTTCTGTGTACATTTTTATAACATCGTCATAAATTTCTACCGATTTTTCATATTGAGAAGTCATGTTATGATAAACACCTAAGTAGTTTGTTGTCCTGGCAATAAACTTTTTATTTTTTAGCCGTTTCGCTAAAGCTACAGTACTATCTAAATAGGGTTTTGAAGCCAATGAATCTACATACAGATATTCTGCCCAAAGCATTGCATAAGTTATTATTTGTGTAGTATCGGTTTGTTTTGTAACAACTTGTAATAAACTGTCAACTCGTTTTTGATTTTGGCTATGTCCACCATAAAAACATAACATGAAAATTAAAATTAATGAGGAAAGCAATTTGTCCACCTTTGTGTGGACAACTGTAATTTTTATAGTAAAAGGGACATTAGTGGAAGCTTTTGCGATACTCATAGTTTCTGGTTGTTAGGTTATCTAAGATAATGCTATTTATTATTTAATTTTAAATCGCTGAAAATCAATTTCTTAAGTAGGTGTAAAACAATGTTGTCTACCTATAATAAATATCAATAAAAAATTAAAACGTCGCATCTTTTTATGGTGGACAAAAGGTGGACATGCCACTATTTACGTAAAATCAGGCTTTATTTTCTCTAATATTGTTTCAACAAAACTGGTTTCATGTCTAAAAATTACATCATCCTAATAGTTGTACTTCTCATGAGTTTTTCATGTTTTAGCCAACAACTCTACTTTGAGTTAGGAACAACAATCTCGTCTTTTGATTATGAAAATTCTCAAGGAAGACCACTTGATAATTTATTGTCTAAATCAAAATCATATTACGGAATGGGTTATAGGCAAAGTGTAAATCGAAGCAACACATTGTTTGTATCACTTGGGGCATCCTACACCAATTATGGAGCAATAGGTAGTGAAGCTAGTATTGATAACTATTTTGAATGGGATGTAAGTTACTTAGGTATAAAAGCAGGATTAGGAATAAAAATAATAGAACTAGGAGATCTTTCATTTTTAGGAAATGTTTCAATGGCTTCGGAGTTTTTAATACGAGGAAATCAAACCATAAATAATGATGTCTTTGACCTAGTTGGTGAAGAAGAATTTAATAATTACATTTTTTTCTTCAGAGGTGGAATAGAGATGCAATACCCATTGTCTAGGAATACAGCAATTTTTGCTGGCTATACTTATGGGAAATCAGTATTACTTAGTACTCCTGATGTAGGAGAAACATTAAAATTGAATGCACATCAATTTGGTTTAGGTTTTATAATAAATCTGCCAAGGTGTAACTGTGATTATTACAGATTTTAGGTTTTATACCAGTTATTATTTGAAATTAAAATAGAAAGGAAAAAGCGCATTTTATTACGGTAATTTCAATTGGTAAATGGTATTAGTAGACAAAAGGTGGACATTAAACTAATCTCTATTATTAATAAAGATTTAATTATAAATTTCGAATAATGAATGATTTAAATAAGATGAATAAACGAAAGAATTATATAAAGACATTTCTATTTACGCTAGTACTGTTTTGTTTTGTGCAAGAATTTCAGGCACAAGAAAATTCAGGGTATCGTATTGTTAGATCTAATTTAGGGAGCAGTGGCTCATCTCAATCTGTATTGACTTCAAATGGAACTTATAAGATCAGTCAAAGCATTGGCCAGTCTAGTGTTATTGGTACGTATTCTAATAGTGGTTATGTTTTAAGACAAGGCTATCAACAACCTTCAACTAACATAAATTTCATTACAGAGTTTAATTATAATCTAAATGCAAAAGTACACCCAAACCCTTTTAAGCATTCAGTAATCATTACGTTTAGTAGTGTGATGCGAAAAGATATTTCTGTATTAATGTATGATGTTAATACAAAGGTAATTCATGCTCAAGAGTTTTTACCAGCACAACAAGTTGAATTGAGAATAAAAGATATCTCTAGCGGAACTTACTTTTTAAAAGTGCTGTCAGGTAAAAAACACTTTAATACAAAATTGATTAAGATTTAAAAAAGAACGAATAATTATAAAAACACCAACTATGAAAAAAGTGATAACCTTAGTATTCTTTGTTTGTTTTATGTTGCAAGTTTTTGCACAAACAGATGGTATTACATATCAAGCCGTAATTATTACTCCAGATGATTTGGAATTACCTGGAGTAGATTCACCTGGAAATTATTTACCAAATACCACAATTGCTATTCGATTTACGATATACGATAGTAGTAATCAATTAGAATTTCAGGAAGTGCAGATTACTGAAACAGATGATTTTGGTCGTATAAATCTTTTAATTGGAGATGGTGATCATGATTATTTTAAAGAAATGAATTGGGATGGTACACCTAAGGATTTAAAAGTAGAAATTGACTTTGAAGCAGGAAGTAGCTTTATTGAAATGAGCAGAGAAAGACTGACCTTTTTGCCTTATGCATATCATAGAAATATTACTGCTACAGGCACATTAACTGTAGATGATAGAACATTTCTAAATGGTGAATTGCAAGTTGAAGGACCAACCAACTTAAACAGCACTTTAGATGTAAACAATGGCAATCCGACAAACCTTACAGGAACTTTAAACGTTGATGAAGAAACAAATTTAAATGCTGCATTTAATGTAAACAACGGAAGTCCGTCGCTTCTATCAGGTAACTTAACAGTTAATGGTAATAGTGCGTTAAATGGAACTCTAGATGTGATAGGTTTAACAACATTAGGTGATTTGACAGTGAATGGGCAGGCTAGTTTTGGAGATTTAACAGCAGAAGCACTTGTAGTTAACCAAAGTACAAACCTAAACGGAACTACAGTTATTGATGGATTAGGCAACCAAGTAAAAATAATGTCCAATTTACCAGATGTAGATTCAGGTAATGCACTAAAAGGGAATCATCCACTTTTAATTGAAGGAGGTAACAATGGTTTGGCTATAGAAGTTAATGGTAATAGAAGTAATAGTACAAATTTTATAACCTTTTATGATGAAATGCGAGCGGCACCTTGGGGAAGAATAGAAGGAGAAAACCCTAATGAGTTTCAATTTAATGCTGATTGGGAGTTTGATCAAAGCTCATTAGATTATGACATTTTTGATGCTTGGATAGATTATGGTTCTGCACTAGCAGATGAAATTATTGCTGCTGCTCAGGTTATAAAAGCGGCTTCAGATTACAGGCCATGTGCTGGTTTTGGCGCTTGTATTGTAACTCCAGGTCCAGCAGATATCATTTTTTCTGCATTAGAAATGCTTTCTTCAGCAGCTCAGGCAATTGCAGCTGCATTTGCCATAGATCGTGCAAATGATAATAAAGATTTGTATAACTCTAATAAAGAATCACTTCAAGGAGTTACTTATGCGTCTGGAGCTGGTGATTATGCCGAATACTTATTGAGAAATGATGTGAACGAGCGTATGACTTATGGAGATATTATTGGAGTTAGAGGTGGAAAAATATCTAAGAATACTTTAAATGCTGAGAGAGTGATGGTTATTTCTTATAAACCAATTGTTTTGGGTAATATGCCAAAAAGCAAAGAACAAGATTATGAAAAAGTGGCTTTTATGGGACAAGTACCAGTTAAAGTTTTTGGCAAAGTGAAAGTTGGAGACTATATCATTCCTAGTGGTAAAAATGATGGTATTGGTATAGCTATATCTCCTTCAGAAATTAATACATCTAATGTGAAACAAATTGTAGGAATCGCATGGGAAAACTTTGAAGGCCTAGCTAGTTTTAATATGATAAATGTAGCTGTTGGTTTAAATAAAAATGATAACAATCCAATATTAGTACAGTTAGAAGACAAAGTAAAACAACAAGATATAGAAATTAATAGCTTAAAAAATGAGATAACTAAGATATACGAAATGCTCTCTGCTAATATAACTACGGCTCAGGTTACACAATTAAATAGTACATCTCACGAAGACGAAAATTCAAATACAATTGCGTACGATGACAGAAAGTTTGAAATTCTAGATACTCCAAGAGGAGAGATCATTTATTTTGAAATTACTAGAGAAGATATTGAAAAGGCATTAATAATGGCTCAGGAGCAGATGTATGCCCAAGGCATTGATATAGAAAATCATGTTTTTTGGAAAAAAATGAAGACTGATCCAAAGTTTAAGAATCAAATAATGGAAAGGGTTATAACTAAATTAGATAAGCAATTGCATTACCATAAAGACATCAGCTTAAAATCTAAAAATTAAACCCATCTAAAGTTTTATAACTATCAGTATTATGAAAAAAAATGTGCTAATTTCTTTTTTAGTCATGTTATTTGCTGTGTTCTTTTTAGATGCGCAAACGACTTCTATTCCAGATGCAATTTTTGAAGATTATCTTGAAACTCACGCTGAAGACGGAGCGCTAGTTGCTATTGGTGACGCAACCAGTATGGGAGATGGTATTGCCAATAATGGTTTGGTTTTAACCAATAGAATTAATACAGTAATATCACTTAATGTTGATGGTTTAGGAATTTCAAACCTCTCAGGAATTGCTGATTTTCTAGCTTTAGAAACCTTAATTTGTAGTAATAATAGCTTATCAAACATAGATGTTTCAAGTAATACGAGTCTAATTTCATTATTGTGCGGTTCTAATTTTTTAAATGCGCTATCAATTAATAGTAACATAAACTTAGAGACATTAAACTGTTCAGATAATCAAATTCAAAGTTTAGATGTTTCAAATAATTCAGTTTTAATGAGCCTAACAGCTTCAGGTAATCAGCTTGCTGCAATTGATGTTTCTAACAACACAGATCTTTTTATACTAAGTATTTCAAGTAATAGAATTGCTGGTGAGTTGGTAGTGAGCAACAATTCGAATTTGGAAAGTTTATTTTGTTCTTCAAATCAGATTAATACCTTAAACTTATTAGCCAATACAGTTTTGAAAAATCTAGATGCGTCTAACAATGCATTAACTACTTTAGATTTAAGTACCATAAATACAATAGTATGTCCAGATCCACAAACAGATCCATTAACGGTATGTCAAGGTGCTGCTAATATTAATGTGTCTAGAAATCTGTTAATCTCTTTAGTTGTAGCTAATGGCTACAATGATTTACTTACTACAATAAACTCAACTGAAAACCCTGATTTATTCTGTATTCAAATTGATAGTGGTTTTACACCATCTGGTTGGATAAAAGATGATTGGACCTATTATAGCGAAAACATTTGTGAAGATATTTATACATACGTTCCAGACGATAATTTTGAACAGGCCTTAATTGATTTAAGTTTAGATGACACTTTAGATAATTTAGTGTTAACCGCAAATATAAATGCGATTACAGATTTGAATATCTCTAATGCGTCCATATCGAGTTTAATCGGAATTGAAGATTTCTTAGCCTTAGAAATTTTAGATTGTAGTACAAATACCCTTGAAATTATAGACCTTTCAAATAATACAGAATTACAACAATTAGATGTCACTAATAATGATTTGTTGACTTTAGATTTAAGTGTAAACGCGGATTTAACAACTTTATATTGCGCGAGTAACTCAATTAGTACGATAGATTTAAGTAATAATACGGCATTAACAACACTCAATTGCTCTAACAATGCATTGACAACTTTAAACGTGAGTGATAATGTATTATTAAGTGATTTAGATTGCTCATTTAATCAAATTGAAAGTTTAAATCTTACTACCAATACTGCATTAGTAAGTTTGTTGTGCAACGATAACAACTTGTTTTCGTTAAACCTTAACAATGGAACTAATACTTTAATTACCACGTTTAGTGTCATAAATAACGTAAGTTTATTCTGTATTCAAGTGGATGATGCTGCCTTTTCGGATGCAGCTGCTGGTTGGCAAAAAGATGCTTCAGCTACCTATAATTTAGCATGTGGTACTTATGTTCCAGATGATAATTTTGAGCAAGCTTTAATCGATCAAGGCATTGATACGGACAACACACTAAATAATTTTGTTGCGACTATAGATATAGCTATGCTACAGACATTAAATGTATCTGGACTTGCCATTTCAGACTTAACAGGAATCCAAGACTTTGTAGCTTTACAGGATTTGAATTGTTCAGACAATGATTTGTCAGTTTTAAATTTAGAGGCTAATACAGATTTAATAAATTTAGAGTGTTCAGACAATCAAATTGAAGATTTAGACCTTACAGCAAATACGGATTTAACGTCTGTACTTTGTAATATGAATGCCTTATTAACTCTCAATATTGAAAATGGAAACAATAATTTGTTAACCGTTTTTATTACCACTAACAATTCAACGCTTTTCTGTATCAATGTAGATGATGCTATTGTCGGAACTATTCCTGGTGCTTGGCAAAAAGATGCTTTCACAGCCTATAATGGAGATTGTGCGAATGATCGATTTACAGCAATACCTGATACTTTTTTTGAACAAGTTTTAATTGACTTAGACTATGATGATGTTATAAACGGTCAAGTACTAACATCGAATATCGAACATATTCTTAGTTTAGAAGTTAGTGATGAAAGTATTTCAGATCTAACTGGGATTCAAGATTTTAAGTCGCTTATAGAATTAGATTGTAGTGGCAACTTTTTAGATGCATTAGATGTTAGTGAACTAGTCTATTTAGAGCGTTTAAACTGTAGTTCTAATTATTTGCTCACAAATGATATTAACGATGCTAATGGTTTGCTTAATACTACAGGAACAGTAAGTTTAAGAGAACTGTATTGTGCTGGTAATAATTTAAATAATCTAGATGCATCTCAAAACACCAATCTAGAAGTATTGGATTGTGCCGACAATAATTTATCAGTTCTAAATATAAACACCAATACATTTTTGAGAATTCTAAATTGTTCTAATAATGATTTAACGAATTTAGATATAAGTGGTAATACGAGTTTAGAAGATGTAAATTGTGATAGTAATGAACTTAATGATTTAACTACTACAGGAGTAAATAATACAACATTAACGCGTTTAAGCTGTGCTAATAATAACCTAGCGAGTTTGTTGGTTAATAATTATCAAGGATTAATCACATTGAGCTGTGGATCCAATGAATTAACCCAATTAAATGTTACAAACAATACAGCTTTAAGTTTCCTATCGATTTCTCTTAATCAGATTTCAGATATTAATCTATTAAATAATTCAGATTTAGTTGAAGTTAGAGTCTCTCAAAACAATCTGTCTCAATTAGATGTGTCTGCAAATACGGTTTTAGAAAACTTGAATTGCGGTTTTAATATCATCATCCAATTAGAGGTAAATACGAATCCGCTTCTCGAATTTTTATCATGTTCAAACAATCAATTAACAGAATTAGATTTAAGTAATAATGCTAATTTAATTGAAGCTAATTTCAGCTCGAATATGATAACGAGTGTAACGCTATCCAACAATTTAGGAACATTAAAAACATTTAATGCAAGCAACAATCAGATCGAAGGAGATATAGATTTAACGACAATGGCGATTTCTGCATGTGCTTTTCAACCAAATCAAGTAGAGTTTTGCCCAGAACTAATTTCTATAAATATTTCAAATAATCTTTTCAGTTTTGTAAATATTCAAAATGGTCTAAATACTGAGATTGTCAATTTCAATTCTACAGGAAATCCAAATTTAGAATGTATTCAAGTTGATGATGTAAACACTATTGGAGCAATTTGGATTAAAGATGAAGCTACAGCATACAATGAAGATTGCAATTTTGGAGAAACTTATGTGCCAGACGATAATTTTGAACAAGCTTTAATCGATTTTGGGTTTGATTCAGGTCCTTTAAACAATTATGTGTTAACCGCAAATATTGAAGCGCTTATAAGTTTAAACGTTAGCGGAAATGCTATTGCTGACTTAACAGGTATTGAAGACTTTGCTGTACTAGAAAACTTGAATTGCTCAAATAATACAATAACTGAACTCGATTTAAGTTCAAATACAAACTTGTTAAATCTTGATTGTTCGAACAATATATTAACTGATTTAGAGGTTTCAAATAATACAGATTTAACAACACTTAATTGTTCTAGTAGTACAATAAGTAATCTCGATTTAAGTGCAAATATAAGTCTTACCGATTTAAATATTAGCGATAATTCATTTACAGCTTTTATGCCAAGCGACGTCTTGTCTTTACAAATTTTTAATTGTGATAATAATGACATCGTTGAGCTAGATTTTCAACAAAATCAAGAGTTAACTGGTATAAGTTGTGAATCTAATTTATTAGAAACGCTGAATATTAAAAATGGACAAAACGCAATTCTAACAAATCTCAATGCAATTAATAATCCAGATTTGGGATGTATTGAAACTGATAATGGAACAGTACCAGCTGGAGCGACATGGATAATTGATGCAACAGCGCAATTCGCCATCAACTGTTTTTTCGGTGAAACCTATGTTCCAGATGATAATTTTGAACAAGCTCTAATCGATTTAGGATATGATTCTGGTCCTTTAGACGACTATGTAATTACCGCAGCTATTGAAGATATAAATTTCTTAAACATAAGCGGACGAGAAATTTCAGATTTAACAGGTATTGAGGATTTTATAAGTTTAACAAACTTAAATTTTGAAGAGAATAACATCACTACGATAGATTTAAGTAATAATGTTTCCTTAATGAGTCTAGATGCTTCCGATAATTCACTTTCAGACATAGATATTTCATTACTTACAGATTTAACGGACTTAGATGTTTCTAATAATAACTTAACTCAGTTAAATGCAGACACTAATATAAACCTCGAAGATTTAGATGTTTCAATCAATGGAATTACAAATTTAAATGTCAATGGATTGATAAACTTAGAAGATTTAAACTGTGCATCTAACCATTTGAGTAGTTTAGATGTGACTCAAAACCCTAATTTAACAACATTGTTTTGCCAGTCTAATCTATTAATTGCCGATCAGTTGAATCTGCAAAATGGTAATAATGAAAATTTACTCATATTTAATGCAACGAGTAACCCAGATTTAGGATGTATTTTGGTTGATAACCCTTTGACAGTCATCGAAAATACAGATGGCACTTATGATAATTGGTTTAAAGATGAATCAGCTAGTTATCAAACAATTTGTGAAGATGCAGATAATGATGGAGTACCAAATGAAGACGATCTTTGTCCAAACACACCATTCGGAGCTGCAGTAGATTTGTCTGGCTGTGCTTATCCCGATTTACCAAATGATAATTTTACAGTGTCTATAACAGGTGAAACCTGTTTAAATAGTAACAACGGTAAAGTAACTATAGTAACTCAAGAACTTTATAACTATACAGCGACAGTAACTGGTCAGAATATTCTAGAAGGAACAGGTGCCGTTTTTTCTCAAGACTACAATTTTACAAACGATGTTGATATATTCAATCTGTTGGCAGACACGTATGAAATGTGCATCACCATCGAAGAATGGCCAGATTACGAAATTTGCTATACCATTGTGATTACACAACCAGATCCATTAACAGTTTTTGCGAGCAGACTATCATCAAGTAATGAAATTTCCTTAGATATGTCTGGTGGTACAATATATTATATTGAATTTAATGGAGAGTTATTTACCACTCACAGTTCGACATTTACGTTCCAACTTAAATCAGGGACTAATAACCTAAAAGTGAAAACTGATTTAGAATGTCAAGGGATTTATGAAGAGCAAATAATAATGACAGATAATTTCCTTGTATATCCAAACCCTTTTAACAATCTCATTACTATTTACGACGGAAAAATAGGAGAAGAAGTTAGCATTACTATGTATTCCATGTTTGGAAAATTAGTTTTAGCGGAAACTTATGTTAATCAAGGCGGAGATATGAAAGTTGATACAAGTGCCTTAGCAAGTGGAATGTACCTTATCAGAGTACAATCAAAGGCTATAACATCGACATATAAGATTATAAAAGAATAAACACATGAAACGAGCATGTTCAAAGTTTTATCACTCAAGGGAATGATTAATAGCGAACAGCATGTGACAGATTTAAAAACAATAAATAAAAATACATGAAAAAGATAGCATACATAGTGTCTTTAGTCCTTCTTGTTTCTGGTTGTAGCGATACTAGAGATCAAAATCCAGGAAATAATGATGATGTTGGAAGCGGAGAAGATCCACTTACTGGAGTACAATTGGTTTTTCCTTATCAGGACGAATTATGTAATGAAGGTACAGACTTAACACCAACAGAAAGCACCGTTTTCTTTGAATGGATGCCTAACGATAATGCTGAAATCTATACATTAACCATAGAAAATTTAGAGACAGGTACTATTACAGAATATGAAACAGTAGATTTTATATTTTCAGTAACAATAGAACGCGCACAAGCATTTAGATGGTTTGTAAATTATAATTTTCAAGAGCAACCTCAAGAAAGTGCTATTTGGAATTTTTATAATGCTGGTTCAGGAGTGCAAACTTATGCACCTTTTCCTGCTGAGATACTTGCACCTAGTATGGCGCAAACAATTCCTGCTACAAACACTTCTGTAAATTTGCAATGGAGTGGAAGTGATGTAGATGATGATATTGTAGCTTACGATGTGTATTTTGGAACCAATAACGATCCAAGTATAATTGCAAATGATATTTCTGTGAACCAACAAACGGTTTCAGTTGTATCTGGTACTATTTATTATTGGAATGTTGTTACCAAAGATGCTGAAGGCAATATATCAGAATCTGGTGTCCATCAGTTTAGTGTTTTGTAATAATTGATAAAAATAAATATAAGGTTCCCTTCTTTGGATGGGTTAAGGGTTATTAAATCCACTTCATTTAGAAGGCAAACTATTAACAAAAGCAAAACTTTGCTCAAAATAGCTAACCATTAAATTTTTATCATTCCAAAGCGATTCTGGTACTAAAACATAATCCTTCATTTTTGCACCATGAGAATAGTAAAAACCTGTATTATGTTTTTTCATAAATAGTGCAGCCTCATCTTTTGGTAAACGAATACCAATTTCTGCATCCTTATTGAGTAACGTAAACATATAACTATTAGATGAGGTGTAAATCATGGTTTTGCCTTTACGCTCAAAACCGTTACAGGCTTCTGTAATAGTATCGTAAACTTTTAGTGCGTCGTTCCAATTCATAACCTATCTATGTTGATCCACCAATATAGCGTTACCATCTGGATCTAATACCACAAAACTCGCAGGACCAGAAGTAGATGTTTCATCGATTTCACTAGCGAATGCAATATCTTTAGATTTTAAATGCTTTTGAATATCTCGTACATCATCAAAGTTCTCAAGTTCATTTGCACTCTGATCCCAACCAGGATTGAAGGTGAGAATGTTATTTTCAAACATCCCTTGAAACAAACCAACGAGTGATTCTTCATTTTTCATGATGAGGTAATTCTTTTCGAGGTCGCCTGCAAAAACCGAAAACCCTAAAGTTTCGTAAAATGCTTTGGATGCCTTAATGTCTTTAACTGCAAGACTAATTGAAAATGCTCCTAGTTTCATATGTTTTTATTTATTGTTTTTAAATCTGTCATATGCTGTTCGCTATTAATCAATTTCTTTATTGATAATATTTTGAACAAGCTCGTTTCATAATGTGCTGATTTAGTTAGTAGTTAAAGGTAGTGAAAACTAAGTTTCATATCACACCTTGACCAAAAGTGAGTAAATTAGAGTCAGGATCGAGCAAAGAAAATTCTTTTTGTCTCCATGGTTTAATATCTAATTTTCCATTTGGGTGAATGGCTATTTTCTTATCCAATAACTCTTGGTAAAATCTGTCAATATTATCAGTTCTAATATAGATTTGTCCATAATTCTCTTTAGGATTAAGGTCTTTAAATTCAAAAAAATGAAGTTCTATCGTATCTTTCTTTAACATTAAATAGCCTTGGTAATCTTCTTTGCCTATTTCATTAAAGCCTAATTGATTTATATAATAATCTCTGGTTACTGCTTTATTACGCATTGGTAATTTTGGATGGATTTCTGTGAGCATTGAAAATTAATTTATGGATTTAAAACATAATCTATTATATCTATTCAGCATTCAAATAAACAGGCTTCCCAAAACCTAATGCTTCTAATTTATGTAGTTGAGTTTCTGCGTCTCCTACAATTAAATAAATCATTTGGTTGGGTTTAATGTAATTTTTAATGAGTGTTTTTACATCTTCAACGGTTAAGTCTTTTACAATAGCTTCACGCTGTTTTGCATAATTATCCGTAAATCCGTAGTTACTAATGTTAGTTAGCATATTCAATTTTGCTCCAAGAGTTTCAAAAGCTCTTGCATTACTTTTAATAGTGTAACTTTTGGTGACTTCTAAATCAGATTCAGAATAATTTGTGCCATAATTCTCTAATATTTGTTTTACTAAACTTGAAGCTTCAAATGTTGCATTAGTACGTATACTACTGCTAATCGTAAATTTACCTTTATGAGCTGAGCCAGAAAATCCAGAACGAATTCCATAAGTATAGCCTTTGCCTTCTCGTAATTCTTGGGTAAGTTGAGATGCAAAACTGCCACCACCAAGACGATAATTCATTACGGTAGATGCGTAATAATCTTTTTGAGTTACTTTTAAAGCAGGATATCCAAAACGAATTACAGATTGTTTAGCTCCAGGTACATCATAGAAATACACTTTTGAAGTTTCAGGATATAATGGCATTGCTAATTCTGGTAGAGCAACGTCTTTAGATTCCCATGTTGTATTAATATTTTCTAATGCTTTTATAACATCGGTTTCTGAAATTGCTCCAACAATATGCATATTGGTTAACTTAGGTGTGAGGTTTGTGTTATAATAATTCTGTAAATCTATTAGTGTGATACTATTTACAGAAGCTTCTGTTCCTCTATTGTTATAGGCCAAAATATTATTGTCTCCGTAAAGCAGTTTTGCGAATTCATTTGCTGCAATACTATTTGGATTTGCTTTACTACGCTGAATATTACTTATTGTACTTTGTTTTAGAAGGCCGAATTCTTTTTCGTCCCAACGTGGCTCTAAGAGAATTTCAGTTAATAAAGCCATAGTGGTATCAAAATGTTTTGATAAGGTTGTACCAGAAATAATGATGCTTTCATCTGAGGCATAAGCATTAATTCTTGCGCCTATACTTTCAATGGCATTTTCTAAGGTTTCTGGTGTTTTGTTTTTAGTACCTTTAGTCATAAGGTTTGCTAAAAGATTAGAAACACCAACTTTATCTTTGTTTTCTAGCAAAAGGCCACCATCGATCTGCATTTCAAACTGTACTAATGGGACTTCAGTATTTTCAATCCCAAACACTTTAATACCTGAGTTTAGCTCGTTTTTCCATACTTTAGGAATAGTAAGTTCTGGACTTTCTCCATAAGCTGGTTCTATACTTCTATCGAAACTACTAGCCGTATTTTCGTAAGTAGTAGTTATACTAGGATCGAAACTTTCTTCGGCTCCTTCAATAATTTTTTCTTCAACTACATTGGCTAATTGCGAATTATCTAATACTAAACTCTTTTGTCCTTTAGGAACAAAGCTTGTTGCTAGATAGTTTTTGTTTTTTATATACGTATTGTAAACGCTCATTACATCTTCGGGAGTTACTGCTAAAATGTTTTTTACATCCTGATTTATAAATCCTGGATCTCCTGCAAAAATCTCGTATTGTGCTAGTTGAAAGCCTTTACCCAAAACACTCGATAAACCATTATAGAAACTGGTTTCTTGTCCTGCTTTAATTCTTTTTAAATCTGTTTCAGAAATGCCATTGAGTTCAAAATCTTTAAGACCATCAGTTATAGCGGTTGCTACTGAATTTAAATCGGTTTGATTAAATGCCGTAACGCTTAGCATTAATTGTCCAGCGATTTCAGAAGAATTCTGCCCCATTCTTACATTACTTGTCAATTGTTGGTCTTCAACTAATATTTTATATAATGGTGCTTTTTTGCCTTCAGTTAGATATTGTGATAATACACTCAATGCATAAGCATCAGGATGATATTGATAAACTGCAGGCCAAGTCATGGTTAATCTTGGTGCACGTGCAAAATTGTCTTCATAATACAAACGTTTCGATTCTTTTAGAGTGACTGATTGTTTTTCCGTTTTAGGAATGTCTTCACCACGAGGAATTTCATCAAAGTATTTTTTCACCCAAGCTTTAGTTTGCGAAACATCAATATCTCCAGCAATGGTTAAAGTCACATTATTTGGTACATACCAACGTTTGTAGAATTCTTTGACATCAGCTAAGGTTGCATTTTGTAAATCTTCTAAAGAGCCAATAACTTCCCAACTATATGGATGGCCTTCAGGATAAAGATTACTATTAATGACAGACGAATTATGTCCGTAAGGTTGATTATCTACGCGTTGGCGTTTTTCGTTTTTAACTACTTGTTTTTCTTTTGCTAAAACGGGTTCAGTAACCGTATTAATAAAGTAACCTAATTTATCTGCTTCTGCCCAAATCATTTTTTCTAAAGCATCTATTGGTACGGTTTGAAAGTAATTAGTTCGGTCTCTACTTGTAGATCCATTAGCACCAGAACCACCAATACGCGCACTCATTTGGTCTAAACCTCCTTTGCCTAAATTTTCGGATTCTAGGAATAATAAATGCTCAAATAAATGAGCAAAACCTGTTCTTCCTTCTTTTTCTCTAGCCGAACCAACATGAGCAGTTAAAGCCACAGCAGCAACAGGATCTGATTTATCAACGTGAAGAATAACTTGCAAGCCATTGTCTAAAGTGAATTTTTCGTAATTGACTTTAAATTCTTTAGTTGATTCTTTTGTTTCGTTTTGTTTACATGATATTATTGTAAATAAAACAACGAAAACTAGGAGTAATGATTTAATGTGTTTCATGATTGATGAAATTATGTTTTTACTGTCGGGTCAAGCGTAGTTGAGACCTCATTGTGATTATTTTTATATTGTCTCTCAACTACGCTCGAGATGACGGGTTTTTATAATTAAAGTTCGTAAGCATTATTATTTACAAAGAAAATTGAGTTGACTAAAAATAATTTTCCATTTTCCCAAAAGCTTCTAAACAAGGTGTTTTCTACCATGTAAATAAAACTTCCATTTCCCATAGGTTCTTCTCCAAATACTAAGGTTTGGTTTAGGTTTTTTAGTACGTCTTTGCCTGCAAAACCAGAATAAACTTTCGTACCATCTATATGTGCCACATTGTAACCACTATCTAGTAAACTGTATGCAGAACTACCACGTTTAAACGTAAAATAGTGGTTGTTATAACCAAAAGCCATAGGATGTGTGTCATCGATCTTAGTTTTAAAAATCGCACCAGTAATTAAGTTGTTACTATACTCACGTTCGCGATCTGCATAAGGGGTTAAATTGTCTTTATCTTCATCCTCTTCAGAATCTTTAGTTTTTAAACTAAACCCTTCTTTACCAGCAAAACTTCTAAGCGCTCCATCTATAGCTATTACTTTTCCACCAGAACGTACCCAATCTTTTAGTTTTTTCATATTGCTCTCATTGAGAACACTTTCGTAATAGCCATTAGGTATAATCAACACGTTGAATTTATTTAAGTTAGTATTACTTAAATTATCTGTATTAATTGAGGTTAAAGGATAGTGTAATTGCTGCTCAAAGAAATGCCAGATTTCACCATAACTTAAGGAAGAAGTGCCTTCGCCAGAGAGCACTGCGATTTTTTGCTTGTTTACTAACTTAATGTCTGGCGAACCAATATCTGGTGTCGTTTGCGAAAAACCTGTGTTGATTTGCGTTAGAGGTTGCGCATGGTTTTGAGCAATAGTATTTAATGTGGCTACAAAGTCTTTTACATGCAGATTGTCTCCTTTTGTAATAATTAAAGAACCGCGTTCAAATGCATTACCAGCAGATGTAAATGGTTTTTCAGTAAAACGAACTCTGAAGCTTTGCTTTAATAATTCAGCTAAAAATTGGGCATCTTCCATGGAGTTCCATTTGCTCACATAACCATAAGTATCATTTAATACCTGAAGTGATTTGCGTTCTAATAATTTATTACTGACCACTTTTTTTGTACTTGCAATAGCATCGAGTCCATATGCATAAGGAACTGACCAAGCAGTAATGTCATAGGTCAATGAATCTGTGAGTTTAGCATTTGGTTCAAACAACACCTTTACCATTTTTCCTTTTGGTTGATTAGTGTGTACAACTAGAGCTTCATTAGTAACGTTCATTGTGCCTTGTTGACCTGTTTTATAATCATAGCCAGAAACTGTTTTGGTATTGGCATTTTCGTGTGAAATGTCGTGCTTATCTAAAAGTATTTTAAGACTATTCAAATTATCAGTATTGCCTTTAACCACATAACTCTTATACTTTAAGTTTGAATTATCAAAGAACTTAGCAAACTCTGTATTCAATTGTTTTGCGTTTTTTGAAGCGATTTCTACTGTAGAAATTCCTGTTGTGGTATGATGCGTTAAACGCTCTACTAAAGTTAAAACATGGCCTTCGTCATTCAAAATACCAAGTCCAGCCATTCCATGACCTCCTTGCTCGTAAGTCATACCAATTGCTCCCATATATGTTGGATAAGTGTCTCCATAACTAGGATAGAATAAATCGAAGCGTTCTCTGGTAAAGAATAACCAACCTTCAGCATCAAAATACTTAGCATGATTTTTCCCGATTTGTGTCTGAAAATCGCGTTGCCAATCACTAATGATTTCATGAAATGGCTCTGCTGCAGGAGCAAAATAATACGGTTCGTTAATGCCTTGCTCATGAAAATCGACATGAATATGTGGCATCCATTTATTATAAGCCGTAAGTCTAGATGCAGATTCAACCTGTGTTGCCCAAGCCCAATCCCTATTTAAGTCAAACAAGTAATGATTTGGTCGTCCTCCAGGCCAAGGTTCGTTATGTTCGCTGGCATTTCTATCAATATCATAAGGCTGACTTGCCGTTTCATTATACCAATTAACGTAACGATCTCTACCATCTGGATTAATACAAGGATCTATAATTACAACCGTATTCTCTAATAAGTCTTTGCTTTCTGTGAGTAATTTGTAAAGCGTCAACATAGAGGCTTCTGTACTCGAGGCTTCATTACCATGTACATTATAACTCAACCAAACGATAGCAACATTAGTAGAACTAGGAGAACCATCTAATAAGCCTGTATTTTTTAGGTTATTCTCTCGGATTGTTTCGAGGTTTTTAATATTCGCCTCACTCGATATATAAGCTAAGTATAAAGGTCTTCGCTCATTGGTTTTTCCATACTGTTCTAGCTTTACCTGATTAGGAGCTTTCTTTGCTACAGACTTAAAATAATCAATAACCTGATGATATCGACTAAACTGAGTCCCAATATCGTAACCTAAAAAGTCACTTGGAGATTGAATATTTTGTGCAATTGATAAGGTTTGGAAACTTAATCCGACAAGTAAAAGAACTAATAGTTTTTGCATTTAAAAGACGTTTGGTTGATTGCTAGTAAAGATACATAGCGCAAGCGAATTAACTAAAAATTAGCAGTTAAAAAATTGAAGTGCATTATATTTATGCCATAATTTAGTGATACGTATGCCAACTGACTATATTCCGTTTAGAGAAACTAACTATTTCTCGGATTTTATTTGTGATTATTTAGATCAAAAACCAAAATTGAAGTCTTTATATAATCGGTTTCCATTATTAGAGAATTTTGAAGCTCAGATTGAAGAAAAGCAAATGTCTGTTCGAGCGCAGTCGAGAACTATCCTAGTTAAAGCGCTAAAGGTACAATACTCTAATCTTGAAACTTCAGAGTTAACTCTTAATCATATTGAAAGTTTAAAGTCAGAAAACACCTTTACAATTACAACAGGTCATCAACTTAATTTATTCACAGGACCATTATACTTTCTATATAAGATTATTTCAACCATAAACCTTACTAAGCAATTAAAAGAGAACTACCCAAAGTATAATTTTGTACCTATCTATTGGATGGCTTCCGAAGATCATGATTTTGAAGAAATCAATTATTTCAATTTTAAAGGAAAGAAAATACAATGGAACTCTAAGCAAACAGGTGCGGTTGGTCATTTTAGTACAAAAGGTTTAGATGCAGTAATGGAAGTGATCTCTGCTGAATTCGGACCAGGAAAAAACGCAGAGCAGTTAATAGAATGGTTTAAAAACGCTTATTTGAATCATGATAATTTAGCTGATGCAACAAGATACTTGGCTAACGAATTATTTGGAGAACATGGTTTAGTGATTTTAGATTCAGATCATAAAGATTTAAAACGCTTATTTATTCCGAATATAGAAAGAGAATTAGTTGAGCAAACTGCTTTTAAGCATGTTTCTGAAACCAATAAAACACTTGAAGATTTAGGTTTAAAGGTTCAAGTAAATCCAAGAGAAATCAATTTCTTTTATATAGATAAAGATTTAAGAGAGCGAATTGTTTTTGAAGATGATATGTTCAAAGTAAACAATACAAATATCTCTTGGAGCAAGAGTGAATTACTAAAACACCTCGATGAGGTGCCAGAACGCTTTTCGCCAAATGTGATTATGCGACCATTGTATCAAGAAGTGATTTTACCAAATCTATGTTATATAGGTGGAGGAGGAGAAATGATTTATTGGTTGCAACTAAAATCCAATTTTGAAGCACAGCAAGTTACATTTCCAATGTTATTATTGCGTAATTCGACTTTAGTGAAAACGGAAAAGCAAGCATCAAAATTAGATAAACTTAATATTTCTGATAAAGATATATTTTTAAAGCGCAGTAGTTTTATCAACAAAAAAGTTAGAAAAATATCAAATATAGATATTGATTTTTCAGAACAAATTAAACATTTAGAAGAACAATTTAAGGATTTGCATCTACTCGCGGAGCAAACGGATAAGTCATTTGTAGGAGCTGTAAAAGCTCAAGAAACTAAGCAATTAAAAGGCTTAAAATATCTTGAAGAACGACTGCTAAAGGCTCAAAAAAAGAAATTAGCAGATCAAATTAGTCGTTGCACAGAATTGCAAGAGCAGTTGTTTCCTGGACAAAGTTTACAAGAACGGAACACTAATTTCTCGGAGTTGTATTTGGAACATGGAGAAGATTTAATTCCAAATTTGATAAAATCCTTGCAGCCTTTAAAAGGAGAGTTTTTAGTGTTAACAATTTGATATAAAATTTGTTTGCTAGTTGTTTTAATTTTGGTTGCAATTATTATTTTTGCGCATGCAACACAACAAAGTCCTAATTTTAGATTTCGGATCGCAATACACACAACTTATTGCGCGACGCGTTAGAGAATTAAATATCTATTGCGAAATACACCCTTTCAATAAAATTCCTTCAGATTCAAACAGCTTTAAAGCGGTTATATTATCGGGTAGTCCAAACTCAGTAAGAGGTGAAGATGTTTTGCATCCAGATCTTTCTGGCATAAGAGGTGAAAAACCAATGCTTGCCGTTTGCTATGGTGCGCAATATTTGGCGCATTTTTCTGGCGGTGAAGTCTCTGAATCTAATACAAGAGAATATGGTAGAGCCAATTTAGGCTTTATAAAATCTGATGAAGATTTTTTTGAAAACATACATGAGAGTAGTCAAGTATGGATGAGTCATAGTGATACTATTAAAAAATTGCCTTCAGGAGGTGTGCTTTTAGCGAGTACTAGTGATGTTGAAAATGCAGCATATAAGATTGAGGGAGAAGATACGTATGCGATTCAATTTCATCCAGAAGTATATCATACAACGGATGGTCATCAGTTATTACAGAATTTTTTAGTAAAAATAGCAAAACTCGAACAAGATTGGACTCCAAATGCTTTTGTAGAAGAGACAGTAGAAGACCTTAAAGCAAAATTAGGAAACGATAAAGTGGTATTAGGATTATCTGGTGGAGTAGATTCTTCAGTTGCTGCAATGTTATTGCATAAAGCTATTGGGAAAAACCTCTATTGTATCTTTGTTAATAATGGCTTGCTTAGAAAAAATGAGTTCGAAGATGTACTGCATCAATACGAAGGCATGGGATTTAACGTTAAAGGTGTAGATGCTTCGGCACGCTTTTTGGATGCTTTGAAGGGATTGAGTGATCCTGAGCTTAAAAGAAAAGCAATTGGGAAAGAGTTCATTGCCGTTTTTGATGATGAAGCACATCTTATACAAGACGTAAAATGGTTAGCGCAAGGCACTATTTATCCAGATGTTATTGAAAGTGTTTCGGCAACAGGTGGTCCAAGTGCAACAATAAAAAGTCATCATAATGTAGGTGGTTTACCAGACTTTATGAAACTTAAAATTGTAGAGCCATTAAAGGCTTTGTTTAAAGATGAGGTAAGACGCGTTGGTGCTTCTATGAATATGGATAGTCAGTTATTAGGTCGTCATCCATTTCCAGGACCAGGATTAGCAATTCGTATTCTTGGAGATCTAACTGAAGAGAAAGTGCGTATATTACAAGAGGTCGATGCTATTTTTATTAATAACCTTCGTTCTTGGAATTTATATGATAAAGTATGGCAAGCAGGAGCAATGCTACTACCAGTTAATAGTGTAGGAGTGATGGGAGATGAGCGTACTTACGAAAAATGTGTAGCGCTTAGAGCTGTAGAAAGTACAGACGGAATGACTGCAGATTGGGTAAATTTACCGTATGAGTTTTTGCAAAAGACCTCAAACGAAATTATAAATAAAGTAAAAGGTGTGAATAGAGTTGTATATGACATCAGCTCAAAACCACCTGCAACAATTGAATGGGAATAAATTTAGTGACTTATTTGCTGAATTTGTTTCCAAAAATAGGATTAGCTAAAATAAAATACATGAAGAATTTTTTAACCATCATATTAATTATTTTTACGATTTCTCTTAATGCTCAGAACTACAAGGAGCACAAAGTGAAAGCTGGTGAAACTATTGAAAGTATTGCGAAACAGTATTTAGTAACACCTTTTGATATTTATGCATTGAATCCAGATGCAAAATCAAAGTTTCAAACCAATACGGTTTTAATTATTCCTAATTCTAAAATTAAAAACGCACATATTGAAGAGGAAGTGCGTGAGTTAATAGGTTATAAAAAGCACAAAGTAAAGCGTAAGGAAACTTTATATGGCTTAACTCAAAAGTATAGTGTTACTGAAGAAGAAATTAAGAAAGCCAATCGTTTCTTGTATTCCGAAAATCTTAAAAAAGGTGATAAAATTAGAATTCCTAAATACAGAACAGTCATTTCAAAGCAGACACTGAACAATACAGTTAAAAAATACAAAGTCCAACCCAAAGAAGGCAAATGGAGAATTGCTTATAAATTTGGAATTACTGTTGCTGAGTTAGAAGATTTAAATCCTGGAATGAACTCCATTATTCAATCTGGAGATGAGCTTAATGTGCCTAACATTAAGGATAAAGAAGAAAAACCTATTGAAACGACTTCTAATTATTATGAAGTTTTACCTAAAGAAGGGTTTTACAGACTGAAAGTGAAATTAGGATTAACACAAGAACAGTTAGAAGAGTTAAACCCTGAATTAAAAGACACTGGTTTAAAAGCTGGTATGGTTTTAAAGGTACCTTCTAATGTTGATGTCGCAGGTAGTTTGATAGATGTAGAGACTACAAGCCTTGAATCTAGTTTAAAGAATTTTAAAACTAAAAAATTAGCTCTAATGATGCCTTACCGTTTAAATAGAATCGATATAGATTCTGTGAAAGAAACGAAGGCAATGATTAAAAACAGTCGATTACTTTCTATTGTTTTAGATTTTCATATTGGTGTAACAATGGCATTAGACTCTGCTAAACAATTAGGGATTTCTACAGATTTAAAAGTATTAGATACACAATACCAACCAGCAACAACTAGAGAATTGTTAACCGATAATGATTTTTCTGATTATGATGCAGTCATCGGACCAATGGAAGAAAAGAGTTTTGACCGTGTGGCTTTAGCCTTAAGAAAAGATAGAATTCCTGTTATAGCAGCAATGAATAAGCCTAAAGAGGTTTATAACAATGTGTTTCAAACCATTCCGGAGGATAAATTGTTGCGAAAAGCAATGATTGATTTTGTGAAAGCCGATAGTTTAAAAACTAAGGTGGTTATTATTTCAGATCAGGCACATCGTGCATCTAGTGAAGCTTTAAAAGGAGAGTTCGCTAATTCAAAATTGATATTTTCAAGAAAGACTAAGAAAAATCCTAAAGATGCGTTCTTTATTTATCCAACAGATTTAGAAAATGTATTTACTGCTGGTAAAACGATAGTGTTTTTAGAAACGAGCAGTAACTCATTTGCATCGAGTGTTATTAGTATGCTTAATGGTTTAATTGTAGATAAAACAGAAATTGTTCTAGCGACTTTAGATAAGAATAAAGCTTTTGAAGGTAAAGATATAGATAACAATAACTTGTCTAATCTCAAGTTTCATTATCCATCTGTAAACAAAGATTTTGATGAAACTAAATCGAATGCTTTTGCAAGAGCTTATAGAAAAGAATATGGTGTATCACCAAGTAAATATGTAGCTCGTGGTTTTGATATTACTTTAGATATTTTAATGCGATTAGCATCTGAGGATAATTTGTATGAAGCCTCTAGTGATATGATTGAAACTGAGTATATCGAAAATAAATTTAGATACAACAAATCCTTATTTGGTGGTTATGTAAACGAAGCAGTTTATATCGTGAAATACGATGAATTAAGAATCGTAAAGGCTAATTAAAAGGCAATAATAGCAAAGGAATAGCGTTTCCTTCTAAAGGTGTAGTTTGCAATTAGAAATCGCTATTAACTGTAGTTTATGTATATTAAATCTCTCATTTTTTGTCTTCTATTTCTTGTTGTTGGAAAAACCTCTAACGAAGATACCATGACGTGGGATGAAACTCGAAAACTTACTTGGGCAGATTTTAAAGCGAGTCCAGATGTAAGTTCTGATGCTGTGGCATTAACCGCTTCTGGTATTACTTTTGGCTACTCTGTTAAAACTTCGGGAGAACGGATTATCGATTTTTCTACATCAGTTGAAGCACATTTTTATCCGAATAAATCTTGGTATCTACAAGATAAAGGCAATACTTATATCTTAGGACATGAGCAATTACATTTTGATATTACCGAATTATATACACGTAAGTTTAGAGAGCAATTGAGTCGATTGGTAGTTAGCCAAAATGTAAAGAAACAGATGCAGCGTCTACATACTTCAATTAATGAAGCACTCAATGAAACTCAAAAACGTTATGATGCGCAAAGTAGCCACTCTATAAATGAGGACATGCAAAAGCAATGGGAAACGTTTATACAAGAAGAGCTTAAAAAACTAGATAAATACAAATCTAAGTAATGCTAGAAGGTAGTAAAGAAGCACTTATTGAGTTAGCACATTACAAGATGCCTTTTGGTAAATACAAAGACAGATACCTAGTTGATGTTCCAGAATACTATTATGTATGGTTTAAGCAAAAAGGATTTCCTGAAGGCAAACTTGGTCGCATGATGATACAAATGCATGATATTAAAATCAATGGATTAGAAGAATTGATTTATAACATAAAGCGTAATTTTAAGAAGTAGGTTTTTACTTTTTTATTTCCATTAATAAGTATGCAAAATCATTTCTTAGTTCTATGATTTTCCCTGTATTTATACTCAATCCGACTGATGATTTTCCATCACCAAAAGTTGATAAATTACCTGAGCCAAATGCATAGAAAATCACAGGCTGTTTTTCTTTCCATTGATGATAAACTGTCATTCCAGTAAAACCACCTTTATTTATTTTAACAGTTTTATTTTTAGGTATCTCAAATCTGAATATTTCATTTGCTTTTAATTCAATTTTATTTTCATCAATTTTAAACTTTTGAGTTTTAGTATCATTTCCGAAAAAGTAAATTACATTGGTTTCGTTATTGTTTTTGTTTTCTTCCTGGAATTTCGGCAATACAGAGAATAGTTCTATGGTAACTGACGTTTTATTTTTCGAATTCTCATTATGAATAAACTTAAAGGCATTTGCGGAAAAATCAATAGCCATTTTTTGAATACCTCTTATTATTTCATTGAAATCATCTGATTTTACTTTAATTTTCGCAATAAAATAATAGTCATTTAATTCGGTTTTTGAATTAATAAAAGTTAATCCTTTTTCTTTTATGTTAGGAACACTATCAGTTTTTTTGATCACTTCAATTTCTTGAGAAAAAGCAGATGTAATAGCAAATAGAAAAATAATTTTAAGTAGTAGGTTTTTCATTTTTTATTTTTTTTCAAATTAAAGGGAATGATTCGTTGATGTAAAAGCGTTTAGATGTTTTATATTCAACGTTAAACGAAGTTAGGCTTTTATTTATGCAAAGTCAAGCACTCAAATTAGTAATACACTGCTCTCTAAGCTCCCAAATTTCATTAAAACTAAATGGAATGTTTTGTTCTTTTATCCATGTTTTAATAAAAGCCTTGTGAAAATCTACTTTAAATTGGGCAACTTGGTGTGGTTCAATTTCTTGTTCTAATAGTACGTCATTCTTAATTCTATTAAAATCAGAATTTCTAGACGTAAAATCGATGCGCTCTCCATCTATAAATAAATAACAGTGAGCTTCAGGTATATATTGAAGATTAACTTTAACTAGTATGTCTCCAATTTTTGGAGTGTTACTAGAATTCATTTTATAAATACCAAGAATCAGTTTTATATTAGGAATGGCATTTAAACTTGCTATTTCTTTTAAAAGTGCATGTTTAGAGCTGCATGTTCCTTTTTTGTCTTTTAATACTAAAGATAAATCTGTTCTGTTATCATTTCTTCCATAAGGCAGGTTTTTAATAAAATCGGTAAGCTCATTCCAGGATGAAATATTACTCTTTTTTAGAATTTTTGTTAATTCATCACTAGATACTAATTCAAAATTTTCTCTCATTATAAAAATGGTGTTTGTTTATGAAAACTGTATCAATTCCCAAACTATTTAAGAATTTGAAATTAAATTTAGTAATAACTATTGAGTTTTAATTACCTAATGTGTATATGGTATTTTGACTGATTTTTGTGTTGTTACGAACAATATGTCCTTTTAAAAATGAGGTTTAACTGCTTTTTTTAGATATAGGTTAGAGATTGTATAAATTCGTCTCTCCCTCTTCTAAACCCTACTTAGATGAAACTACTCAACGTAATTACCAAAGATAAGTTAAGTGTTATAATAAGCCTATTTGTTTTAATATTAACGGCATTATCAGTACAAAATTTCTATCCCTCTGATGATACTTCGACAAAACTCAATACTAAATTTACGTTATTTCCATTTGCTATAAATGACACTAGCACTTTAGATATTAAAACGGCATTTTTTGCAAAAGATCCTTATGCTGAGTTTTTAAAGTTAAAGTCTTCAAAAAACATATTGTTTGCTTCGTCAGCTTCTTTTACATCTTCTATAAAAAGTGAGAATAATTTTCCCGTAGGTTTTTGTGCAGAAAATGGTGAAATACTTAATAAAATGCCACATCAAACTATGGATGGTTTGGTTATTATTAGTAATGAGTTACAGGATTTTAATTCAATTAAAGTCATTGATTTAGATAAGACAAGCGATAATTGTAATGTTAGTGAATGTGATAATCATTTTCCGCATAGTAATATTAGAGACAATCTAAATGAAACATATTCGTTTATAAGTGCTGTTAAAAAATATAAATTGTCTGGTTTTCAAACACAATTAGTTTATACAAAGTTTAAATCTGATAAAGAGAATTTTGAATTGCTCTTTAATGGAAACAATGATCGTGCAAGACGTTTTTTAGCTATTTGTGAAAAAGATAATGTTTTGCACCACGTTATTGTAGATGCTCTTAATAAAGATTTTTTAATGGCTTCAGCAAAAGAAGCAATAATGTTTCTAAGAGCGTCTAATTATAATGTAGATTTTATGTTAAATTTAGACACAGGGAGTAAGGATATAATGTACGCTCATGATGGTGAGGATTTTAAGAATCTAAGACCAAATCCAATCACATCTTCTGCAAAGATTGAGAATGCCTCAAGTTTATTAGTATATTATACCGAAAAGCAATAGCTTTCTGATTAACATAAAGCTTATGCGCCTCAAAAGAATACTCCTCTTTAAAATCGTTTTACTAATTAATTTTTCTAATATATTTGCTCAAGAATTAATAGACAACTCTTCTATTGAAAAGATGTTTAATGTAATGTCTTTAGATAGTTTAGAAATTATTATCACAAAAGACTATGGGATTAATGAGTTAAACTCTGGTTTTAACATTGCAGTTAAAATGTCTAAACTTGAAAGCGACAGTTTGATGCATCAAAAAGGTGTTAATTTATTAGCTGTTTTAGCAAAAGTGTTTACGAGGAAAATTCAAAGTAAGGATATTGATTTTGATCATCCAAAGACTAAAGAATTACAATTGCGTTTTGAAAACGAAAAATACTTTATTGAACAACCAAAAGTATCTAGGTTTATAAAACTTGCAAATTATTTATGTAATGGTGAATACGCTTATGTTCATAAAAGACTAATAATAACTAAAATTTATAAGGTTTTTTTAACCTGTATTATAATTTATATAATCGTTTTTTTATTAAGCTTTTATAACAAATTTAGATGGAAATATAACAACAGGTTTAAACGTTTTACTTATGTTTTTATTGTGATTTTTATTTTGCTATTTATAGTTTTTAAATTAACATGTCATAGCTATGTGAAAGCGTATTCTTTTTATGGCATTTCAGTTTAAATCTTTCTTTTTTTTTAGAATATAATAGGTCGCTATAAAAAGAAATAGTAGCCATTCTGAGCCATAAAGACAATAATCTTTAATAGTAAAAATAGCATCTAAATTTAAGTTACTTAAGTATTCTGATTTTGATAAATCATTGTAAAGTAGTTTAAACTTTTCATCAAATATAAATTGAATTATTGGTTGAGCAATAATCGTTATAATGGTTAATAGAATAAACCATAACGTCGATAATTTTGACATATTAAGACCCCAAAACCTCCATTTATTATTTAATAATAGGATTAGTATTATACTTGTAATAAGAGTAACACTAAAACTAAAAATTGGTAAGTAATATTTAAAATGAATTAAGACAAAACCATCAGAAAAACCATAAATAAGATATATGTTTATAAGTATTTCTAGGAATACATGAGTAGCTTTTAATAAAACAAAGCCTAATAAAAGCCATGGTATTAGTTTAAAGAATGACTTTGTTTGTTTCATTTATAGTTTTAATCTTATTTAGTTTCCAAGAATTATATAAAGATATTGTAAAAGTATCTCCTTTATAAAGTTCTTGGTACAATATCTCTGTATATGGTCTACTTTTAGTTATTAGTTTTAGCTTAAAGCTTGCTTTAGTAGAATCTTTTAAAATAAACTTATCTATAACAAGGGCTGTAACTTTTAAATCGCTAGGCTCTTTAAATTGCCATGTATTATCAGGGCAATTATAATCTATAGCATTGTTATGTTCGTCAACTGGCATTTTTATAGTAAGAGTATCCATTATATCAAAACTATGATATGTATAAACTGCCTTAAGTCGTAATTTGCTTTCACATTTTTCGATAGGTTGCCAATAATTTTTTATTGAATTAACCTCCTTTTGGAGTCCTATGTTTTTCTCATTAATAAAGTTGTGATAGGTGTTTAAGATAAGTCCAGATTTATTTTGAACTCTAACTATTCCTAATGAGTCAAAAAAAGAATTTAGTTTATCAGCGTAAGGATGACTATTTAATAGCTGTTCTTGGAGTTGATTTTCTATGCTATAATCATAAAAAACAGGAGTATATTCTTTAGACTCAAGAGATTTAAAATTCAATTTATCTTCAGTAGTCCAATTATTATCTAAATAATCGAAAGCAAGTTTCAAGGTCTTAGGAATAGGCTCTTTTTCTTGGCAAGAGAAGAATGAAACTATTATTAAAATTGTAACAAAACGAAAAATCAAAAGGACATAGGCTTTATTCGTTTACGAAGTTCGACTTTTTTATTTAGTATGCAAAACCTAAAATCTTAGAAACAATGTAAATAGAAGAGTTTAAACACTAGAAAAATAACATATCAACAAACCATAAACAATTCTTAGAATACTCGTTTTATTTCGTAAATTTGCCTGCGTTTAACAGCGCAACATGACCACAAACCCTAAGTATATTTTTGTAACTGGTGGAGTGTCTTCTTCTCTTGGAAAAGGCATTATCGCAGCATCCTTGGCTAAACTCTTACAGGCACAAGGTTACAGAACTACAATTCAGAAATTAGATCCTTACATTAATATTGATCCAGGAACCTTAAATCCCTATGAACATGGTGAATGTTATGTCACTGATGATGGAGCAGAAACGGATTTAGATTTAGGGCATTACGAACGTTTTTTAAACGTACCAACTTCTCAAGCCAATAATGTTACTACTGGTAAAATCTATCAAAGCGTTATTGATAAAGAACGTCGTGGTGAGTTTTTAGGGAAAACGGTTCAGGTAATTCCTCATATTACAGACGAGATAAAACATAGAATTCAGATTCTTGGTAATTCTGGAGATTATGATATAGTACTTACAGAAATTGGAGGAACTGTTGGTGATATTGAATCCTTACCATATATTGAAGCAGTGCGTCAATTACAATGGGATTTAGGCGATAACAATGCTTTGGTAATTCATTTAACATTAGTACCATACTTATCTGCAGCTGGTGAATTAAAAACAAAGCCAACCCAACACAGTGTAAAGACTTTAATGGAAAGTGGAGTACATGCTGATATTTTGGTATGTAGAACTGAGCACGAATTAAATGATGGTCTTAAAGCAAAATTAGCACGTTTTTGTAATGTGAAGAAGGAAGCTGTGATTCAATCTATAGATGCTTCTACAATCTACGATGTGCCAAATTTAATGTTAGAAGAAGGCTTAGATAAAGTTGTTTTAGATAAGTTGAAACTTAAAAGCGATGTACCAGATTTAGGTCGTTGGAATGAGTTTTTAAAGCGTCATAAAAACCCTAAGAGTGAAGTTGTTATTGGTTTAATCGGGAAATATGTTGAGCTTCAAGATTCTTACAAATCAATTTTAGAGGCTTTTATTCATGCAGGAGCAGAAAATGAAGTAAAAGTTAGAGTAGAGCCTATTCATTCAGAATATTTAAATGAAGATAATATAGAATTTAAATTAGGTCACCTTGATGGTGTTCTAGTGGCACCTGGTTTTGGTGAGCGAGGCATTGAAGGTAAGATTGAAGCGGTTAAATATGTACGTGAAAACAATATTCCTTTTTTAGGTATTTGTTTAGGGATGCAAATGGCTGTTATAGAATATGCTAGAAATGTACTTAAGCTAGAAGATGCCAACTCTATTGAGATGGATGAAAAGACAAAACATCCAGTCATTAATCTAATGGAATCTCAAAAAAATGTAGTTAACAAAGGCGGAACTATGCGTTTAGGAGCTTGGGATTGTGAAATTGTTAAAGATAGTATTGCTTATAAAGTTTATGGTGAAACTTCAATAACGGAACGTCATAGACATCGTTTTGAGTTTAATGATGATTATAAGGTACAAATTGAAGCTGCTGGAATGAAAGCCACTGGTTTAAATCCTAAAACAGGATTAGTAGAAATTATTGAAATACCAAGTCATAACTGGTTTGTTGGTGTGCAATATCATCCAGAATACAAAAGTACTGTAGCGAATCCGCATCCATTATTTGTGGAGTTTGTTAGTGCAGCACTAAAATTTAAGAAGAAAAAATAATGTGCCACTTTGGCGTAAAGTTAAATTTGGATAACTATTTGAGTTAACCAATTAATACCACTCAAGACCTGTTCGGTTTACAAAACCTGACAGGTCTAAAATTGAAAATCAATGGAAGAAAAGAAATTCGACATTAACTCTATAATTGGATTCGTACTCATTTTTGGGATACTGTTATATATAATGTATCAAAACAGTCCGACACCTGAGGAAATTGAAGCTGAAAAAGTAGCACAGCAAGAGCAGGTTGAAGCAGAACAAAAAGTGAGCAAACAAAATGAAGCTGTAGTCACTACTTCAAATGATTATGGGAATACCACAGCTTTAGATTCTACACAACTTGTGGCAGCTCAGAGTAAGATAGGTGCACTTTCTTATGCTTTAACATTATCAGGTGAGGATATTACGACTGTAGAAACAGATGTTTTCGAACTTAAGTTTAATAGAAATGGTGGTCATTTGGCTCAGGTTAAACTGAGAAATTTTGTCGATTACGATTCTGTGCCTATTTACTTAGTTAAAGATAATAATAGTGCTTTTAATATCACATTTAGCACTTCAGATAGTCGTACACATAACACGCAAGATTTTCCTTTTCAGCCTAGTGTTACAAAAAGTGGAGAGAATACTGTAGTTTCTATGAAGCTTAAATTTTCTGAATCTGAATATTTAGAATACCGTTACGAGTTAAAGCCTAATGACTATATGATTGATTTTTCAATTAAGTCACAAGGTTTAAGTGGAGTATTTAATACCTCACAGCCTATTACTTTAGATTGGAAACAGAAACAGATTAGACATGCTAAAAGTATAAGTTACGAAAACCGTTATACAAGGTTAACTTATATGCACGATGAAGATAAAGTTGATAAATTATCTCAAATGGGAGATGATGATGAAACCGTTGAAGGTGTAGAGTGGTTATCTTACAGACAGTTCTTCTTTAGTTCTATATTAGTTGCAAACGATAGTCCTTTTAAGGATGTGGTTATGACGTCTAAAAACTTAGTAGAAGATGAAGAAATAGATACTCTTTTTACTAAAATGTACACGTCAAAGTTTCCTTTGGCTTATAATGGAGGAGAGATTAATAAGAGCTTAGGGTTGTATTATGGGCCAACTGAGGCTAAGACTTTAAAGGCTTATAATAAAGGCTTAGATGAAAGTATTCCATTTGGTTGGGGGATTTTTGGTTGGATTAATAAAATGATTTTTATTCCATTGTTTGGATTCCTAAGTGGATTTTTGCCTTATGGTATTGCTATTATTGTGATGACTATCTTGGTAAAAATAGTATTGTCTTTTGTACAATATAAGCAGTTCTTATCTCAAGCAAAGATGAAAATCTTAAAGCCAGAGTTAGATGCTGTTAGAGAAAAGTACAAAGACAATAAGTTAAAGGCACAACAAGAAACCATGGCAATACAGAGTAAAGCTGGTGCTAGCCCTTTAAGTGGTTGTTTACCAGGTTTAATGCAAATTCCTGTATTCTATGCGTTGTTTATGTTCTTTCCAACAGCATTTGAGTTAAGACAAAAAAGTTTCCTTTGGGCAGATGATTTAAGTTCTTTTGATTCTGTATTAGATTTACCTTTTAATATTCCATTTTATGGAGATCACGTAAGTTTATTTCCAATATTGGCAGCAGTTGCAATTTTCTTTTATATGAAAATGACAACAGGTCAACAAATGGCAACACAGCCAACACAAGAAGGGATGCCAGATATGGGTAAAATGATGAAATACATGATTTATTTCTCGCCAATCTTAATGTTAGTTTTCTTTAATAACTATGCATCTGGTTTGAGTTTATATTATTTCATATCTAACTTAATTAGTATTGGTATTATGATAGTGATTAAAAACTACATTATCGATGAAGATAAAGTTTTAGCTAAGATTGAAGTCAGTAAAACAAAACCTAAGAAGCAAAATAAGTTTCAGAAGAAAATGGCTGATATGATGGCTCAAGCTGAGCAGCAAAAACAGGAGCAGCAAAAGAGAAAGAAATAATTTTTGTTTTTTTGAGTTTAACTAATATGACTACACAAAAATTAGTTTTAAGTATTTCTTTTGTATGGATTTGTTTTATGAGCTTTGCTCAGAAATCTATTAATCAGTTCGATAAAGAAAATAAACGCCACGGTTTATGGACTAAAGATTACCATAAAACAGATCAAAAACGATATGAAGGTGTTTTTGATCATGGTAAAGAGATAGATTCGTTTAAGTATTACACCTTATCAAAAGGGAAAAGTGTTTTAAGTGCAGTTAAAGTTTTTAATAAGAAAGACAGTTTAGCGAATGTGACTTTTTTTGCGTCCAATAAAAAAGTAATAAGCCATGGAAAAATGAATGGCAGAAGATATATTGGACAATGGGTTTTTTATCATAAGAATTCAGCGGCTAAAATGATTGTTGAAAATTACAATGCTAATGGCCTATTAGAAGGAGAGCGTTTTGTTTACTACAAAAATGATTTACTTGCGGAAAAGGCATTTTATAAAAAAGGAAAGTTAAATGGTGAAGCCAAATGGTTTTCTGAAAAAAACATAGTATTGAGGATTACAAATTATAAGGACGATATACTACATGGTAAGTCCGTTAATTCTGATTCAGAAGGCAACATAACATCCGAAGGGAATTATATAGAAGATGAAAAAAAGGGGATTTGGAAATATTATAAAGCTGGCAAATTGTCTAAAGAAATAGATCATACCATTAATAAAGTTATAAAGAAATACGAATAGTTTTTAACTATATATTCTATAGAATTTTGAAATAGCAATCTTAATACGATTGCTATTTTTATTTGTAATTTTGCCGAAGTTTTTAGACAAATAATAATGTTTGAATTCGTCTCTTCGAGTGAGATTCCTTTTTTGGAATTTTATCGAGAAGTATTTAAAAGAATTGAAGGTTCTCGATACAATTCCGATAAAAAATCGGAATCACTCGAACTGACGTATAAATAAACAGTGAATTAATTAAAAAGAGATTCCAGCCAAAAGGCAGGAAATTATATGAAACGAGTAATTGTAGGGCTTTCTGGTGGAGTAGATTCTAGCGTTGCAGCCTATCTATTAAAAGAGCAAGGTTACGAGGTTATAGGCCTGTTTATGAAGAACTGGCACGATGATTCTGTGACTATTTCAGATGAGTGTCCTTGGTTAGAAGATAGTAATGACGCTATGTTGGTCGCTGATAAATTGGGTATTCCTTTTCAAACGGTCGATTTAAGTGTGCAATACAAAGAACGTATTGTAGATTATATGTTTAACGAATACGAAAAAGGCCGCACTCCAAATCCGGATGTACTTTGTAACCGAGAAATAAAGTTCGATGTCTTTATGGATATTGCTCTAGAGCTAGGTGCAGATTATGTTGCAACTGGTCATTATTGCAGAAAAGGAACGATTGAGAAAGATGATAAAGAGGTACACCAACTTTTAGCTGGTGCAGATAACAATAAAGACCAATCGTATTTCTTATGTCAATTATCTCAAACACAATTGGCAAAAGCCTTATTTCCTATAGGTGAATTATTAAAACCAGAAGTAAGAGCCATTGCAAAAGCACAAGATTTAATTACAGCAGAAAAGAAAGATTCTCAAGGTTTATGTTTCATTGGTAAAGTTAGACTTCCTGAGTTTCTTCAACAGCAATTAAAGCCTAAAGCAGGTGATATTGTTGAGATTGAAGATACGTTTGAAACTTATAGCCAAGTTATTCCAGAATTTAATTCAAAAGAAAACGAATTAGCGTTTTTATCTAAAAAGCCAGTTTATAGTATATCCGACGGAAAAGTTGTAGGTCAGCATCAAGGTGCGCATTACTTTACTAAAGGACAACGAAAAGGATTAGCAGTTGGTGGAACAGTAGAACCTCTTTTTGTTATCGATACTGACGTCAATGAGAATATCATTTATACTGGTCAAGGAAAAAACCATCCAGGTTTATATAGGAATGTATTGTTTGTAACCAATGAAGAATTACATTGGGTCAGAGAAGATTTAACTTTGTCAGAAGGTGAGACGATGTCAGTAATGGCTAGAATTAGATATAGGCAACAACTCGAAAAAGCAACACTTCATAAAGTAGTTTCAGGTTTATATGTAGAGTTCGAAAACAAACAATCTGCAATTACTGAAGGACAGTTCGTTGCTTGGTATCTTAAGGACGAATTGGTAGGTTCAGGAGTTATTTCTTAGTGAAATTAAAGTTTGCTGAGTAAAATTTTACGATATCAAACTTTTTAATTGAACTAATCCCGCTGAAGAACGGGATCTCATATAAGCATAAAGAGTTTAAGACTAATTCCGTAAATTGCAATAAAAAAGCCATGTTAAGAAAATTAACCATGCTTTTATTGCTCCTCATTACAATAAACAGCTATGCTCAAGAAGATGCTTGGATTTATCTTACAGATAAGCCAAATGTATCTGCTGCTTTGGCAGATCCTATTAGTATTCTCACACAAAAAGCAATCAATAGAAAACAGAATCATAACGTTATTATTGATGAACGTGATGTACCTGTAAATGAATCTTACATTTCAGATTTAAAAACGCAAATAGGAATCACGGTTTTGGCAAAATCAAAATGGTTTAATGCAGTACATGTAAGAGGAACTGAAGCAGATATTAATGCTTTAGGTACATTAATTTATATAGATAGTATTGATTTTGCAGATAACGGCTTAGATGTGTTATCGCGTTCTGAAGCGATTCAAGATAAAACAAATGTTGAGGATGAGAATGTGATATTTACCTATGGTGATACACAAAATCAGGTAGAAATGATTAATGTAGATAATTTGCATGTTGCAGATTTTACAGGAGAAGGTATTACAATTGCAGTTATGGATTCTGGTTTCCCTAATGTAGATACGATGGGAGCTTTTCAACGTTTAAGAGATAATGGGGATTTGCTAAATGGTTACGATTTTGTACATAGAGATTCAGATGTGTATGCAAGCGCAGCAAGTTCTCATGGCACGAGAGTTCTTAGTAATATGGCAGGTTTTGTGCAAGATCAATTTGTGGGCACAGCACCAGATGCGTCGTATTATTTATTTCTAACAGAAGATGCGGCCAGTGAAACACCAGTTGAAGAAAGTTATTGGGTAGAAGCTGCTGAGCGTGCAGATAGTTTGGGAGTAGACATGATAAATACATCCTTAGGTTATAGAGTGTTCGATAATGCGAACTACAATTATACTCCAGCAGATATGAATGGCCAAGTGGCTTTTATAACTAAAGGAGCTTCTATTGCTGTAGAAAAAGGAATTTTAGTAGTTGTAAGTGCTGGTAATGCTGGTGCAACTGCATGGCAAACTGTTGGTGCGCCTGCTGATTCTCCAGATGTGTTATCCATAGGAGGAGTAGATGCAGCTGGTGATTATGTGCCATTTAGTTCTCAAGGTGGTGCAGCGCAAGTTGGCTATCAAAAACCAGATGTGGTTGCTAGAGCAGGTAATGCTTATGTAATAAATGAAACTAATAGCATTGTTCAAAATAATGGAACCTCATTTAGTGGACCAATTTTGTGCGGAGGGATTGCATCCTTATGGCAGGCGATTCCAGATGCTTCACCAACTGAAGTGATGGACTATGTAAGACAGTCAGCTTCTCAGTATACAACTCCAGATGATTTATTAGGTTATGGGATTCCAGATTTAGATTTGGCAAGAAGTATTGCGCTATCTATTGATGAAGAATTGATTGAATACTTTAGTTTTTATCCAAATCCTGTTAATGATGAATTAAACCTTAGGTTGCCTTCATCTGCAAATCAGGTGGAGCTTTCAATTTATAATCAACTAGGTCAGCAAGTTTTGCGCAAAGCTATTCAAGCAGATTATAAAACGGTTGATGTTTCAAGTTTAGCAACAGGAATTTATATAATGAAACTTTCTTCGGAAACGAATTCAAAAACATTCAAATTTATTCGTAGTTCATATTAAGTCGATACGTCAGTTCGAGAGATTTTGAAGTATTAGAAATCGTATCGAGAACTATGCTATAGTTTAAATTTTTATTCTCGATACAAATTTCACTCATTTGTATCGTGAAATTCACTCGAATTGACGAATTTTATAATCTATATAAGATACAAATTCATAAAATGACTAATAGAATCACAACACTTTTCAATATAAAACACCCAATCATCCAAGCTGGTATGATATGGAATAGTGGTTGGAGACTAGCTTCAGCTGCAAGTAACTCAGGAGTTTTAGGATTAATTGGAGCAGGTTCCATGTATCCAGATGTACTTAGAGAGCACATTCAGAAATGTAAAGCTGCAACCAACAAACCGTTTGGTGTCAATGTGCCAATGCTATATCCAAACATCACTGAGATAATGGATATTATTGTAGAAGAAGGGGTAAAGATTGTCTTTACATCTGCAGGAAACCCAAAGACTTGGACCAAATGGTTACAGGATAAAGGTATAACTGTAGTACATGTGGTGAGTAGCGTAAAGTTTGCCTTAAAAGCACAAGACGCAGGAGTAGATGCTATCGTAGCCGAAGGTTTTGAAGCAGGAGGACACAATGGAAGAGATGAAACCACAACCTTAACGTTGATTCCTATGGTTAAAGAACAACTTCAAATTCCATTAATCGCAGCAGGAGGTATTGCTACAGGAAAAGCCATGCTAGCTTGTATGGTTTTAGGAGCAGATGGAGTACAAGTTGGCAGTCGTTTTGTAGCTAGTGAAGAATCTTCTGCACACCAAGCCTTTAAGCAGATGGTTGTTAATGCTAAAGAAGGAGATACGCAATTAACCTTAAAAGAATTAGCACCTGTACGACTCATAAAAAATAAGTTTTACAACGAATTACAAGAACTCTATAAAACGGCACCAACACCAGAACAGCTTAAAGAACTTTTAGGAAGAGCAAGAGCCAAACGTGGTATGTTTGAAGGTGATTTAGATGATGGTGAATTAGAAATTGGGCAAATCGCTGGATTGATTAACGATGTTAAGCCAGTTGCTGAGATTGTTGAAGATATGGTTGCTGAGTTTGAAGAGGCTAAACTTAATATTGGTTCACATTAGTTAAAAACGCTCTTATTGCTTTAAAATTACGTAGTTCTACGTATTGATTTTATACTATAGAAAAACTAACTTCGCTTAACGTTTGATATAAGTCATTAAAACGACGTCATATCATAACATTGGCAGTAATTTAAAAAAATGAGTGAACAATCAATAATATTAGCCAAAATAGCAGCTCTGAAAAAGAGCTTTGAAAGTATTGAATATGGTTACGGAGATAGATGTATTGGAAGTAGTATTGAACCGTTACTTCCTCGATACGAAACTCTAATTAAAAAATTAGAAACCCAATTTGACGGATTATTTGATGATTTGCCGAATTTGTCTTTGCCCAAATCATTGGGTAATAGCGGAAATGATAGCTTGTATCAAAGATATGGAATTACACCATTAATAAATAATCTTGATTATGTGTTGGAGGTTTATTCAAATATGCGAATTGGAGAAAAAACTGAAAAAATAAAAAAAGCTAATAGAGTTTTTATAAGTCACGGAAGAAGTGAAGAATGGAGAAAGCTTCAAGCTTATTTAGAAAAAGACCTTGAACATAATACTCTGGAATTAGCACAAGAGGCAAATTTAGGAAGAACAATTTTACAAAAATTATCGGAAGAAGCGCAGAAATGTTCAGTGGCTGTAATCGTAATGACTGGAGATGATATTACAGAAGATGGCGATATAAGAGCAAGAGAAAATGTAATGCACGAAATTGGATTCTTTCAAGGTTTTTATGGACTGAATAATGTGGTTCTACTTCACGAAAGTGGAGTAAATATTCCAAGTAATATTCACGGTCTAGTTTATATTCCGTTTGCAAAAGATACAATTGATGCAACTTTCGGTGCACTACATAGAGAATTAAAAGTTTTAATGAATTAAACGATTATGGGAAAATATACAATTAAAGATTTTAAAAGAGGAGACAAGGTTTACCATTTAAGCAACACAACATTAATTATGGTAGTAATTGATGTTCATAATGATATAAACGAAGTTGAATGTCGTTGGCTTGATAAAAGTGGAAAAATTCAAATTATTGGTTTCTTTGGAGAAGAGTTGGGAAAAACAGACGACTTAAGACCATCTATTAGTTTTGGATCAATATAAAAACTACTGGCAACACCGTATATAATTTATTGCTAGTTCTAGCCTACTTACGAAAATCCTCGCGGATTTTCTATTTGGTTTGTATTTGCTAATTAGGTGCTTAAATCACGCAACAAACCATATACAACAACGTTAAGCGCTCCTCAAAATTTATAAAAACAACTCAAATCAAAATAATAACTTTTGTGTTTTGTTTTGAGTAATTATAAAAAAACTCCAATACTAAATAAGCATTGGAGTTTTATATTTTAATAGTTTTTAATTTTTACTGTTTTATGAATTTCTCGGTAAATACTTTCCCTTCAGATTCTAAACGCAAAATATAATTGCCTTGGCTTAAGTTAGACACATCAATAGAGTGTTGTTCTAACTTTAAGTTCATCACACGTTTTCCTTCAATATTAAAAATTGTTGCAATTTTTCCAACCAAGTTGACAGAGCTATTAATATTAATCACTTTTCCAACAGGATTAGGGTGGATAGTAATACTTTTAAACGCCTCGTCTTCAATGTTTAATACATTTTGCCCTTCAATAATTATATGATGTGTATTAATTGTAGGATTTGTTATGTTATCAACAATACCAGATGGCCAGTAAATAATAATATTAGTAATAGCAGTATCTGTTCCAATTCCGAAATGTGTGTTTAACGAACTCATAAAACGAAATCCTTCTCCACTTCTTACATCACGAATTTGAATACCAGAAGCTGTATGAACTTCGACTCTGGCTCCAATACCGTTAATATTACTTTGAACTCCAGTAGTGGTAATTTTAATCCAATTATTACTGTTAGCGTCATTTGTTAATAAAGTAGTACCAGAAATAGCATCAATAAATCCGTCGTTATTCATATCTCCAAAAGAACCATTGTTTCCAGATAAAATATTTTCATAGGCATTAAATGTCATATCGCCTTTTCCAAATAGGATATTTCCGTTAGAAGCAATATCTAAATTTCCATCGTTGTCAAAATCGTGTGTACAGTTTTCAATACCTGTAGCTGTTAAATCTAAAACTCCAGATGTAGCAGTTACATTAACGAAAACACCATTACCATCATTTCTTAATAATTTAGACACACCAGAACTAGCACCAATATACATATCCATGTCACCATCATTATCAAAATCTCCCCAAGCTGAAGACCATGTTTGTATGGTGTCGTCTAGCCCTTGAGCTGGTGCAGTATCTGTGTAAGTTCCATCACCATTATTAGTGAATAGTTGATTGATTGGTCCACCACCACATTTTGCAATAAACATGTCTAAATCTCTATCATTATCATAATCAATCCAAATAGAACCATAGTTTCCTCTTACAAGTCCTAAATCGCCTTGTCCATAAGATAAATTTCCGCTACCATCATTTATATAATATACATTGGCATCAACATCATGGCATACAAAGGCATCTAAGTGACCATCATTATTAATGTCGGCAAAGTTAGAGCGTTGAGAGAATACGTCTTCTGGACCTGAAATTTCTGTAAACCCAGTTCCCGAAGCATTGGCTTTCATAAAAGTAACACCATTTCCTCCTCCATATAATAAATCGGTATACCCATTTCTATCAAAATCGGCAGCAGCCAAACTCCAAGAAGGTGAATTGTCTGCACTCGTTGTACCTATATTTGTTGCTGTACCACTTAATCCACCACCAACTTGTTGGTAGAAAATATTTACATTGGTATTACCAATAGAAACAACATCATCTAAAAAGTCACCATTCATATCTACGGCAGCTCTTTGTGTTCCAGAAGTTGAAACTGTTGAACTTGTAAATGTTGAAGGAGCTGGTGGGTTTGATGTTGAAAACACTAAAGGTCCTCCCCAAATACTAGTATCTAATCCACAAATTGCACGTACATATACTTCATATACTATACCTGGATCTAAGGCTGTTAAGTTTGCACTTGCTGTACTTGTAGCAGTTCCTGATCCTGTTGGAATTCCTGTTCCAGAAGTCTGTACAACATACTCCCAATTACTTTCTCCACTATTTGCTGTCCAAGATACGGTTGCTGAGGTTTGCGTTACAGCACTAACTCCAATACTTGAAGGAGCAATACAGAAGGATCCACACGTTTCTACACGTACATAGTCAATAGACATATCTCCTGCAAAACCTGTTCCTGTTCCTGTATGGCTAAATTCTAAATATATTACCTGTCCTACATAGACATCTAAGTTGATACCAATAGGAATCCATGCTTCAGTTCCACTTGTTTGTAATTCTCCTGTATGTGAAAATACTGTTGTAAAAGAACCACCTATAGAAGTTCCGACCTTTACATTTAAAGTTCCCATATCCTCTCCATACGCATGCATATAGAAAGATAATTCTGCACCATCTGTTGCTGTTGATAAATCTATTGCAGGGCTTATTGCAGAAGCTGTAGCTGTTGTGTTTCCAGAGGCTTCGTAATTCATGAAGTTTGAACCACTAAACGCATTGTTAGGTCCAGTACCACCAGATCCTGATTCGTTAGGGATTTCCCAACTTCCGTTTCCACCGTTTAAATCTCCAGCCCAACCAGAAGTTGAATCAAACTCTTCTGTATAGATAAAAGTCGAAGATCCGGAAGCGCATGTAACACCAACTGGTCCTGGAGGTGGACAATTACTTTGTGTTATTGAGCTGCTGTTTACAGAACAATTAACATCCTGATCATTTTGAATATTGATGACAACGTTAGTAGCGTTTAGATATGGCCCGAATTGAACCGTTCCAGAAGCATTTAATGATTGTGTAGCACTAGATTGATTGTCAGATACTGTTAAAGAAGTAGCGCTTCCAAAATCAGTAACGTTAACATCTATTAAAAATCCATTACTTGCAGCACAGTCATCTACAATCGTATAGGTTGCTGTTGGGTTTGAACATGTTGCACAATTGACATCGAAATCCCAAGGCACATAATTATTATCTGCGCAATTGATTGTATTATCAGAATTTATAGAAACAGTAATCGTATCGCCATTAGATTGAAATGTAAGACCAGTTAAATCTCCATTATTTCCATATCCGTTGTATAATTCGGTGCCATTCGTATTTAGTACAATCAATTTATCAAAATTATTTTCTACTCGTCCTGCATTGAATGTCACTCGTAAATCTGATCCATCAGAACTTGTAAAAACGAAATTTGTAGTGTCGCTATCGGTATAACAATACGTTGTGTTTGTAGGTCCTACTGCACAATCTACTGTGATTTGCGCACCTGCAAAAAAGCAAGATATTAGTAAGGTTAGTAATAGTGTAATTTTTTTCATAAGTCATTTTTTTTACACTATGATATCGAAAGGATTCGCTTCATAGTGTTGGTTATAGTTATTCGCATTCTGTTGTTAAGCCATCAATCCATTCGCCTATAAGCGCAACGGCTTCTTCATGGATAATGGTTCTGCCTAACAATGGCATTCTCAATTCTTCTGCTTCTGTATTTATTCTAAGATACATTACAGAACGTTCTTTTAAGGCTGGTGCTACAATTTTTGTCATTCCAGGGATTGCTGTCTCCGGATCTACACAAACACCTAAGTTAGTTTCATTAACTGTTTCATTAAAGGCAAAGCGCACTGGTCTGTAATCGCAATATGATAATTCTGAGTGACAATGAGCACAATTGACATCAATATACGAGCGTACTCGTATGTCAATGGGTTGTGTTTCATCGCTCCATTTAATAACTGTATTAATTGTTGCAGGTAAGTTATCTTCTAAATAGTCTTCTGCTATTAATTTTTCTAATTGGTTTTGAGAACCATCAGTATAAGTATATATGCTATTTAAGTTTTGCGGTTTTAAACCAATAGGGATTGGATTGGATTGGCTGTTATGGCAGGTAAAGCATTTCGCATGGGATGGAATTCTATAATTTGTGCTTTTTGCAATACCATTTTCCAGAAAATCTATATTGGTAGATGAACCGTCAAGACTAAACATTGCCTCTGATTGATCGTCATTCCATATATAATCAGCAAAATGCCAATCGTCTGCTTTCCTTAACATTAAGCGTGTTTCTATAATACGCGTAGTGTTAGCTGGTTGTACATTGTTGTAATAAAATGTTTTGATTAGAATTGTTCCTACAGGAAAATCTAAAGGCTTATTATCTCCTACATAAGTGGCTTTTACATCACTAGGCATCCAAACAAAGCGTTTCTTTTTGGCGTAGTCTGTAAATAAGGTTGAAATTGGTTCGTAAGGAATAACTCCAAGTACAGGTTCTTGTGCTTTCATACTGCCTTCAAAAAAGTTGTATTCTGAAAGTGTATTAAAAGGGAAAGCGTCCATATCTAATACTACAGGTGAAACAGGTATTGGAACATAATCGTCCTCACCAGTAGAATCGTTATCATTGCTACAAGAAAATTGCACAACAATAAATAGTGCTAGACTAGCATGTATTAGTAGTTTTTTGATGATGTTTTGTTTTGGTTTTAGCACGAATATAATAAAAATATTGTTTGCTTAATTGACTACAAGTCTGTTACCCTTATTATATAACATTTGAACGTACTTTTATCCTACCAATTGATTAATATTCTTTTTAAATATGAGAATTTTTTAATAAAATAAGAAAAGCTATGTTGGTCTGCATGGCTCAAGGCACAGATAGTGTGAAAGTTGATAATTGATTTTACTGCTGACTGTCCATCTTAACTAACAAAATGTGACTGAGACGACAAAGTGTTATTTAAGGATTACAAACTGAAACACCTTAAATAATATATGAAAATAATTACTTATCTTAGGTTAGTGTTTTTTTATAATGATTGAATACAACGAAATATTTAAAAAAATGAAAAAAATAATACCTCTTTTACTATTATTAATAGTCTTTTTACCATCATTTGCTATAGATATAGTTAGTACTTCTGCCTCTCAAGTAATAGGAGGTTTAAATGTAAATGTTAAAACTTTTGAAGTTGAAGGTTTCAATCTTTTAAGTAGTGATTTTTCAATAGAAGATAGCATTATAAATCTTTCAATTTGTTACAGCAAAGATGGCACTTTAGCTTATACTAATTTAGAGCATGATTTTTTTATTCCTCTAATTAATAGTGGTAATTACACTATTAATGTAGATATTGTTTTATCGTCATTCCAGTCTACAATATGTGATTCATCCGTTGTGACTAATACAGCTTCAACTACTGCAGAATATACTTCTTTGTCAGTCAATAGTTTTGAGGATTCAGAAAGGGATAGTTTTAGTATATATCCTAATCCTGCATCAACAAAAGTCAATTTAGATTTAGAGAAAGTGTTCTATAAGCGAATTTATTTACTAGATAGCTTTGGTAGGGTTGTAAGAAGTTTTGATGAATTACACAAAAAAAATATTGAATTTGACATTTCTGACTTAAATGATGGTATTTATTTTATTGTAATTGAAGCTGATAATAGAGTTTTCTACAAAAAACTGTTAAAGAAATAGCAAAGTCTAACAACCCATTATACATACACGTACGTGTCATGGATCTTATATTCTAAAACACGTTATAGTTCTCCTCTTTTTCTATTTAAAGATATTTAATGCAAACTAAAGAAACACGTTAAGCTAAACCACCCAAATTCACCTCATAATTAATTCGCACAACAAAAACCTAAGCACTACTTTTGCGCCATGGTTTTAAGCAACTATACCAAAGAATTTAAATATAACCTTAAACTAGCATCTCCAGTGATTCTAGGTATGCTTGGGCACACCTTTGTCAGTTTTGTAGATAATGTGATGGTTGGGCAATTAGGTGCTGCAGAATTAGCAGCTGTGTCTTTAGGTAATAGCTTTATTTTTATTGCGATGTCTTTGGGTATTGGATTTTCTACAGCCATTACACCTTTAGTTGCAGAAGCAGATTCTGAGCAGAACTTTACTAAAGGAAAATCTGTTTTTAAACATGGCTTTTTTCTGTGTACGGTTTTGGGTTTATTGTTATTCTTAATGTTGCTTGTTGCCAAACCATTAATGTATGTGATGGATCAACCAGAGGAAGTCGTAGAGCTCGCTATTCCGTATTTAGATTTGGTGGCTTTTTCTTTGGTGCCTTTAATTATATTTCAGGCCTTTAAGCAGTTTAGTGATGGCTTGTCTTTGACTAAATATCCAATGTATGCGACGATTGTGGCTAATATTTTAAACGTGGTTATCAATTACGTTTTAATCTTTGGTAAGTTTGGTTTTCCGGAAATGGGAATTGTTGGAGCAGCAGTAGGTACTTTAATATCTCGCTTTGTTATGTTGTTTTACTTATGGTGGTTATTGGCAAAACGAGATAAATCTAAAGCCTATGTTACCAATATAAAGTTCTTTAAACTCAGTAAACAACCAATTAATAAATTAATGAATTTAGGCATGCCAAGTGCCATGCAGATGTTTTTTGAAGTCGGCATATTTACAGCTGCAATTTGGTTGAGTGGTACTTTGGGAGCAAATGCTCAAGCAGCCAATCAAATAGCATTAAACTTATCGTCTATGACTTTTATGGTAGCTATGGGATTAAGCGTAGCTGCTATGATACGAGTTGGTAATCAAAAAGGATTAAAAGATTTTAAAGCTTTAAAACGTATTGCAGAATCTATCTTTTTGGTTGGCTTTATTTTCGCCGTTGTGTTTGCACTGTTCTTTGTGGTTTTTCATACGATGCTTCCAGATTTGTATGTGGATTTAGATGATCCTACTAATGCCTTAGATACAGCTGAGGTTGTAGAAATTGCAGCGACTTTATTATTAGCAGCTGCTGTTTTTCAGATTAGCGATAGCCTTCAAGTTATTACACTTGGCGCATTACGTGGCTTACAAGATGTTAAGATTCCGACTATAATAACCTTTATTTCGTATTGGGTTATTGGTTTTCCGATTAGTTATTTTTTAGGCAAGGAGGAAGCTTATGGAAGTCTAGGAATATGGCTCGGACTATTAGCAGGATTAAGTGTCGCTGCAATTTTATTGTATTTTAGGTTTAATTATCTCACAAAGCGTTTAATTTTGCAACAAGACAAAAGTTAGAATATGGAATTACCAAAATTCATTTTAGGAGACAATACAGATCATCCAGATGCGATTTACATTATACATACAGAATTTCCGAGGTTTATCATAAATCTTGAAAACGACGAAGTAGAATGGTTTGAGGAATTTGATCAACATGATGAAAAAGAATTGGAAACTGAAACTGAAAATTATATTCAACAAGCTACAGACTTTTACGATAGAGAAGTAGAGCGTTACGACGATTAATGTTAGAGCAACTTTTAGAATTAGATACAGAACTTTTTTTATATCTCAATGGGTTGGGCTCTTCAACTTGGGATGGTTTATGGTTAGTTATCACTGATGAGTTCACTTTTGCTCCCTTATACGCTATTCTTTTATTTTTAATTTATAAAAATTATGGTTTAAAACCTTTGTTAATTATGGTTGTGGTTATAGCAGCTATGATAACTTTTACAGATCAAACGACGAATATTGTAAAGCGTTCTGTGCTTCGTTTTAGACCTTGTGCTTGCGAAGATATTATGGATATGATTAGATATATAGCAGAGCGTTGCAGTTCTAATCGTAGTTTCTTTTCTGGCCATGCTGCTAATTCTATGGCTGCAGCTGTATTTGGCGGTTTGGTATTACGACCTTACTATAAAAAGCTTATTTTTATTCTCTTATTTTGGAGTTTTATTGTCGCTTATAGTCGAATCTATGTTGGTGTACATTATCCAATTGATATTCTATGCGGAATGACATTTGGTGCGCTCGCAGGTTTTGGATTCTATAAGTTAAATAAATACCTTCTTAAACGATTTACTTCAAAGTAAGTTTATAAAGCTGATTGACCAATCTTGTTTTGTAACCTCTAGAATCTTTAGTAGAGAAGTTTAAATCGTAAGTATCCAAAAATTCAATTGTATATAACTTCGATAATGATTCAATTGTTTCAGGTTTGGCTTTATTGGTTAATAAGCAGAATTGCTTTTCATTAGGAATAGCATAGCCTTCGCTGGTTGTAATACTTGGAATCTTGTCTCCATAATTATAAATCACTTCTGGTGCGATATAGTCTAAACTATATACTTTAAGGTTTTGGTCATTTAGTTGTGATACAGGTTTATAATTATCTTGAGTATGTGTCTTAGATATTGGCAATGCAAACAAACCTATACTTACCATAAATGCAATTACCAAATAGAATACGTTTTTAATGTTCTTTACTTTTAGATTTTTGAAAATTAGAACACCAATACCTAATAAAGCTAAAGATGTAATTATAAATCTAAATAAAACTATTCCGACTAAAACTTCATTCGAAAAAAACCAAACCACCCAAAACAAGGTTGCAATAGTTGCAATCAATCCAAATTGAAAATAAACAGGAATCGTTTCTTTTTTAGACTTCAAATTTTTGAATTCACGAATTAAATACTCAATATAAAATCCAATATTGATTGCTAAAGGAATTAAAACAGGCATCAGGTAACGCGATTTCTTTTCAGGAATAATAGATAAGAGAATCACTGCAATAATTGTCCAAAAGAAACTAAAACGATAAGCCTTTAAATTTGAAACTCTAGATTTTAGATAAGGATAGAGTAAGCTAATAAAAGCAGGTACAGTCCATAAGCCACTTTGCACAAAGAAACTCCAGTAATAATAAAAAGGTCTAACGTTATAACTACTCCAATTAGACGTTTCGCGTTCTGCAATAGTTGTAAAGGTTTCAGGATCTGCAACACGTACATGAAAATACCACCAACCACCTAATACAATTCCGAATATTAAAAGACTAAAGAGTTTCAAGAAATGAAGTGGACCGCCTTTAAATTTAAAAGCAATACCATAGGCAATTACAAAAGGTAAAAACAGTACATACAATGAAACAGGACCTTTGGATAATACAGAACCAGCTAAAAAGAGCACAAACAGTAAGCTATGTGTAATTGGTGTTTTTGCTTTATGGAACAATTGAAATAATTGTAACAAAGCCATTAGCATAAAACCATGCGTGTAAATATCCCAAGGTGCTTCAATGGTAATACCTATAACATAAAATGAAGTTAGTACAATAAATCCATTGATTAAGCTATGTGATTTAGGAAGTTCTAATTTTTTAGAAAGTAGATAGGTTGATATGCCTATACTGGCTAGAAAGAGTAGAGCAGGCCAACGTAAAGCTAAGACCGATTTAATTCCAAAAACAAATCCGAAAGCTGCTGTAATCCATGTTGGTAAAGGCGGTTTTTGATAACGTGCTTCTCCATTCATAGTGGTTAAAATCCAATTGTTATCGGTGAGCATTTCTCTTGCTGAAATAAAATTTCGAGCTTCCATAATACTCACAGGAATTGAGTCAATTGTAAAACCAAGCATCACAATAACGAAAAGCAATAAACCAAGAATAGGATATTTTTCTAAGAGCTTAATCATTTGTTTGTCTTATTAAATAGGCATTACGTGCATAAATGATGAGTCCAAATAAATGACCTACAAAAAGCACTGGATCTTCTCTGATAATCGCGTAAGTTAATATTAAACCAGCTCCAATTAAACTTAAAACCCAAAAACCCATTGGTAAAGTTGATTCTTTATTACGTTCAGAATGAATCCACTGATATACAAAGCGCAAAGTAAAAATGACTTGTGCTACAATACCAAGAATTAATAACCAAAGTGGAATAGCTTCATTTTTAAATAGAAGTTCTATGTCTATTTTGTTATTGTTGTAATAGAATACGACAATAAGAATGGGAACTATAAATAATAAATACTGAACAATTTTTGGAAATTTTTTCCATTGCCCTTGTAATTGTAGGTTTCTGATGTAGATAAAATACGTTAAACTTTGCCCAAGCATAATGGCGAAATCTAATCGTAAATAGCCATAAATAAATAGTAAGAAAGAGGCAACTAAACTAAGTGTCCAAAATGTTGTTGGAGTGATAACTTTGCGTTGCTTTTCTGAAGTAATCCATTGAATGATTAACCGAGAAGAAAATAAAATCTGGGCTAAAAATCCGATACTGTAAATGATCCAATCCTTCATTTACTGGATTTAGCTACGTCGTAATTAATATATTTTTTCTTCATCCACAAGTATGCAAAACAATCCATCAAAGGTCCAAGAAGTCTATTCCAAAGTCCGAACTTTGCTGTTCCCGCAATCCTTGGAAAATGCTGAACTGTTATTTGAGTAACACGTCCGTTTTGTAACATAACCATTGCTGGTAAAAAGCGATGTAAACCTCTAAACATAGGAATACGTTTTGCATAATCAGTTCTAATAACCTTAAGCGGACAACCGGTGTCATCCATACCATCGTGAGTAAAAGCGCGTCTAATACCATTGGCAATTTTAGAGGACATGTTTTTTACAAAAGAATCTTTTCGGTTAGAGCGTACTCCAGTTACCAACTCATGTGTGTCAATATGTTCTAAAAGGATATTAAAATCCTCAGGTGACGTTTGTAAATCTGAATCTATATAGCCAACTAACTCAGAATCAACATGGTCAAAGCCAGCTTTTATAGCAGCACTTAAACCTCTATTTTCTTTAAATAAAATGTATTCGAAGGCTTCGTTACGTTGGCATATATTTTCAATTAAAGCTTGACTATTATCTTTAGAACCATCATTAACAAAAAGAATAGATGTTGGTACTGTTGCAATATTCAGATAGTTAGAAAGTTCAGTTTCTACACGTTCTAAATTTTCCTCTTCGTTATAAACAGGAACTACAATAGTGAACTTATATGTCATGCGTTTGATTGCTTAGTCTGTGCAAAAGTATTGTTTTTTCTATTAGAACGAAAGTAAGTATTCGGCAGCTGCAAATGGTGTCGTTTTTCCTGTTTCAACCAATTTAATTTGAGCTTGTAATTCTGCTTTAATCTTAGCTGAATTATAGAAATTAGATTTTAAGCGTTCTTCAATAGTTTGTAACAGCCAAAACTTATTTTGATTATTTCTGTTGACTTCAAAATATTTGTTAGATGTGGTTGTTGATTTATAATCTTTAATCATGCCCCAAACTTCAGGAATGCCTTCTTGTTTTAACGCACTACAAAGCGATACTTTTGGTGACCACTCTGATTCTTTTGAAGGATATAAATGTAAAGCTCTATTAAATTCAACTTTAGCTAATTTTGCTGCTTTCACATTATCACCATCTGCTTTATTTATCACAATAGCATCTGCCATTTCTATGATACCACGTTTTATACCTTGTAATTCATCACCAGCTCCAGCTAATTTTAAAAGGAGAAAGAAATCGACCATACTATGTACAGCGGTTTCGCTCTGCCCAACACCAACTGTTTCTATAATAATAGTATCAAATCCAGCAGCTTCACATAGAATAATAGTTTCTCTGGTTTTTCTGGCAACACCTCCAAGAGAATCACCAGATGGAGATGGTCTAATAAAAGCATTCTTATCTTTTACTAAGTCTTCCATTCGAGTTTTATCTCCTAAAATACTACCTCTACTTAAACTGCTACTTGGATCTATAGCTAAAACAGCAACTTTTTTACCTAAGCTAGTTAGATGACATCCAAAGGCTTCAATAAAGGTGCTTTTTCCAACACCAGGAACTCCAGTAATTCCTATTCTTATAGATTTGTTTGCAAAAGGCAAGCAAGCCGTAATGATATTATGTGCTTTTTGGGTATGGGTAGAATTGGTGCTTTCTACTAAAGTTATTGCACGACTCAAAGCGGAAATGTCTCCAGATGTAATACCAGAAACTAAGTCTTGTATAGAAGGCTTTTTTTGGCGATTAACTTTTATAGTCTTAGCAGAATCAGAACTTAAGGATTCAGGTGGTGTTATACCATCTTGCTCATTGAGAGCAGATTTATATGTTTGGTTTTTTTTTGCCACCTTAGATCTGTTATGGTTTTTTAGAGGTGCGTTCTTCAATAGGAACTTCAACCTTAGTACTATCCCAAGCCATAGAGAGTTTTAAACTTCCTGTGGTATTATCGAAAGCAATTGTGAATTCTTCAACGGTTTCATCTATTTGTTTTGTTGGGACTTCAATTTCAATCACATCATAATTTGGATCCCACATTGGTACCATTCTTTCATTCACGCCCCAATCATATTGCTTAGAATTAAACATCACTTTCCAAGATTTATCCATAGGAACCGTCCAAATGGTATATTTTCCTTTCTTTAAAAGCATACCATCAATTACTAAATCTTTATTGGTAGAAAAGGTAGTAGCTTCATTAGCTCCTGTTCGCCAGACTTTATCAAAAGGAACAAGTGCTCCAAATATTTCACGTTCGCGTTTAGATGGTCTGTTGTATTCCACTTTTAAATCTAAATCATTGAGTGAAATCTTAGCAGAATCTTTTGGACTTAAGCGTGGTGAGAAAATATTTTCAACAAAGACAGAATATAAAAGTAAGCCTAGTGCCAATATAGACAGAATAATGAGGAGGCGTTTTAACATAGTAATTAATCTTAAATAGAATTTTAGAATTTAAAGATAATTCAATTCCCTAAATTTATAGAATAGTAACGTCTAATTTTAAGTAATTCTTATAAAATGAAAATTTTTTAAGAATTTTTGTCACACTTAAAAATAGGTGTCGTCTTTAGTGTGTAACCAATCAAAAACCAAAACTAAAATCAGCACGTTTCAAATTCATATTGTTGAAAAATGCAAGCAGAATGATAGACAAGCTCAAATGGAGTTGTATAATCAATACTGTAACGGGATGCTAATCGTCGCGCTTCGATTTGTAAAGGATACAATGGAAGCTGAAGATATTGTACAAGAGGCGTTTATAAAAGCGTTTTCAAAATTAGAACAATATAAGGCTGAAGTGAGTTTTGGAGCGTGGTTAAAGCGTATTGTTATTAATAGATGTATTGATGTTTTAAAATCGAAACGTCAGCGTTTAATAGAATTAGAAGAGCATCATTTAAATGTTGTGGATGCGGATTATGAGAATGAATGGTTGGTAGATGACGAAATTACTATAGACGAAGTGAAATTAGCGATGGAGCGTTTGCCCGAAAAATACAGATATGTGGTAATGCTGTATTTAGTTGAAGGTTACGATCACCAAGAAATATCAGAAATTTTGAATATTTCTGAAGTCGCCTCAAGAACACAATTATCGAGAGGTAAGCAAAAATTGCAAAACGAATTAAAATTAAAGATAAATGGCACAAGATCTTAGAAACCTGTTTGAAGAAGACCCTAAGGAGCAGCATATAAAAATGTCTGAAGGTCATGAAGCACGTTTTCTTCAAAAATTAGGTAAAGAATTACCGAAAAAGACATCAACGAACCTATTTAGTTTCTTAAATATAGCAGCAAGTGTTATTGTATTATTAGGATTGAGTTATGGAGCATTTCAGTTTTTTCAAACACCTTCAGCCGATCCAATAGAACCTACTATAGTTGAAAGTGCAGGGCCAAAAACTTTAGGAGCTGTTTCACCAGAATTAAAGAAAGTTGAAGACTATTATTTGGCTAGTATTAACTTAGAATTATCTAAAGTGCAGTTAACACCAGAGAACAAGGAGTTGTTTGATGGTTATGTACAGCGTCTTAAGGAATTAAATGAAGAATACGACAGGCTAACATTAGAGTTGAATGACAATGGTCCTAATGAAGAAACTTTAAATGCACTTATAGATAACCTAAAATTTAGACTAAACTTAGTGATGCGTCTTAAAGAAAAACTTCAAGAGTTTAATGACGACTCATTTATGCAAGATAGTATATAATCACAATCAATAAATCAAAAAATGAATAGTTAAATCAAAAAAATCATGAACAACACAATCAAAATTTTAATGCTCTGTCTTTTAACCTCTTTTGGTTATGCCCAGAAAAAATTAAGCAAAACATCACAATCAATTAAGGTAAATAAAGATGTGGTAGTTGACTTAAACACTAGTTATGTAGAAATACAATTAGAAACTTGGAACAGAGACATTGTAGAAGTAGAAGCTTATATTGAAAGTAGCAAACTATCCGAAGAAGAACTAGAAAGAGCTTTAGAAGCTTGGAACCTTAAAGTAGAAGGTTCTAATGGTAAGGTTACAATTTCATCTAATGGTGGGAGAAACATAGGATTATTTGGTGAAGGCGATTACGGAGACTTATTGAAAGATTTAGAAATTCAATTAGCAGATTTACCAGAAATGCCAGAAATGCCAGAGATGCCGAACATGCCACATATGGCAGAAATGCCTGAAATGCCAGAAATGCCGGAGTTACCTGAATTGCCAGAAGGAGTTAAATCCATATCTTTTGATTATGATAGATATCAAAAAGATGGTGAGAAATACTTAACAGAATGGAGCAAAAAGTACGAAAAAGAAGGTGGTAAAGAACTTCAAAAAAGTATGGAAGAATGGGCCAGAAAGTTTGGGGAATCTGGTTACCAAGAGAAAATGGAAAAATGGGGAGAAGAATACGGAAAGCGTTTTGAAGGCAAATGGGCAAAAGATATGGAGAAATGGGGAGAAGAATTTGGTGAAAAGTTTGGTAAAGAATGGGAAGAGAAAATGGAAGCTTGGGGAGAACGTTTTGGAAAAGAAATGGAAGTGCGTGCCAAGGCTATGGAGAGGCGAGCAGAAGCAATGGAAGAGCGTAATGAAAAGCGTTCTAAAGAAATGGTTAAGCGTATGGAAGAAAGAGCAGAACGTATGGAAGAACGAAGAGAGTCTATCTTAGTAAGACGTTTAGAGTCTGGTAGTAATAGTAAAGTAAAAAAAGTGATTAAAATAAAAATCCCTAAAAAAGCGAAACTTAAAACGAACATAAGACATGGTGAGTTAAAATTGTCTTCAGTTATTTATAACATGAAAGGAGATATATCGCACTCATTTTTTGTAGCAGAACACATTGATGGAAGTGACACTTCCATCAATGTGTCTTATTCGCCAGTGGTTATTGATACTTGGGATTTAGGTACACTGAATCTTAATTTTGTTGATAAAGCTCAGATTAAAAATGCTAATAATTTAGTATTGAATTCTAAGTCGTCTAATATTAATATTGAGAGCTTAACAGACACTGGTATTATAGATGGTAGCTTTGGTGATCTTACTATTTCTAATCTTACAACATCGTTTAAGAACCTGAATTTGGTTTTAGAGAATAGCGATGCATTAATCAACTTACCTAAAAATATTGATTATAGTATGTATTTTAAGGGGAGTCGTTCTAAGTATAATAATAAGCCGACAACTCAGAAAACGATTCGAAATTATCCTGATGGACAAAGTTCTAATAGAAATATTATTGTAAATGCTAAGTTTAGTAATGTGATTATGAATTAAAATTACCTCTAAGTGTATTATTTTTTATTCTGAATTTGTTTTCAGAATCTCAATTTCCTTTTCTTCTCTCCATTTCATAAAATAGACTCATATTTTTATGGAAATTTTGTTTTTATATCGATTACTTCTTTCTAAGCTTTTTTTTAATTTATCAAAGCACATTCTTTAATTACTGCATCGTATAAAGTAATACCTATGTATCACTAAGTAGAACAAATCATGGCTTTAAGCTATGCCAATCATGATGATTATCTTAGAATGAATAGCCAACTTAATTTAGAATTCTATTAAGAGAATTATCCTGATTCTAATTTGCTCTTCAGGCTTTAATATTTTGAGGTTTATTTTTTTTCTTAGAAAGAAAATTTCTGATTTAACATAATGCTAAGTATAAAACAAACCAGCCTATATGATGAAGTTATAAAAGAAATGAACTACAAATTTGGTGATGTTTTTTATTTTTGAAGGCTATGTTATTTCCGAAATTAAAGAAGGTATTAGCTTTTCTTGGGAAACTCATGCACATCCAATAATAAAGGATGTTATTGATTATACTAAATGTGATGGTAGCGATTTGGTTTATTTATCTCACAGAATTTACTCATATTCTGTGGTGCCAACAGATTGGCTAAAACTCTTTAGAAATAGTTTCGATTTAAAAGGCTATGGTATCATTGGTTATACAGGTGTTAGTTTTGTAAATACCGTTATAGAAAACCTGTTTTTTAAAAAGAAAATAAGGCGATTTACTACAGTAGATGCTGCTGTGCAGTGGGCAAAAAGTTTTAATCTTGTTGAGGCTGGAGGTTAACAAATATTTTTCTATACCTTTTATATAATAGATTTGCTATTAAGAATTCTACGACTTTTTCAATGCCAAACTCAACTGTTTTCCAAAAATGGCAGCAATGCCAGCAGCTAAACCACCAACGATTCCTGTAGCTAACATTAATATAAAAGGATTACCTCCTAAAGGCAATAAAACGGCAATGCGTTTGGCTAAAGTATAATCATTACCACTACTCAAAATAAAACTATAAACTGCCCAAAATAAGAGAATAGCTAAAAAGGGTACAAAGAATACTGCAGCTCGTTTTAATGGTACAAATAAAGCACTTGCTAAAGCAGCAGTCATTATAGACCACCAAGGAAGAAATAATGATAAAATGATTGCTAAAACAATCGTTACTATAAAATTGGTTGTATTTGTTTTCATTAGTTACTAGGTGTTAAGATTTGTGTGCCAATCATAGCATCTGTAGCTTCGTTGGTTTGCATAAAGTTGAGACTGTAATACTTTCCTGCAGCCCAATCATCTATAAAATTATCGTAGTATTTACTGCCAGGATTACCAGATTGTCCACCAGGGTAAATCCCAATAGCTGTAGGAGGGGATGTCATTTCTACAATCATTCTCCAAGATGGTCCGTGATTTTCTGAAGTTGCATTTACAATATTTCGATCACCACCAATAGGAATATCAAATCTAGAAAATGCAGGTAGGGCTTGTAATAAATGACCAGCATATGTGCCTTTGTAATTCACCCAAGTGTAGTCTCCTTCTTCTGCTTTAATTTCTATTAAACGTTTTGCTGCTTTTTTAAAGGCTAATAAAAATAAGTCCTTGGCCGTTTCGGTTTCTGGTGTTTCAACTATATCCATAAAGGCATCATCTCCTTTGTTTTTTAGCAAGTAAATAGTTTGATATGTGTATGGAGCATCGAGTGCTGTATCTTCAATATCAAACTCATCCCAAACCATATTATAAAGTTTGCCATACCATTGACGCCAAATACTTGGACCAACTTCGTTAATGTCGTTATTATATCTCCATGCCTTAGCTTCATCATAGATCGCTTTTTCTTCCGAATTTAAACTAGAAATGTCCATAGTTTCCAACATGTAAGGCATGAGTTCTGCAGCTTTAAGATTGTAATTGTTATTGTGTAAATCTTTAAAATCTTGAATACTAAACTTGTCTTTAGAACTAAAGAAATCGTTTATCACACGATTACGATACGTTTCGTAACCATCGTTATATACAAAATAGGGATAAGCTTCATCTACAGGATGCTGATTAGCAGAACTTACAAAACCGCGTTCAGGATTTTTAGTGTGCGCATTAAACTGTTGCGGAATAAAACTTTGCCAATCATTTTCGGATTTACTGCCATCCATTACAAATTTACCTTGATCTTCCCATTTATTAGGAAACATTCCTTGAATCCATAAGGCGATGTCTCCTTCAGTAGATGCAAAGACAAAGTTTTGAGCAGGTGCTACCCAATATTTTAAAGCATTAGTATAATCATTATAATTTTTAGCTTTATTCAATTCTAAAAATGTACGTTGTCCATTTCCGGGAATATGTCCTGTCCATTGCATGGCATAGCCAGCTAACTCTTTATCTGATTTAAAGTTTTTATCATACATTACAGGACCATGATGTGTATATAAAACAGAGTCCTTGTAGCTTGGTTTGCCTTTTATTTTAATCTCTTCAACTCTTACTGTTATGTCTTTCCATTGGTCATCGAATTTATATTTGGTTCGGTCTTCATTGAATTCAATTTTATACCAATCAATAACATCTCTTGTAGCATTAGTTTCTCCCCAGGCAATATGTTGGTTAAAACCAGAAATGACTGCTATAGCTCCAGGAAGCGTGGCACCAAAAGAGTTATGAGTTGGTGTGCTCAGTTGCATCACATACCATATACAAGGTAAATTGAGTCCTAAATGCGGATCATTGGCTAAAATAGGGTGTCCGGAATACGATTTTTCTCCAGAAATAGCCCAATTATTACTGCCGTTATCTGGATTTGGTTTGTCTATAGTTTCTGTAATAGAATCTAATAGGATTTGGCTTGTAGGTTTTGGAGTTTGAGGAACATCAACAAAGCTCCAGTCTGTTTCTTTAGGAATTATAGGTTCTGTATTATCAAAAAAATCTGGGAATAATAAATCGAAACGCTCTTTACCAAATAGACGTAAAGCATTGGTGTTTTCCATGTCTTCATCTCCACCAGCTAGCATTTTGGTCATATACATTAACAGTAAAGCTGTTTTTTTTGGTGACCATGATTCTGGTTTATAATCGAGCAGTTTATATTCTACAGGATAATCTTTTGGGTCTAATTGATCAATATAACTATTTACTCCATCTGCGTAAGCTTGAGCAATAGCAGTAGTTTCTTTGTCTTCAGATATTTTTTTTAAGGTTTGCTCTGCTCCAAAAACCATACCTCTTCGTCGTTCTTGTCTGTCGTAATTTAAAGCTCCTTCACCTATAATCTCAGATAAACGACCAGCTGAGGCATAGGTTTGAAATTCCATTTGCCAAAGTCTATGCTTAGCAGTTAAATAGCCTTGAGCTCTATATAAATCTAAATCATTCTGAGCAAAAATATGCGGAATCAATTGGGCATCGTAATGCACAGTAACTTTATCTGTTAATCCAGGAATTGTTATTTCGCCAGTAGTAGATTCATCAGTTTCGTTTTGCCAAACTCCAGAATAGGGATTAAGAAATTTTCCGATAGGAGGAATAGCTCTAAATTTGGTATTTAAAGCAAAAAATAGTCCTATAGTTAATAGGAAGGAAAGGATAAGTTTAAAATACTTCATGAAATGAAATTATAGAGAATTTAAAAATACCAAATAAATATTACTTTTCTAAACAAGGTTGAAATGAATCAAATAGACTTTTCTATTTTTTAAAAACCTTATAAATAGGTTTTAAAAACCAAAAGAAATTTTTAAAGAAATGGATAGATCTATAATAGGTAACCAGAAAAAGTTTGGCTTGGTAAGCAGATATGGCTATTGGTTCAGTGCGCTTTATAGGTTGCATCTGGATGCATGCGAATCCTCCCCACATTTCTCTGTAAAGCCCATCATGATTAAAAGCACCTGTAACGTAATCTAATTCAATATAATGTACATAAGGATTAGAATTGTAATTATATGATGTCATTCCTTTTCTACAAGCTGGATTAAAACTGTCGTGCAAAATAATAGTAATAGGTTGCTTTGGTATAAGATTTAAAACTTTGGTAATATCTTCTAAAACACCTTTTGTGCTATGGTCTCCATCTATAAGAATGAATTCTACAACTTCATCACTATTGTTAATCTTACTGACTAATTCTGGAATAATACGTTTAGAATCTCCAATGAGATACTCTATATTAGATAAATCATCACAGCGTTTATCTCTATATGATGGTGTTAGGTCAATAGCATATACTTTATCTGAAAATTCACTGATAACCTGAAGACTACCACCATTATAAGTTCCAATTTCTATTGCAACTTTTGGTTTTATAGTTTGTAATACTCTAATAAGTGTCGCTTGTTCAGCTCTACTCATAGACCAAGGAATAGGGTATTGGTTGGTTATTTGATGCTTTAAACTTGTAGAGCTCATTGATTTATCTTAATACTAACTTTTTAACAATGTCTTTACCTACAGATTCGTTGAGCATTTTTACAATTTTTTCGTTGCCATAACTTAATTCTTCTCGCAATACGCTAGAGCTTAATTGCACATAGAGTACGCTATGTTTAAGTTCTATAGCAGTGGTGTAATTGTTAACACCATTTCCCATAAGATTCGCCCAAGCTTCACGCACGTTAACCTTGTCTAATCCTGTTTGTAAATTATTGGTCTTTACAAACTCTTTTAGAATATCTTCAATGGGTTGGTTATCGTTATTGCGTTTTGCCATCTTAGTTGCCGCGAAAGCGGTAATCTCTTTAATTATTTAATATCTAATTTAATTGGAGTATAGCGTTTGTATAAATATACGTCCTTATTATCATTAATTATACGTAGATTTTTAGGTGTAGCTTCCAAAACTGTTTCTTTCCATTTGGCATAAGGTGTTTTGTAATATATATTTAAACTACCATTTTCAATTTTCACGCTTAAACTTTCATAATTATCTGAAGTAAAGTAAGTATCATTAATGCCAGGTTTTAGTTTTTTTCTAAAACCATATAAACTGTCATTAAGACTGATGTAATCTATGGTTTCGTTAAATTTATATTCTTTTTTACTGCCATTTGCTAAGGTTACTTCTTTAATTTCCCAATAGCCTTCTATGTGTTCTATGTAAGATTCTGAGTTATTAGAACAAGCAACTAATAGCAAGCAAAAGGTCCATAAATATTTCCTCATAATTTGAATAATTTATAGGATTGATGAATCTGTTTTACAATAGTTTCGGTTCTATCTGCATGTGTATCACTAATAAAAATCTGACCGAAATGCTCATCATCTACTAAATTAATAATCTGTGCTACTCTGTTTTCATCTAGTTTATCAAAAATATCATCTAGTAGTAAGATAGGTGAGACTCCACTTTGCTCTTTTGTAAAATCGAATTGTGCTAATTTCAGTGCAATTAAAAATGATTTTTGTTGTCCTTGACTTCCAAATTTTTTAATGGGAAAATCATCAATTAAAAACACCAAATCATCTTTGTGAGCACCAACACTTGTGTATTGTAAGGCTTTGTCTTTATTGAGGTTTTTATCTAATAAATCTTTTAGTTCACCATTAAATAAATCACTTTTATAAGTTAAATCAATGACTTCTTTACTTTGACTAATGGCTTCATAACGTGCTTTAAAAATTGGAATAAATGCTTTTAGGAAGGCATCTCGTTTTTTGAATATTTCGGTGCCAAACGCGTGCAGTTGCTCATTGTAAATCGATAGTGTATCTGCATTAAATGTATTATTTAATGCGAAATATTTTAAGAGTGCATTACGTTGTGCCAAAACCTTGTTATAGCTAATAAGTTCGGTTAGATAACTTTTATCACTTTGAGAAATAACACTGTCAATAAACTTTCGTCGTGTATCACTACCTTCTATTATTAAATCACGGTCTGCAGGAGAAATAATAACGAGCGGAATAAATCCAATATGCTCGCTAAACTTTTCATAAGCTTTTCCATTACGTTTAATCACTTTTTTTTGTCCACGCTTTAGGGAAACTATAATTTTTTCTGCACGCTCATTTTTAGTAAAATTACCATCAACCACAAAAAACTCTGCATTGTGATTTATATTCTGAACTGCAATTGGATTAAAGTAACTTTTGCCGAAAGCTAAATGGTAAATAGCATCTAAAGCATTGGTTTTTCCGATGCCATTCGCGCCAACAAAACAATTGATTTTAGCGTCGAAATCGAAAACCTGACTTTCAAAATTTTTATAATTAACTAAAGATAGTGTGTTTAGATTCATAAAAGTTTAATGGATTGCCTAATTATAGTGCTATG
>NZ_JADGDZ010000007.1:60403-88304 GCF_016744625.1 Winogradskyella sp.
GCATTATTGTTCTTCAAAGATTATTCAAAAATAACAAATAAATAGGCTTTTAATTCCCATAAAAAATTTTATTTTTGCGCACGCACAAATAGACAAGATATGGCTACATATAAGAAAAGAGGCTACAAACCTAAAACGAAGAAAGAGAAAGAAGAAGTTGTTGAGGAAAACTCAACTACAGCTGAAGTATTTAATACTTTAGATGAAGGTGCTTCTAAAACAGAGGAGTGGGTAGTTAAAAACCAAAAATATATTATTGGTTTCATTGGAGCTGTGGCTTTAGTGGTTTTATGTTATTTAGGTTACAATAAATTTGTAGCTGAACCACAAGAAAAAGACGCTATGAACGAAATGTACACAGCGAAAAAGTATTTTGATGATGCTGTAAGTGGTGTTTCATCAGATTCTCTTTATAACATGGCTTTAAACGGTGGTGAAGGAAAGTATGGTATGTTAGATATCATCAATGAATATGGAGGGACACCAGCTGCTAATTTAGCGAGCTACTATGCAGGTATGTCTTATTTGAATTTAAAAGATTACCAGAATGCTGTAACGTATTTAGGTGATTTTTCTAGTGATGATAAAATGTTAGGCCCAATCTCAAAAGGAGGTATTGGTGATGCGTTTGTACAATTAGACCAGAAAGAAGAAGCTTTAGAATATTACGAAAAAGCATTTAAGGCTAGTGTAAATGAATTTACAACACCTTTATATTTAATGAAAGCTGCACGTGTTGCTAATGGTTTAGGGCAGAATGATAAAGCTTTAGGGTATTTAAAACGCATTAAATCAGAATTCTCAACATCTACTGAGGCAACTCAAGCAGATGTTTTAATAGGAAAAGTAGAAGCAAGCTTATAGAGTATGGCTACTGCAAATCATAATTTATCGAACTACGATAAAGCTACAATCCCAAACGCGAAAAATTTTCGGTTTGGGATTGTTGTTTCAGAATGGAATGATGTTATTACTGAAGGTTTATGGCAAGGTGCTTTTGATGCGCTAACAGATTGTGGTGCTGTAAAAGAAAATATTGTACGTTGGAATGTTCCTGGAACCTTTGAACTTACATATGGCGCTGCACGACTATCTAAAAGTGTCTATGCAGATTCTGGTATGTTAGATGCTATAATTGTTATCGGTTGCGTTATTCAGGGTGAAACAAAACATTTTGATTTTGTTTGTGAAGGCGTCACTCAAGGCATAAAGGATCTAAACCTTAAAGGAGATATTCCCGTTATCTTTTGCGTGCTTACCGATAATAATAAACAACAATCTATTGATCGTTCTGGAGGTAAACATGGTAATAAAGGGACTGAAGCTGCTATAGCTGCAATTAAGATGGCAGATCTTAGGAAGCAGACTAAATAATAAATAGCAATCAGTAACGCAAGTAAAATTATTACAACAAAGTATTAGTGCTAATTTTTATACACATAGCGCTTTATACTTTATATTTCTCACTTAAGATTGGCATCCTTTTTGTTAATAATTTTAAGGAATCCTTAAGTAGTATTTTCTAGTATTTTCAGTACTTTTGAGATATATCACGTATAATTTATAAGTCAGCTTGTTTAATCAAAGAAAAAATAAACGCTTTAATTATAAGACACGTTTTCAGGATTCTAAAGAAATAGAGTCGAAAGACGACTTCGAGACTAAATGGAATGAAGTTAAAGGTAGTACTAAGCGCAAAGGAAATGTACTCACATCACTACCAGCCTTAATCATCATGTTAGTATCGCTTTTTGTTTTAATATATATTCTGGATGGATATATGAAATAAGGATATTATGGGATTCATGAAATTGAAAAAAAACAAGAAATTTAATTATAAACCGCGTTATTATAAAGGCGATGGTAATCCTTATGAGCTTAAACATAAGTTTGATGAGCATAGAACAACTATTAATCCTGCTAAAGGAATTAAAGGAAAGTGGAATGCGGCTTTAGATGATTATCAATATAATAGAGATAATAATGTAAATAGGCGAGTGCTTATTATAGTTGGAGTCTTGGTATTTTTATTTTTATTAGCAATTGGTTTCGACCTGACTATTTTCTTTCCAAAAAACTAATGACAGATATCATTCAACTCTTACCAGACCATGTTGCCAATCAAATAGCAGCAGGAGAAGTCGTACAACGTCCTGCTTCTGTAGTCAAAGAATTATTAGAAAATGCTATTGATGCTGATGCTACTGAGATTAAATTGATTATCAAAAATGCTGGTAAAGTTTTAGTGCAAGTTATCGATAATGGTAAAGGTATGAGTGTCACAGATGCTCGCTTAAGCTTTGAACGTCATGCGACTTCAAAAATTAAAGCTGCAGAGGACTTATTTCAACTCAATACCAAAGGATTTCGAGGTGAAGCTTTAGCCAGTATTGCTGCAATTGCTCATGTAGAATTAAAAACCAAACGTGCAGAAGATGAATTAGGTACTGCCATTGAAATTGAAGGTAGTATTGTGAAATCTCAAGAGGTTTCAGTGACTCCTATAGGAACTTCAGTGGCTGTAAAAAACCTGTTTTTTAATATTCCGGCAAGACGAAATTTTTTAAAATCAGATACAGTTGAGTTAAGACATATTTCTGATGAATTTCATCGTGTTGCTTTAGCGCATCCTAATATAGCGTTTACGTTTTATCATAATGGTAGTGAACTGTTTAATATTCCTAGTGAGAATTATAGACAACGTGTTGTTCATATTTTTGGGGCAAAGACTAATGAGAAATTAGTGCCAGTTGAAGAGGAAACCGAAGTGTTGAAAATATCAGGATTTGTTGGTAAGCCCGAATTTTCTAAGAAAACAAAATCAGAGCAATTCTTTTTTGTTAATCAACGTTTTATAAAAAGCCCTTATCTCAATCATGCGATTAAAGCAGCTTTTGAAGGTTTACTAAAAGAGGGTTATCATCCAAGTTATTTTTTGAATCTTACTGTAGATCCAAAGACAATAGATATTAATATTCATCCAACAAAGACTGAAATTAAATTTGATGATGAGCATACATTGTATGCCATTTTAAGATCAGCTGTAAAGCATAGTTTAGGTCAATTTAATATTGCTCCGGCTTTAGATTTTGAACATCAGAGTAGTTTTAATACTCCGTATAATTATAAAGATAAAACAGCTTCTGCTCCAGCAGTTGAAGTTGATAGTCATTTTAATCCATTTTCTGAAGATATAAGCAGCAGAAAGCAAACAATGGTTCAAAGAACAAGCCATAAACAGACACCATCTGCTTCATGGGAAGGTTTGTATGTTGGTCTTGAATCTAAAGGCAATAATTCTGGAGATGATTTTAGCCAAGTGACTTTTGAAAGTGATTCAAGAAATGAATCGATTTTCAGTGACTCTTCAATTGAAACTACTAAAACAACCTTTCAATTACAGCAAAAGTATATTGTTAGTACCTTAAAATCTGGGATGTTAATCATTGACCAGAATAGAGCACATCAACGTATTTTGTATGAAAATTTCTTAAAACACATTACTATTAAGGAAGCAACAAGCCAGCAATTATTATTTCCGTTGCAATTACATTTTACACCAAGTGAGACTAAAATCATAGATGATTTAAAAGTAGATTTAGAACATACAGGTTTTGTGTTTTCTCAACTAAATGAAGATGAAATCACAATTATAGGTGTGCCAGTTGGAGTGCCAGAAAGTGAAGTATCTATAATTTTAGAACAGTTAATTAGTGATGTAGAAAATGATGTGCCAGATGCTAATTTTAGTGCAACAGATTTATTGGCAAAATCTATGGCAAAGAGTTTAGCTATTAAAAATGGGCAATCATTAAATAGTACAGAGCAAGAACATATGGTAAATAGTTTGTTTGCCTGTAAGGAACCTAATGTATCACCAACCAATAGACCAACGTTTATTACAATGGCTGTAGATGATATTGAAAAAAAATTCATGTAATATATGAGACAAGGTATAACTGATGTAGTTAAGCATTTATTGATAATAAATGTGGTAATGTTTATAGGAACATTATTCATAGGAAACGGATCTTTTTATCAATGGTTTGCTTTGTATTTTCCAAAGAGTGAAATGTTTCAGCCATGGCAAGTACTGACACACATGTTTATGCATGGAGGTGGTTTCGTAGAAAAACTAAGTATTACACACCTTTTGTTTAATATGTTCGCTTTATGGATGTTTGGTACTGCAGTTGAACAGATTTTTGGATGGAAAAAATTTTTAACATTTTATCTACTTTCTGGATTTGGTGCAGCAATTATACAAGTAGCATTTTTATACTTTCAGTTTAATACTGGGTTAGGAATGTTATTAGAAAAAGGTTATCCATTATCTGATATAATGGCTGTATTAAATAATGGTAATTACCAACAATTGAAGCCTATTATGGGTGTTGATTCATATAATAGTTTCGTTGGAGCTTTTAATTCTACTATGGTTGGCGCATCTGGCGCAATTATGGGAGTTTTAGTTGCTTTCGGAATGTTATTCCCAGAGTCTAAACTGATGCTGATTTTCTTACCAATACCTATAAAGGCAAAGTATTTTATACCAGCAATTATTGCATTAGACTTGTTTTCTGGTATAACTGGTCAATCCATATTTAGTCCAAGTAATACAGCTTATATGGCTCACGTAGGTGGAGCATTTACAGGTTTTTTATTGATGTATTTCTGGAAGAAAAATGAAAAAGATAAATACCGCTGGAATTAATAATGAGCGCAATCAAAGATTTTAAATACAAGTTTAAAAGTTTCAATGCTTTTGAAAAGATAATTATTATCAATATTATCGTTTTCATTATCGGTCAGTTGATTGGTGTCTTTGGACGAACAAGCAATTCTTTGTCTTATTTAAGTCTACCATCCGATTTTTTTGACTTTATACTAAAGCCTTGGAGCATCTTTACTTATGGATTTGCCCATTATGGTTTTTTTCATATTCTTTTCAATCTTTTGATTTTGTATTTTATATCAAGATTATTATTGAATTTGTTTCGTCCAAAAATGGCACTGAACATTTACTTTCTAGGTATTATAGTTGGTGGTTTGGCTTTTCTGTTTGTATATAATGTGCTACCAAGTCATTTCTTAATTAAGACATCGAGCGTAGTTGGTGCTTCAGCAGGTATTAGAGCATTAATTATCTTTCTTGGAGTTTATATGTCTGAAAAAGAGGTCAGAGTCTTCATGTTTAATATTAAACTAAAATATATTGCTATCGCTTTAGTAGTTATGGATGTTTTAGGTTTGTTTACTTGGAACCAAGGAGGGAATGTAGCACATTTAGGTGGTGCTTTATTAGGTTATTTATATGCTGCTAAATTGAAACAAGGAAAAGACATTGGAGCAGGTTTTGAACGTGCTATGGATACTGTAATCAGTTGGTTTCAACCAAAATCTAATTTAAAAACAGTGCATCGCAAAAAAAGGAAAGGACAATATGCAGGAAAGACTAAAGACGAGTTTCATACGTTTAATAATCAGAAAAAGATAGATTTGATTCTCGATAAAATTAGTAAAAGTGGTTATGAGAGTCTAACAGCAGAAGAGAAAGAGTTTCTCTTTAAAGCTGGCAAATAATTAGATTCCCATTTTTATGGGAAATAAATATGAAGGGTTTAAAACTTGGTGGTAAATTTATGTTCGTTGTCAATTCTTTGGTAGCGTTTTTATTGCTTGTGTCTTACATTTTGCCTTACATACCACCTAAAAATTTTGCGACGCTATCCGTTTTAAGTCTTAGTGTACCATTACTCATTCTACTTAACATTTTTTTCTTTATATACTGGTTACTTCGAGTGAAAAAACAACTCTTACTTTCATTAGTTGTATTGCTTTTAGGGTGGAGTTATATCAGTTCTATGTATAAATTTTCGTCTTCTAAAAAGGTTGAAGATACTGGCAATATTTCTATAATGTCATTTAATGTAAGACTATTTAATTTCTTTGAATGGCTACCAAGCAAGACTGTAAAAGAAGATATTGTAGCGTTTATTTATAAAGAAAATCCAGATATACTTTGTTTGCAAGAGTATCGAAGAGGTAATCCGATTAAACTCGATGGTTACTATAATTTTAATGCGACTTATAACAGTACTGCTAAAGGTGGTCAGGCAATTTTTTCAAAATTCCCTATTGTTAATTCTGGTTCTCTAGAATTCCTTAATACTAATAATAATGGCATATTCGTTGACATTGTTAAGCTTAAAGACACAATACGAGTCTACAATTTACATTTACAGTCATCGGGTATTAAAGCAGATGTTGAAGCACTTAAAAAAGAAACTTCGGGTCATTTATTTAGACAAGTAGGAACAACTTTTAAAGAACAACAAGAACAGGTCGAACTATTCTTAAAACACAAATCTAAATGCAGTTATAAAAGCATTGTTACTGGCGATTTTAATAATACTGCCTATTCTTATATATATAAGGAAATTAAAGGTAACGATTTGGTAGATGCGTTTGAAGAAGCTGGTAATGGTTTCGGAAAAACTTACGATTTTAAATTCTTTCCATTACGGATTGATTTTATTTTGTCTGATAAGGAGTTTACTGTAAATGGGTTTAAAGCCTATGATGTTAAACTCTCTGACCACTATCCTATAAAAGCAACTTTAAAGCTATAAAATTACATTAGCCAACAATCTGCAGTATCTGCAATAATGTGAGCAATTAATCCTATACCGAATAAGCGCGTTTTCTTTGGAATAAGTAATATAAAGTAAACTGTGATAGCATAGTGGGAGTGGAGAGGATGAAAATTAATACTACAACGATTAGAATCGAATATTGGATTGGCCAATAAATGATCTAAATCAATAAGAAAAGCTAGTAGCATAATTAAGTATGCTTTGATCCAATTTTGTTTAAAAAATGACAATGCTATAATTAAAGGCAATCCAAAATGTAAACCATAATGAGCACAAAATTGTAGCATATGCTTAGAGCTTTTGATTTTTTAAATACAATTCAGTATTAGGCCCTTCATTAAACAAGATATCTAGAATACTCAGATTAGAAATAAATCCATGTTTTTCAATAAATACCTGAGTATAATATTGAAAGTCATTCACTTCGAAATTTCGATTGACTAATGCTCTATAGTCCGTTTTACCTTCTGACTCTTTTTCAAAAATTTGAGTTGTAGTCGTTGTAATTTTAAGCTGAAGACATTCTAAAAGTACTTCAAAACAGTTCAGGTTAAAATCTAAGATATAATCAAATTGCTTTTCAAACAAAGGCATTAAGTCATCGATGTAGAATTCAAAAAAAGGTGACATTCTGTAGGCAGATTGTAATGACTTTAAATGTTGTTGTTGCCAAGAGTTTTCATTTGCAATTTTTACATCCTTATATAACTGTCTATTTTTTTGAGTATAACTCACAGGAACCGTTAATGCGAGCTTTCCATTTGCACCATATATCTCAGTACGATTTCTATGGGTTTGCTTTTGATAATTGTCAGACACTTCAAAAAACACAGTATCTGTCTTTAGCATAGCTACAAAATGTGCTAGGTTAGGAAAATAAGTTGGGTGTATAAGACAATTCATTGTATCCTCTTACGGAGTTTATGTGAAACTGAACATTATATACAATGCTCAATATGACAGAATAGAATTATTTTGCCGCCTTCTTTTTCTTTCTCCACTTGTTAAAGAAAGTGATTCCAAAAATAAGAACTAAGAAAGGGATTAAATAAGAACTTCGTGTGCCACTACCACTTACAGTTGTGAAAATTCTGTCCCAACGGAAGCTCCAGTTTTTAATACCATCATTAATGCCATCAATACTCATCCAGATGAATACAGGCTTTCCAAAAACATGATCATAAGGTACAAATCCCCAATATCTACTATCAATAGAATTGTGTCTGTTATCTCCCATTGCCCAATAATAATCTTGCTGAAAGGTGTAGGAGGTTGCTGGTTGGTCGTCAATAAAAATTTGATTACCTCTTGTTATTATTTTATGACCTTCATATTCTGAAATAGCACGTCTATACAGGGCAACATTTTCAGTACTCAAATTAACGGTTGCACCAGCTTTTGGAATATACATTGGGCCAAAATGATCCACATTCCAATTGTAATTAGCATCTCTAGGAAAGACATCTTCTTTCTCTCCAGCTGCACGTTTTATAGGTGCTATTGTTGCTACTTCTGGATGTGCTTTTAATTTAGCAATCGCTTGGTCTGTAGCTGCAGGAATTCTAAATGAACCTTCAGTAGAACCATAACCCAATCCATCGGTAATATCATATTTTTTTAATATATCATAAATTCTGGCTGGTTGAAGATTACGTTTAAATGTGATGTCGTATGAAAACTGTAAATGTGATCTTGGTGGTAATTTATTTTGTACACCATTAATAAACACATAACCATTTCTAATTTCCAAAGTATCACCAGCAACTCCGACACAACGTTTAACTAGGTTCGTTTTTTTGTCGATAGGTTTGTAATAATTACGATCTGGTTTAAATTTATTCATATCCAGCAAAGTATCTGCTGGTTGGTTGAAAACAATAATGTCGTTACGTTCAATATTTTCAAAACCTGGTAATCTAAAATAAGGTAACTGTAATTTATTTATCCAAGATGTGTTTCGTTTTTCGAAGTTATCGTTAAATAAATACGATTTCTTTTTTAACACAGGAATAGTATCATGCACCATTGGTGCGCCAACAGTGGTCATTGGTGTTCTAGGACCGTAATGTAATTTGCTTACAATAAGAAAGTCACCAACTAATAATGACTTTTCTAAGGATGAAGACGGAATCACAAACGGTTGAAAGAAATATGTATGAACAATCGTAGCAGCAACAATAGCAAATAGGATAGACGTAATCCATTCTCCTGAAGAAGTCTTTGGTGTCAACTTTCTGTCTTCAGCATAATTTACATCAGCAACATAATTTAAATAATAAAGATAAAAACCTAAAGTAACAATGCATAAAAGTGCATCTAGTTTTTTATCTTTTCCAAAAGCTCTTGCGGTTTCTACCCAAGCTGCAGGAATCATAATTAGGTTTACAATGGGTAAGAACATTAAAATAACCCACCACCAAGGACGAGAAACAATCTTCATTAATATTACAGCATTGTAAACAGGTGCATAGGCTTCCCAAGCTTTTCTGCCAGCTTTAACATATAATTTCCATGTGCCTAAACCATGAATGATTTGTAAAATGAGTAAAAAGATAAACCACTGTGTCCAGCTCATAATGTTTTATTTTGTCTTGTATAGGTTGAAAATTATTTCAATTTGTTTCAAAATTTTGGCAAATTAACCAATGTTTAACACATCTTTCATGCTAAACACCCCTTTTTTATCCTTAATCCATTCTGCTGCAATAACTGCTCCCATTGCAAAACCTTGTCTGCTATGGGCTGTATGTTTTATACTTATAGAATCAATTTCAGAATTATAGGTGATTTTATGAGTGCCAGGAACATTTTCAATACGCTTGGCATCAATGTGAATTTCATTAGACTTTGGCTCATCTAATGTCCAATTCTTATATTTAGTGCTTTTGATTATGTGCTCTGCTAATGTAATAGCTGTCCCACTTGGTGTATCTAATTTTTGAGTATGGTGGATTTCTTCAATTTCGGTATCATAACCTTCAACAGTAGCCATTAATTGACTTAGTCTTTGATTAATCTCGAAAAAAATATTGACACCTAAACTAAAATTTGAAGCATATAAAAATGTGCCGTTTTTAGAGTTACAATAATCTATGATTTCATCATATTGATCTAGCCAACCTGTAGTGCCAGATATTACAGGAACTCCAGCATCTAAAGCTTTCTTAATATTGGTAACTGCGACTATTGGTATACTGAAATCTATAGCAACATCAGTATTTGAAAAATCATAATCCGAACTTTCATCAGACACTTTTAAGGAAATACTATGATTACGCTCTAAAGCGATAATCTCAATACTTTTGCCCATTCTGCCATAACCGAGTAAAGCTATATTCATGCTAAAATTTAAAATTGAGTGTTACTCCTAAATCCGAAGTATTTTCCATTTGGTTGTATTGATAATGCGGACTAAGGCTTAAATTTTCATCAACGTTAAACTGCAATAGATGTGCATCTACATTAGCATCAATAATATTTAAAGCATAAAGCCCAAATGTCACTAAAAGCGAAACTTCTTTATTTCGTCTAAACTGCTGTTGTGCTCTAACAAGACCATCATCTGAAATGGATGGAGTATCATTCGGTCCATAAAATTCATCATCCTTAAAACCTGCTAAACGTCTTTTGTAAGCATCTCTGTAACGATCTAATTGCTTGTCATTTCTCACGTAGAAATAAACACCAGCACCAATAGCTCCCCAAACAATAGGGACTTTCCAATATTTTTTATTGTAAGCTTGTCCTAAACCTGGTAATATGGCTGAATAAAATGCCGCTTTAGACGGTCTTAAAGGATCAATAGCTTTTTTAGTTAAGGTTTTGTTCGCTATAATAGAACTTTGATCTAATGCAATGCTAGTACTGTCTTTTTCCTTTTGAGAGAATGAATAGAGTGCTGAAAATAAGCACAGTAATAAAATGTATAAACGTTTATTTAGCACGTTGCACTAATTTTTTAATTCGATTAAAATCTTCTTCAGAATGAAAAGGGATTGTAATTTTTCCACTTCCATTCTTTGCTATTTTAACGTCTATTTTATGTCCGAAGTATTCCGAAAATTCTTTAACACCTTTTTTAATATATTTTGGGATATCTGTTGATGCTGAATCTGATGTTTGTTCTGAACCTGAATTTAAGCTTTTTACTAATTGTTCAGTAGCTCTTACAGATAGTTTATTACTAATGACTTTTTCATAAACTTCGAGCTGATCTATTTGACTTTCAATATTTACCATTGCTCTACCATGTCCCATACTAATAAAACCATCACGCATTCCAGTTTGGATAATTGGATCTAGTTTTAATAAGCGTAAATAGTTAGCAATAGTAGAACGTTTTTTGCCAACGCGTTCACTCATTTGTTCTTGAGTTAAACTAATTTCATCAATTAAACGTTGATAGGATAATGCGATTTCTATTGGGTCTAAATCTTGGCGTTGAATGTTTTCAACCAAAGCCATTTCTAAAGACTCTTGGTCGTTTGCTATTCTAATATATGCAGGTATTGCTGCTAAACCAATTAATTTTGAAGCTCTAAAACGACGCTCTCCCGAAACCAATTGATATTTGTTGAAGGCTAATTTTCTAACCGTTATTGGCTGAATAACACCTAGTTCACGTATAGAAGAAGCCAATTCTCTAAGTGATTCTTCGTTAAAGTTAGTTCTTGGCTGAAACGGGTTGACCTCAATACTTTCTACATCGAGTTCAACAATATTACCAACAACTTTATCTGCATTTTTATCTTCTGCAGAATTGATATCGTTTTCTGGATCTTTCAATAAAGCTGAAAGTCCACGTCCTAATGCTTGTTTTTTAGTTGCCTTCGCCATTACAATTCATTTTTTTTAATCAACTCTTTGGCTAAGCTCAAATAGTTTGCAGCACCTTTACTACTTACATCGTAGTTGATAATGCTTTCTCCATAACTCGGAGCTTCTCCTAAACGTACGTTTCGTTGAATAATCGTATCAAAGACCATATCACTAAAGTGTTTCTGAACCTCTTCAACTACTTGGTTAGATAAGCGTAATCGCGAATCGAACATTGTTAATAATAGGCCTTCTATGTCTAACGCTTCATTATGAATTTTTTGTACACTCTTAATAGTATTTAACAGTTTACCTAAACCTTCGAGTGCAAAATATTCACATTGAATAGGAATGAGTACAGAGTCTGCAGCTGTTAAAGCGTTTAAAGTTAATAATCCAAGAGAAGGAGCGCAATCAATTATGATATAGTCATATTCAGATTTTAATTCTGAAATAGCCTTTTTAAGCATGTACTCACGCTCTTCTTTATCAACTAATTCAATTTCTATAGCGACAAGATCGATATGAGCAGGTATTACATCCACATTTGGTGCATTAGAATTTACAATAGCATCCTTAGCAGGTTTTGTGTGTTCTAATACCTGATATGAGCCAATTTCAACAGCATCTACATCAATCCCTAAACCAGAACTTGCATTGGCTTGTGGATCGGCATCTATAAGTAGGACTTTCTTCTCTAGTACGCCAAGAGAAGCGGCTAAATTAACAGAGGTTGTTGTTTTACCGACACCTCCTTTTTGATTAGCAATTGCAATGATTTTACCCATTAAATGATTTGGTTTTTCTAAGGCTTAAAAATACAATTATTTACGGTTTTAGGAAATTGAAGTTGTTAACAGTTATTTCATAAAAAAGACAGCCATATAGACTGTCTTTGTTAATCATTGAATAATTGAGAATACTATTGTTCTTCTGGTAATAATACAGCTTTTATATAGCCGCCATTTAAATATTTCTTAGCAACATTATGAATGTCTTTTGTTGTTAACCCATTAACATTATTGTCATAGTTAACCACATTATTTAAATCACTTTTATTATAATCTGCACCTTTAATAGCAGATAACCAAAAACGATTTTGCTCTAATTGGTCTTTTCGTGTTAACAATAAGGCTTTCTTTACTTTGTCTAAATCTGTTTCAGTAGGACCATCTTTAACAATCTTCTTAAGTTCAGCTATTGCTGCTGCAGATAACTTTTCTGCATTTTCTGGTGCACATGGAAATGAAATACTAAAACTGAAACGACCATATGGTAATTTGCTAATAGAACCTCTTGCTCCAGCTCCATAAACACCACCTTCCTCTTCTCTTAATTTTTCAATTAATTTAATACTTAGAATTTCACCTAAAGCACTCATTGCTCTAGCTTCTTTTACATCATATTTAGCCTCTCCTGTATAAGTAAGACGCACTTGACTCTTTGGCTCAGTACCTTTATGATACGTAAACTCATGAGCTCCAGATTTAGGCCTAAATGAAGATGTTTTAAACATTTCTCGTTCAGAATTACCTGGAAGTGATGCGATATAAGTTTCAGCGTATTCTGTTATTTTAGCTTCATCAACATTACCGACGAAATAGAAGTTAAAATCACCAGCATTAGCAAAACGTTCTTTATACTTTTTGTAAGCTAAATCATAATTAGCATTGTCTAAAGCTTCTTCATCTGGGAAACCAGTATATCTTGGATTACCTTCATTAGTGAATTCCCCTAATGCAATTGAGAAGGATATGTTTGGGTTAGATAAAATGTTTCCTAAAAAAGCTTTTTGTTTACTGATATAAGAAGCAAAAGCTTCAGGATCTTTATCTAATTTGGTAAAGTATAAATGAATCATTTGAAACATAGTTTCAAAATCTTTAGGTGAAGCAGAGCCTCTCATACCTTCACTTAAACTACCAATAAAAGGACTTACTCTTGCGATTTTACCAGACATCATTTTTGTCATATCGTTTTTAGTTAATCCGTCGATGCCAGCTTCAAATACACCACGATTAGCACTTGCTGTTTCTTTTAAAACATCATCAGAATAAAGAGATGTTCCACCATAACTGAAGGCTTCAAATAAGATTTCATCATTTTTAAAATCTGTTTTCTTATAAGTTACTCTAGCTCCATTACTTAAAGTTATAGTTGTGGTTTCATTTAAAGCTCCCTTGTTGTTAGTTGTTGTACTAGTAATACTTCCTTTTTTAGGTTTAATAGGCATTAAGTTTTCACGAACAGCTTCGTCTTCATAATTTTTGATATCCGCTTTCTTTACACTATCTAATAAATCGATGACTTCTTTTTCGGTCACTTTTGTAAGACCCTCTTTCTTTGGTCCAGTAAGTATAATTAATCTATTGTCGTCGTGTAAGAATTCAGAAATTAAACTATTAGCTTCTTCTAACTTTATATTTGGAAGTTCTGATTGAGCATAGTTAAAAATCCATTCTATACCAGGAATAGGGCTGTCTTCTAGAAAGTTCTGGATATAACCACGTACAATTCTACCTGATTCTTCCTTGCCTTTATTTTTAAATGAACGTTCTAATCTTGCTAAATAATCTTTCTTTGCACGCTCTAATTCTGAAGCTTTAAAACCATAGCGCTTTACACGTTCATTTTCTTCTAAAAGTGTTTTAAGAGCATCTAATTGACCTTTTTCATTGGTTTGAGCAAAAGATTGATATGCATCTTTGTTACCTATAATACCGCCTTTATAAGAAAATCCATATATAAAAGGTGGATTAGGTTTATTACTATACTCAGCAAGTCTGTTGTTTATCATTTGATCAAAAAGCCCTTCAACTATATTATCTCTGTAATCTTGAACAGTTTTTGTCTTTTTCTTTTCTCCTTTATCCTTATAATAAATCTGAACTCGACTCCCAGTAGCTTCTTCATCCCATTCAATAGCAACAAAAGTACCTTCGTGATTTTCTGAACCAAATTCTTCTCTTGGTTTTGGGTTCTCTGGATTTTTTAGCCCACTGAAGTTTTCTTTTATCTTCTTTTCTAAAGTTTCGACATCTAAGTCTCCAACAGCAATTACGGCCATTAAGTTTGGTCTATACCAATCTCTTTGAAAGCTTCTTACACTTTCATAATCAAAGGTTTCTAAGTTTTCTTTTGTGCCAATAGGTAAGCGATCAGCATATTTAGATTTGTAGGCGATTTTATCTAAATACTTAGACTGCATTCTGGTTGCAGCACCAAGACGTGTTCTGTATTCTTCAATAACAACACCACGTTCATCGTCAATATCTTGGTCGGTAAGTAAAGCATTACCAGCCCAATCTTGTAAAATTTGAAACCCTTTATCTAATTTTTCTGGATCGTCACTTGGAATCGGAAGGATATATACCGTTTGGTCAAAACCTGTATAAGCATTTAAATCAGCGCCAAATTCTACGCCTATGCTTTGTAAGTAATCTACCAGTTCATTTTTCTTGAAATGGGTAGTACCATTAAAATTCATATGTTCCATAAAATGGGCTAAACCAACTTGGTCTTCAGTTTCTACTATAGAACCAGCTTTTAAAGCTAAACGCAATTCTACTTTGTCTTCTGGCTTACCATTATTCTGAATGTAATATGTAAGTCCATTAGAGAGTTTGCCAATTTTTACATCTGGAGTAATTGGTAATGCATCTGAGGGTACTGATCCACTAGTTTGTTTTTCTGGTGTTTTGGTTTGTGCATTTGCTGTAAACGTAATAAACAAGCAACAAACAAAAAGTGCTTGGCATACTTTAAAAAGTTTTGTTTTCATAGATTGATGGTTTTAAAGATTAATAATTGTAATTTTTATAAGAAAATTCCTCTAATTTAAGTATAAAATATTGAGAGGGAAAGGAATAATATTATTTTAACTAAATTTTTAGTTGAATATTGTTTTGATTATTTATGAATTTCAAAACCTTGTTAAAATATTCTTCACCACCAACTTGCCAAACGTTTAAATGATTAGCGGATTTTATTTCAACAAATTCTTTTTTTGAGCTCTTTATTTTTGAGAAATTAGCTTTTCCGTATTTTATATTAATTCTTTTATCATTATTACCATGAACAATTAAAATAGGTTGATTAATAGTTTCGCAATATTTAATTGGTTTAGCATCGTTAGCATTAAATTCTGCAATGCTTCCAGCTCTATTAGCTAAATAATTTGAAAAAGGCGAGAAACTAAAACCAGCATGCAAATCGAAATAATCATTTACGATAATCTTAAAATCTGTGAATGTACTTTCAATAATTCCGAATTCAATTCGCTTATCATAGCCCATAGCTTGTAATGCGACTGCACCTCCTAAGGACTGTCCCCAAATTCCAATATGATTTATGTTCTCTTTTTCAGATAGATAGTCTATTACATATTGAATGTCTTTTTTTTCATTAACACCGAAAGTGCAGAACTGACCTTCACTTTTACCATGAGCTCTTAAATCTAATGCTACAGAATTGAATCCATTTTTGGATAGTAAAGAGCTTAAGTCAATAAAATGTTCTTTGCTAGAGCGAATTCCATGTAATAGTATAATAGTAGTTTTTGTAGAATCTAAGCTAGAATAGGTGAGTCGTGCTGAAATCCTTATGCCATCAAACGACTTGATTGAAAGCTCTTTTCTTTTAAGTGAATTGCTGTTATTTTCTGCAAGTTCAACTTTAACGTTTTTATTTCGTTTTATTAAACCAACAACAGGGTTTCTTATTTCTGAAATTAATCTAGGGACAAAGAAATGAATAAGTAATAAGCCAATTGCTATTAGAGTTAGAAAACTACATTTTAAAAACTTGATTCTTTTTTTGTTAGTCATTGATTAGATGTTCTCTAGTGTAATAATCTAATCAATCAAAATCTCCAAAATCTGAATCGCAGCTTCACTAATCTTAGTGCCTGGTCCAAAGACAGCAACTGCTCCAGCATCAAATAAATATTGGTAATCTTGTTTTGGGATCACACCACCTACAATAACCATAATATCGTCTCTGCCATAAGCTTTGAGTTCTTCAATAACTTGTGGTACTAAAGTTTTATGTCCTGCTGCAAGAGAAGACACACCCAAAATGTGTACATCATTTTCAACCGCTTGTTTTGCCGCTTCTTTAGGTGTTTGAAATAATGGTCCAATATCTACGTCAAAACCAACATCTGCATAACCTGTTGCCACAACTTTTGCACCTCTGTCGTGACCATCTTGCCCCATTTTAGCAATCATAATACGAGGTCTGCGACCATCTTGCTCTGCAAATTGGTCAGCTAATTCTCTTGCTTTTTGAAAGCTCTTGTCATCTTTTATTTCTTTACTGTACACTCCTGAAAATGATTTTATTTGTGCTTTGTGTCGTCCAAATTCGGCTTCAAGAGCATCACTTATTTCTCCTAAGGTTGCTCGTTTTCTCGCTGCATCTACTGCTAAAGCTAGTAAATTATCTTTACCAGTTTTAGCAGATTCCGTTAATTTTGCCAGAGCTCTAGTCGTAGCATCATTATCACGACTCGCTTTTATACTGTCTAAACGTTCTATTTGTTGATTGCGAACGGTTTGGTTGTCAACTTCTAAAGTCGCAATCGGATCTTCTTCGTCTAATCTATATTTGTTAACTCCAACGATAATATCTTGGTTAGAATCTATACGTGCTTGCTTACGTGCCGCAGCTTCTTCAATTCGTAATTTCGGAATTCCTGCTTCAATAGCTTTAGTCATTCCACCTAATTCTTCAACTTCTTCTATAAGTTGCCAAGCTTTTTGAGCAATATCATCTGTTAGTTTTTCAACATAATAGCTTCCTGCCCAGGGATCTACTGTTTTTGTGATTTGTGTTTCTTCTTGTAAATAGATTTGTGTGTTTCTTGCTATACGTGCCGAGAAATCTGTTGGTAAGGCAATTGCTTCGTCTAAAGCATTGGTGTGTAAACTTTGTGTGCCTCCAAATGCAGCAGCAGATGCTTCGATACATGTTCTTGCAACATTATTAAATGGATCTTGTTCTGTTAAACTCCAGCCAGAAGTTTGGCAATGTGTTCTTAGTGCTAATGACTTTTGATTTTTAGGATTGAATTGCTTTACCAATTTTGCCCAAAGCATTCGAGCTGCACGCATTTTAGCAATTTCCATAAAATGATTCATACCAATAGCCCAAAAGAAAGATAGGCGAGGAGCAAAGGTGTCTATATCCATACCTGCATCTAAGCCTTTTCTAATATACTCTATTCCATCAGCCAAAGTGTAAGCTAATTCAATATCGCAAGTTGCTCCTGCTTCTTGCATATGGTATCCAGAAATACTGATGCTATTAAATTTTGGCATGTTCTTACTCGTATATTCGAAAATATCTGAGATAATCTTCATCGATGGAGTAGGTGGATAGATATATGTATTACGCACCATAAACTCTTTTAGGATATCATTTTGAATGGTGCCAGCCAATAGTTCTGGTTGTACTCCTTGTTCTTCTGCTGCTACGATGTAAAAGGCCATGATTGGTAATACAGCACCATTCATTGTCATAGAAACTGACATTTTATCTAAAGGAATCTGGTCAAACAGAATTTTCATGTCTTCAACCGAATCAATTGCAACTCCAGCTTTACCAACATCTCCAACCACGCGTTCGTGATCAGAATCATAACCTCTATGTGTTGCTAAATCGAAAGCGACGGATAATCCTTTTTGTCCTGCTGCAAGATTTCGTCTGTAAAAAGCGTTGCTTTCTTCTGCTGTTGAAAAGCCAGCATATTGTCTAATTGTCCAAGGCCTGCGAACGTACATTGTTGAGTATGGGCCACGAAGATTTGGTGCGATTCCTGCAACAAAATCCAAGTGCTCTAAGTCTTTGATATCGTCTTTAGAATAGGTTGATTTTATATCAATACCTTCGGCTGTTAAAAACGCATTATTTGCTTTAGATTGAGATGCTCTAATTTCTTGATTTAGCTTTATGTGTTGAAGATTTTTTCTTGACATTGTAAATGTGTTTTAAGTGTAAAAAACTATCATAGGTTTTATCTATACTTAGTTTTTCTCTTCGCTTAACCTTTTGATTTCCAATTTTTCAGATAATCTTTTCTGAATAATTGGTTGAATCAAAGTTTTGCGCTTTTCGATTTTTAAAAATGGACTAATTTCTAAGTCGTTTTTCATTTTATCGGCTAAATTTGGATGTTTATTTGTGCCTAAAAGCACTAATTTTTCAGCATCAAAATCAGCCTGTTCTTTAGCTGCACTTTCTTTAATTTTCCGTTGAATTGTACCTTCTTTAAGTTGCTGTAAAAAGCCTCCATTAGCTTCAATATTTTTGAAGAGTTCTAATGCTTTTTTAGATAATTGCTCTGTTAAGTTTTCAATATAATAAGCTCCATCTGAAGGATTATTTACCTTATCAAAATAGCTTTCTTGTTTTAAAACTAATAACTGATTTCTTGAAATTCGATCTCCGAATTCATTAGAATTATGATACAAAGCATCGTAAGGTAAATTGCAAATTGTATTTGCGCCACCAAGGATAGCACTCATGCATTCTGTGGTTGTACGTAGTAAATTGACGTTGTAGTCGTAAATGGTTTTATTTCGTTTGCTTGGTGTGGCAATGATTCTACATTCTGTATTGACTCCATATTCTGAAGCTAAGGTTGCCCATAATTGTCGTAATGCTCTTAGTTTAGCTATTTCGAAGAAGTAGTTAGAACCAATTGATACGTTGAAGGTTACTTGAAGAGATTGCTTCTCTTCACTCGCGATGACGTTATCGAGGTGGTTTAGGTGTTCATTGGCATGTGCCAAGCCATATGCTAATTGTTGTATAATTGTTGCGCCAGCGTTTTGATACAAGGCTATGTCAACGCTTAATTGATTTGTAGATTTTACAATAGCTTCAAACCTTATGTGGTCCTCTTTGAGGTTGCTGAACCAATTGCCTGTTTTGGCTAAGTTACCAATGATGTCAGTATTTAAAGTTATGTAAGGCTTCTCGACTGCGCTCGAAGTGACAGCAGTTAGATTTGTTACCAGATCTTCTGAAAGGAAATCGCATTTAATTTCAATTGGTATTTGTTCTAAATCAATATTTCTAAATAAGTCTTCAACAGAAATAGTTTCAGATTTAATATGAAATAAAATACTTTCTGCTCCACGTTCAATTGCGTTAATAGCTTTTAGATTGGCCTCTTTTGCGTTAGAAACAGTAATAGATTGGCAAATTTTCCATTCGGTCGCTTTGGTATTTGAAATTTCTGGTAAAGTTTCAAACTCGTCTGAATGATAAAAGGGTTTGACGTCAATACCTTCATTATTTTTCCAGATTAATGTATCATTATAATCTGCACCTTTTAAATCTACTTGAATTTTTTGTTTCCAAGCTTTTGAAGTTAGACCTTCAAAATCGTTAAATAAAGATTTACTCATCTTGTTTTTGTTTAGAGATACTGTCTTCGTATTCTATTATGTATATATCTTCGTTAGCCTTTTTCATGTAGTAAGTTTCACGTGCTGTGCGTTCAATGCCTTCTTCAGTACTTAACTCTTTAATAGCTTTTCCATCTTTTGCCATTTCATTTCTGTAATGGTCTTTTTGATATTCTAATTCTTCAATATCTGAATTTAATTCGTGATGAAATAACCACGAATGTGCATCAAAAAATAACATCCAAACCACAAAGACAATAAGAACAAGTAGATAAATGTTCTTAAACGGTTTTAGATATTTATTGTTCCAGATGCTCATTACAGACGTTCATTAATTATTGTTTTAACGATATCTACAGCAACTGTGTTGTATTTGTTATTCGGAATAATAAGATCAGCGTATTCTTTCATCGGTTCAATAAATTGCTGATGCATTGGTTTTAATGTGGTTTGGTATCTAGTTAAAACTTCGTTTATATCGCGGCCACGTTCAGTAATATCACGTTTTAAACGACGAATTAAGCGTTCATCTGAATCTGCATGAACGAATATTTTTATATCGAAAAGATCTCTGATTTCTGCATGAGACAGGATTAATATCCCTTCTACAATCATTACCTTTCTTGGTTTTGTGTTAATAGTATCTCCTGTACGATTATGTTTCACAAAAGAATATACAGGTTGATCTATTGAATTCCCTTTTTTAAGTTCTTTAAGGTGATTTTCTAGCAGTTCAAAATCGATAGAACGTGGATGGTCAAAGTTAATTTTAACACGCTCATCGTAACTTAAATGCGACGTGTCTTTGTAATAAGAGTCTTGTGAAATTACTCCAACTTCACCTTCAGGCAATTCGTTTAAAATTGTATTAACAACGGTTGTCTTTCCGCATCCAGTTCCACCTGCAATTCCTATTATAAGCATGTCTTAATTTTGATTTAGTTGAGTCTTACAAAGTTAATTATTTAATACCATTTTCTATCTTAAAATCATACTATAAAATTGCTTCTTTTTATTAGATATTTCAAAATAAAAAACAACTGTAACTATTACTATGCTTATGTTTTGTTTTAGATGAAACAAAAACAGTTACTTTTTATTGTAGTAATTTCAGGGCAAAAATGATATAGCTTTAAAATGAATCTAAATAATTTAGAAAGTCTATCTGATGTCTCAAATTGATTTCGTTATTGTTTTATAAGTTTTACGATGCCTAAATTTTCTATTCCTACGTAAATATAACCATCAGGTCCTTGCTCTACACACCTTACTCTGCCTAAACCATCAAGTAATTTCTCTTCTTTAATGACTTTATTATCTTTTAGTGTACACATGTCCAAATATTGAAACTTTAAAGACCCAATCAAAAGATTTCCATTCCAATCTCCATATTTATCGCTGTTTATAAATGCCATTCCGCTAGGTGCGATGGATGGATCCCAATAATGAAGTGGTTGTTCCATGCCTTCTTTCTCAGTAATTTCTGTGAATTTTGAACCACTATAATTCACGCCATAGCTAATTACAGGCCAACCATAGTTTTTGCCACCTTTTATAATATTTATTTCATCACCACCTCTTGGACCATGCTCGTGTGTCCAAATTTCTTTTGTTTTAGGGTGAAGCGTCATGCCTTGTGGATTTCTGTGACCATATGAGTAGATCGCTTTCTTTGCACTAGGTTCATCTACAAAAGGATTGTTTTTTGGAATTGAACCATCATCGTTAAGACGATATACTTTCCCACAATCTCTTATGATATCCTGAGGATTCACCTCTCTATTGCCACGTTCTCCAATAGTAAAGAATAAGTAACCTTCTTTATCAAAAACGAGACGTGATCCGAAATGTTGACCTCTTTTTGTGTTTGGTGTTGCTTTGTATAGAACTTCTAAGTCAGTTAACCTATTGCTATTAAGTTTGGCTCTTGCGATAGCTGTATTTCCACCTTGACCTTCACCTTTGGAGGATACATAAGAGAAATATATCCAACCATTCTCTTTATAATTTGGATGTAAAATGATATCCATTAGGCCACCTTGTCCTCGAAGATAAATTTCTGGTAAGCCAGTTATGGTTGTTTTTTTTCCGCTTTTAAAATGAATGAGTTCTCCAGCTTTCTCATTTATTAACATAGAACCATCCGGAAGAAAGGTAAAACCCCAAGGAATATTTAAGTCTGATACAATAACTTCGTAACTATTCTCGGTATTTATAGGATTTTTATCTTGGGCACAAGTTAAGATGCATATAAGGATTAAACAGAGAAAAGGAAGTTTAAATTTCATACCAAAAATGGCTTAAATAAATTAGTTTTTAAAGTTAAAGAAATGTTGTTGGAATAGAAAGAAAAACTCTATATTTGCAGTCCGAAAAAGATAACTCAAAATTCGGGGTGTAGCGTAGCCCGGTTATCGCGCCACGTTTGGGACGTGGAGGCCGCAGGTTCGAATCCTGCCACCCCGACAATAAGCCATACAAATGGTATTAAAAACCTTGTAAATCTATTGATTTACAAGGTTTTATTGTTTTTACGATATCATAGAATTTGATAACGTTTGATTCAGTTCGGTTAACAATTCGGTTAACAGTTTGTAAAACACAAAAAGTGTTAACCGAATTTACCTTGATACTGATTAGTTGATTTGACTTTCGTCTTTAACAAAATTTAATTTAAAGACAATAGCTATGAAGTCACAAAACACATTTGCTACACTCTTTTGGGTGTCTAGCACTAGAATTAAAAATGGGCAAGTATCAGTTTATGTCCGTATTACAGTTAATGGTAAGCGAGTAAATATTAGCCTTAAAAGAAAGGTTGCTCTATCTGAGTGGAATTCTTCAAAGGGAAGAGCTCGTGGCACCAAACAAGAATCTAGATTACTTAATAGATATTTGGACCAAGTTCAAAGCAGAATTTTTGAATCTTACGAACAACTACGTGCAGAAAAAGAATTAATCTCGGCGCAAACTATCAAAGCACGGTTTTTAGGAGAAGACGATAACGAATATTCTTTATTGACCTTAGTTGATTATCATAACACTCAAATGTCTGAAACTTTAAGCTATGGTACACTAAAAAATTACTTCACAACTCAGAAATACATAAAGCAATTTCTACAAGAGAAAAGAAAAAAAGATGACATTTATTTATCGAAGCTCACATTTCGTTTTGTTGTAGATTTTGAAAAGTTTTTGAGAGCTCATGTTCCGGAAGATCATCAAAAACCTATGGGGAATAATACTGTTATGAAGCACATACAAAGATTGCGAAAAATGGTAACATTATCGTATAAGATGGAATGGATAGACAAAGATCCTTTTATTAGATTCAAACCTAGTTATATAAGAAATGATAGAGAGTTTTTAAGGCAAGATGAATTAAATTCAATTGAGGAAAAACAATTTGATATCGAGCGTCTACAAATAGTAAAAGACCTTTTCGTATTTAGTTGCTATACTGAACTTTCATATATTGATGTAATGCAATTAACAGAAGAAAATATTCAGTTAGGAATTGATGGTAATAAATGGGTAATAACTAATCGCCAAAAAACAGATAAAAAAGTTCGTATTCCTTTACTTGAAAAAGCTGAAGAAATTATAAATAAATATGAAGGGCATATTAAAGCAAAATCTTCTGGTACACTTTTTCCAGTTATCTCAAATCAAAAACTAAATAGTTATTTAAAAGAACTGGCTGACATAAGTGGTGTAAAAAAGAATCTAACCTTTCATATGGCCAGACATACTTTTGCAACTACAATAACTTTAAGTAATGGTGTTCCAATTGAAACTGTTTCGAAACTCTTAGGACATACTAAAATTGCTACAACTCAAATTTACGCTAGAGTTATTGAAAGAAAAGTGAGTGATGACATGGAACATTTAAGGGGGAAGTTATTGATTTCAAAGAAAAGAAATAGCGTATAAGTTTAAAAGAGAAATAAGTATTCTTTACAGGTATAGCTTTGTGTTTATGCATTTGGTAAATTAAGATATAAAATATCTGTTTATGGAGGAGATATTATTTATTTAGCCATGATTTAAACTCTGCTGCTTTATTCTTACTGATAATAATATTCACATCAGTTTTAGGTAAAACATCTATTTTTAATTGACTATTTCCATATCTTATAATTTTGTCAATAGCATTTATTGATAAAATATATTGTCTGTTGGCCCTGAAAAACAATGTTTTATTCAAACAATTATATAGTTCATCAAGACTACTATTACTTGTTGATTTTTTTCCATCTAAGGTAATTACATAAGTAATTGTGTTTTCTGTATAGATATAAGCTATTTGTTCAATTAAAAGGGGTAATAATTCATCTCTAGAATAGGTAAGTATTCTATGCTTATCAGAACTCTCATTCTCAGTTGAGTTTATAGATTCTTCAGATTTAATTTTGGTTTTATAATTTACTAAATCGAGATTTAATTTAGAAAGGCTTAATACTTCGTCTGAAAGTTCTTCATTCTTTAGCTCTAATTTGTTTTCATAACTACTTCCGATTAGTCTTACTGTGAAGAATGAAAGAATAACAATTAAGGTACCGGTTATTGCATATACCAAGATAAATTTTTTCTTTAATTCACTAACCTGTTCTTTAATTTTATGTGTGTTAGCGTGAGCAGCAACAATCCAATCAGTATTCTTAACAGGGTATACATATATGATTTCAGATTCTCTATTTTCTTCACTAAAAGTCCTAATTCCCCCACCTTCTTTCTTATTTTTTAAATAATAATAAAAATCTTTTGAGGTTGCATCATCCGTTATTGTTGAAATAAAAGATTCTTCAGGTGCTGCATATTTTCCAATTCTTTCAATATTTGGATGACAAATCTCTTTTCCAGACCAATCAAACATGCATATGAAACCTGTTTCATTGTCAGTGTTTTCTATACTTTTTTGTATGTTATTAATAACAATATTTTCAGGAATACCATTGTTTAATTGAGATGAAATCATAAAAGAAAACTCTTTAGCTTCTCTTTTGCTAGATTCCATTTGTATCTCTAACAGTTGTTCAGAATTTACATCAATAAGATAGTTCATACTATAATAACCAACTAAGTAAACTATAAAAAGTAAAGATGTAAAAGTGAATAGGTAAAGCTTATCTTTTTTCATTCTTAGAAAATTAAATTGTAATAATTCCTTCTTTTACAAATTTAGCTATTCATAATAAACCAATTGTTATCAAAAACTATTATTTCAATAATTTTTCAACTCTTTTTTTTCCTTTTCACCTCTTGATTTTTCCTTTTAAGAAAGGTTTATAGTGTCGGTGTTGTATGTAATTGCTTGATTTGTCGAAGATTTTAAAAACAATTAACATTAAAAGAAAATGAAAAAAATTATTACAAAAGGTGCCTTCTTTTTTATGGCATTAACGGTTTTACTACAAAGTTGTAGTAGTGATGATGATAACAATTATGTTGATCCAGAACCAAGTGGATCAACAGTTCAGTTATCAAATAATTCTACATTAGGAAGTATTTTGACAGACTCAGAGGGTAAGAGTCTGTATTTCTTTTCAAAAGATACTAAAGATACTTCAGAATGCTTAGGAGGGTGTGTAGATATTTGGCCGATTTTTTATTCTGAAAACCTGACTGTAGGAAATGGATTAAATGCAACAGATTTTGCAACTATTACACGTGCTGATGGTGAATTGCAAACAACTTACAAGGGATGGCCATTATATTATTTTGCAAATGACAATGTAGCTGGAGACACAAATGGAGAAGATGTAAATAATATCTGGTACGTAGCCAAACCAGATTACTCATTAATGTACGCAAAAGCTCAATTAGTAGGTCATGATGGTAATAATTACACAAGTAATTATACAGTAGGTGATGAAGAGACAAGTTATATTGTAGATGTTGATGGTAAAACACTATACACTTTTATCAATGATACAAACAATATCAACAATTTTACAAATCCAGACTTTTCAAATAATGGTGTATGGCCAATAGCGGAGATAGCATTAGACCAAATTCCAAGTGTTTTAGATAATGCTGATTTTGGTACTATCGATGTTTATGGTAGAACTCAATTAACCTATAAAGGTTGGCCATTATATTATTTTGGACAAGATGCAGAGCGTGGTGATAATAAAGGGATTAGTTTTCCAGCACCAGGTGTTTGGCCAATTGCTAATGTAAATACTACCTCAGCACCTACACCTGTTCCACCAACAGTTCAGTTATCAAATGATACGACATTGGGAAGTATTTTAACAGATTCAGATGGTAATACACTTTATTTCTTCTCAAAAGACACTAAAGATACATCAGAATGTTTGGGAGGATGTGTAGATATTTGGCCAATATTTTACTCAGATGATTTAGTAGTAGGCTCAGGTTTAAATGCAGCAGATTTTGCTACCATTACACGTACGGATGGCGAATTGCAAACAACTTACAAGGGATGGCCATTATATTATTTTGCAAATGATAACACTGCAGGTGACACTAACGGAGAAAATGTAAATAATATATGGTACGTAGCCAAACCAGATTACTCACTAATGTATGTAAAAGCTCAATTAATAGGTCATGATGGTAATAATTATACAAGTAATTATACAGTTGGTGATGAAGAAACAAGTTATATCGTTGATATAGATGGGGAAACATTGTATACGTTCATCAATGATACAAACAATACCAATAATTTCACTAACCCAGACTTTTCAAATAATGGTGTGTGGCCAATAGCAGAGATAACATTAGACCAAATACCAAGTATTTTAAACAATAGTGATTTTGGTACTATCGATGTTTATGGTAGAACTCAATTAACCTATAAAGGTTGGCCATTATATTATTTCGGTCAAGATGCAGTTCGAGGCGATAATAAAGGGGTTAGTTTTCCGGCACCAGGTGTATGGCCAATTGCTAATGTGAATACTACTACAGCACCAAATTAGATTAATAGCAGTTTTATTTTGAGTGATAATTATAAAAACATTTAATGCATACAATGCAATATATAAATATGAAGAAATTATTGATAGGTATAATATTGATTATCACAATCATAATAATTGGATATCAATTTAGAGAAGTGATTCCTAACCCTGAGGTGACTTCTGATTTCACAGAAACTTCAACAGAAGTAAAGGAAATCATCAGGACTTCATGTTATGATTGTCACTCAAATGAAACTAAAATATCTTTTTACAATAAGATTCCTTTTATAGCTGAAATGGTAAGAAAGGATGTCATAGAGGGAAGGATAAAACTAAATTTTTCCGAATGGGATAAATATTCAGAAAAAGAAAAGAAAACTATTCTTTATAAAATCTTAACCAAGGTTAAAAAGAATATAATGCCACCTAAAAGCTATTCATTTATGCATCCTGAAGCAGAAATTGATGAAAAAGAATTAGCAGCTCTCGAAACATACATTAAAGGTCTAGATAACGATTTAGATATAAAGGACTCTGGTGTGAACGAATTAGATTTCAAAAACGATTATAATAAATGGGTAGATAACCAAGAGAAAAAGAAAATAGTCAAAAATGCACCAAACGGTATTGAATTCCCTAATGATTATAGAAGTTGGCAAGTAGTAAGTAGCTCTTTTCGAAAAGATCATAATTCTTTACGTGTAATTTTAGGTAATGATATTGCAATAAAAGCCATTAAAGAAAACAAAATAAATCCATGGCCAGATGGTGCTATTTTAGGAAAAGTTGTTTGGAACCAAAGATCAGATGAAAATTGGGAAGCTGCTGTAGTGCCTTCTTCGTTTATTCATGCAGAGTTTATGTTTAAAGATTCAAATAAATATAAAAATACTAAAGGCTGGGGTTGGGCAAGATGGGTTGATCAGGAATTGAAACCTTTTGGTAAAGATTCAAATTTCTCTCAAAGCTGTATCGAATGTCATAACCCAGTAAAAGATAGGGATTATGTATTTACCACACCTTCTATTTTTCCCTTATAAAGAATGGTTGATTAGTAGTTTGTTAATTGTTAACAGGGGGATAT
>NZ_JADGDZ010000058.1 GCF_016744625.1 Winogradskyella sp.
ATCCAATTGGAACGGGTCCACTGCCAGTGGTTGTTCTTTTACAGTCTTCAGCAATAAGCTCACAAGGTGTACAATACTTTCCTTCAGGTATACAACCACAGCAATTTGAACAATATGTAGTTGTACAAACTGTTGAACCTGACCTGTAAGTAATAATTGAAGGTAGTTTTTTTGAAATCTCAGCATTAGGTATTAAGGCAACGGTAGATACTAAGCCATCTTCGTGAAAAAATCGCACATAATTTTTATTACTAATTTCTTCTATTAAATAAGATTTAGCCTCAGAGCCTAGTTTAAATTTTGTTGAATAATTATTAAACGAGCTTAGTAACTCATCTTTTGTAACTCCTAATTTAACTACATCATTTTGTTTGTAAGCAAATGTATTATTCACAAAGTTTTTAGCAGAAAACTTTATTTCTTGTGTAATATCTATATTTTCGTTTGCTTTTTCATTGGAACAAGCGACTAAGATTAAGAATACAGGTATTAATAGAATTATTTTTTTCATATCATAAAATGTTGATTAATAGTTAAATATAATAATAATAATAGGCAAATAGATATAATAAATAGGCAAATAGATATAATATTTTCTTTGAATTACTTTTACCACTACCACAGTTTTATATAAAACGAATTAGATATAATCATTTTAAAGTTGGTCTGTGGATAAGTTTTTTTCTAAAGGAAAATAGAACCTCCTAAAAACAAAGAAACCAACACATTTGCTGTATTGGTTTCTTTAGTTAAACTTGAATTGTTGATGAGTCCAATTCATAATTTAATCGTTTCTAAGTCATCATCTAAACTATTAGATGTATTGACAATTCTTGATAATGTTCTCATAATTGTTTGATTTTTTGATTGATGAATCATTTTAGATTCTATCTAAAACGTCTTTTACTGTTCCAAGTATAACTTTTTGTTTCTGTTGATGTACTTGATAATTGATTGTTGTTTAAAGTTCTCATGATTTTGTTTTTTAATTGATTACACCTAATAGACGACATTAAAACAAAAATGTTACAGTACTTTGCATAACATAGTACGTATTTAACATTTTTTAACTATTAAGCGTATCTTTAAAGCTATGAAGATGAACTACTATTGGATATTTCTTATATCTATTTTATTCTTTACTTGTAATAAGAAAGTAGAAGTAGAGTGTAATGTTAAAGCGTTTCAAGTTACAGCAACAGCTTATAATTCATTGGCTTATCAAACGAGTTCTAATCCACATATCACTGCTTTTGGTGATAGTTTAAAACCTGGCTTAAGATATATCGCAGTTTCTAGAGATTTATTAGATTCAGGATTAGTGCATAATACTAAGGTGAAACTCGAAGGCTTTGATAGTTTATTCACAGTTAAGGATAAAATGAATAAGCGTTGGCGTAAACGCATCGATATTTATATGGGTATCGATGTAAAAAAAGCAAAAATTTGGGGCAAAAAGAAAATGAACATAGAGTATTGTTTACCTCTAAAAGATTCAATTATTCATTAGAACGTTTCACCATAACTTCAGAAACTATAAATGGGTATGCTTTTTTAACGACTTCTAATTCTATTTTAGTTAATTGATCTGGTGTTTTATTAAATTTCTCTTTTATATAATTTGTTCTTAAATCATAATACGCTTTCGTAATTTCATCTTGTACTGTAATGAATAATTCATATTTGGTTAAAGCGTTATGACTTAAAGATATAACAGCATCCTTTGGATGGTCTGAAGATGTAGATAATTGTTCACCATCACAATAATCGCAAACTGAATTTCCATTATTATCTACAAATGATTTCACAAGTTTTTCAACTTCAGAAATTTCTACAATTTCATCTTCAATCATAATCTGTTGTTTGTCATTCAAAGAGATTCTAAGAATGTTACGTTCATAAATGTCCTTGGTACAGATTTCTGCTGGAGGACATTCATTTGGTAATTTTCGAAGTATACCTTTATCGGCCGAAATGGTTGTGGTTACTAAAAAGAAAATAAGTAATAAAAAGGCAATGTCTGCCATAGATCCTGCGTTGACCGTCGCAGAATGCCTTCTAAATGATTTCATAATATTTTATTTAAATGTTAATTGATTATGAAACACAAAAACAATACCAATCTTGTTAAATGTTGTTAACAAAGCATTTTAAAACCCTTACAATATGCTATTTTTGCAAAATCAACCTCTTGCTAAAATTACTTTATGTCTTCAGAAACGGAAACGATACAACAAAATGCATCTGAAAAAAGTCTTTATGATTACCAAATCAAGGACCTAAATCGCATTTTTGACGTAATGCGAGATGAGTCTGATGATTTTAATCTCTTATACCAATTACCTACAGGAGGTGGCAAAACAGTTATCTTTTCTGAGATTGTAAGACGATATATAGAGCAACACAATAAGAAAGTCGTCATTCTTACCCATAGAATTGAGCTGTGTAAGCAAACCTCTAATGTACTTTCGGGTTTTAATGTTAAGAATAAAGTAATTAATAGTAAGGTGAAAACTTTACCAGACCAAGACGAATTTCAGTGTTTTGTTGCGATGGTTGAAACTTTAAACAACCGATTATCTGATAAAGACTTTGAGCTTAAAGATGTAGGCTTAGTTATAATTGATGAGGCACATTACAATTCGTTTAGAAAGTTGTTTAAGTTTTTTGAAAACTGTTTTATTCTTGGAGTAACGGCAACTCCTTTAAGTAGTAATATTAAGCTACCAATGAAGGATAATTATAATAAACTTATTGTAGGTGATGATATCTCTACATTGATTAAAAATGGATTTTTATCAGATGCAGATGTATATCATTACGATGTAGGTTTAACAACACTTAAGGTTGGTATAAATGGTGATTATACAGTTAAGTCTTCTGAAGCTTTGTATACCAATACTTTAATGCAGTCTAAACTTTTATTAGCTTATGAAGAGTTAGCAAAAGGTAAAAAAGCACTTATTTTCAATAATGGTATCTATACATCTAAAGAAGTTTATTACACGTTTAAAAAAGCTGGTTATAATGTTCAGCATTTAGATAATACAGCAAGTAAGCAAGAGCGTAAGGATATTTTAAAATGGTTTAATGAAACACCTGATGCTGTTTTATCTTCGGTAAGTATTTTGACAACTGGTTTTGATGAGCCTTCTGTTGAATCTATTATTCTTAATAGAGCGACACGTTCGTTGACTTTATACTTTCAGATGATTGGTCGTGGAAGTCGTATTTATAAAGACAGTAAAACTTTTCAAGTTATAGATTTAGGAAATAATATAGCACGTTTTGGGCCATGGAATCAGCCTGTGGATTGGCAACATATTTTTAAACATCCAGATTTCTATTTAGAAAACATTGTAGATGATGAAGCCTTAGAGCGTGATTTTATCTATACTATGCCAGATTCCTTAAAAAGGAAATTTAAAAAATCAATGTCCTTAGATTTTGATATAAAGGCTGAATATAAAGATGTTATTGCTTTAGGTAAAAAATCCTTCACCGTTATAGAAAGATCAATTGCTCAACATTCAAAAGTTTGTGTAGAGAATAGTGAAGATGTCTATGACGCAAGAGAGCTTATTAAGGATTTACAAGACGAAATAGCATACAGAATTAAGCAATATTGTTATTGCATTATGAATAGTACTCAAAACTACAAAGACTGGCTTTTTGAGGAGTATAACAGAAAGTTACGAATTAGTTTCAATGGTAAGTTTTAACATTTTTTTGTAAGGATTTGCATTTTTATGCATTTATTTTGAAATGGGTATGATATTTGTATCTTAATAAACAGACTAATAGAATTAATATTCAAAAAAGTGAAAACCATTAAAATCATAGCTCTTCTATTTTGCATTATGTGCGGAAGCGTGGTTTTTGCTCAAAGACCAGATAAGGAAAAGAAATCTATTCGTATTCCTGCAGAACCTTCTAAAAAGAAAATTGATTCCGCTTTAATAAAAATTAAAGTAGCTCCAATTCCTAAAAAAGAAGATAAAAAATCTAAAGGTGGTTCTAAAACTGCTGAGAAGAAGTTTGTTATAAAAGAAACGAAGAAGCCTTTTTCTATGACAGATAATGATGGTTTAAAAAGTCCTAGTGAAATTTACGAAAAGCGTTGGACCAAAGAAGCGGTAAAAGGTGGTATCATAAAAACAATGTCTGATCAGTTTTTAGGTGAACATAATGTAGATACTAAATTTGTAAATATCGTTTGTCGCGATCATGAATATCCTGATGGAGATCGTGTACAAATTATGATTAATGGATATATTGTAAAGAACAACTTATTATTGACTAGCAACTATAGACGTGTAGAGGTAGATTTAACCGAAGGCAAAAACACTATTGATATAATTGCATTAAATCAAGGAGAATCAGGTCCTAACACTGCCGAATTTGTTGTTTATGATGATAAAGGTAAAGTGATTTCTTCTAAAGAATGGAATCTTCTTACTGGTGTAAAAGCGACTATAGTTTTTAATAATGAAAAAGTAGTCATAAAAGAAAAGCCAACTGAAAACGAAAAGGAAGAAGCTTCTAATAATTAATTGACAATACTTCTGCTGGTTTCATTTTTTCTAATTTATAATCTCCAATTCTAACTCTTACTAATCGTAAGGTTGGTAAGCCTACTTTAGCTGTCATTTTACGTACTTGTCTAAACTTTCCTTCTGTTAATGTAATAGATAACCAGGTCATTGGTCCATGACGTTTGTCTCTTACAAAACGCTCATAAATATGTGAAGTATCATTCAACATTATGGCTTTGCATGGTTTTGTTTTATATGGTTTCCCTTCAACTGATATTTCTATACCTTTTTCTAATTCTAAAATGATGTCTGGCGTTATAATACCGTCAACCATTACATGATATTCCTTTTCAATTTTAGAACTTGTAATATAATTACTAAATTTTCCATCTGTAGTTAACAATAATAAGCCTTCAGATTTTTCGTCTAAGCGGCCAATAGCCATGATGCCTTCATTTTTAGAAAAATCATATAATTCGCCTAAAAGTTTTTTTGATTTCCGTTTATTTTGATGATTAATAAATTGACTTAAATAGCCATAGGGTTTATATATTTTGAAGTAGTTGTGATCAGTCATAATTACCAATAGGTTATAAAACATTTACTAAGTTCTTCATCATTTTGTTTTATCCAAACTAAAGGTGATCGTTTATTATTTATATCTATTTCAATTATTTCTAATGCTGAAGAATAATTAATCCAATCAACATTAAGATTTGGTATAACTAGCCAATCTAACTTGTTTGGAATATAAAATTTGAAAGTTTTTAAAGCTTGAAGTTTACTATAAGATATGTAAAAACCTGAAATACAATCGCGATTTAATGGGCTAATATCAATAGTACTCTCTTGATAAGGCAAAAATAATTGTGCTTTAAAACATAATTCTTGTTTAATTGTCTTTACATCGAGATTGTAGCTTTCTAAATACGTTTTGGTTAAATCATTATGCAACAAAGGAAACTGCTTATTGTGGAGCTTATCTAACTTATAGAGTAAATTATCTTTACGATTTGGTCCAATCCAATAGGCTAGAGGCTCATTATAATGTTCTATAGTATCGTAGAGGTAAAACTTATAAACGATTTCTAAATGAACAGGTTTTTCTTCAGAATAATAAAGAGCATCAATTTCTCCTATGGTTTGTTTGCCATTTTGTATTTGTAGATTATCGCAAATCCATGTGATAGATTGATGTTGCTTTAATTGATGAAAAACAAATTCTTCAACAAGTTTACCTAAACGCTTATTTTTAAAAACTATGGAATCGTCAATAATTTCAGAATTGCAACTAAGTTCAATCTGTTTAAACTGAGATGCTGTATTGCCTTTCCAAAGCGATGGAGTAGAAGTATAACCTTGATAACGTAATTTTGTAATTAAATCCATTGATTGTCGAAAGTACAAATTACCTTTGTGCCAGAATAAAATATTATGACAACATTTTCTGAATTAGGTATAAGTAAATCCTATATAAAAGCACTTAAAGAACTCAATATTGTAAATCCTACTGAAATTCAAGAAGCAGTAATACCAACGCTTTTAGAATCTAAGACAGATTTAATTGGTTTAGCACAAACCGGAACTGGGAAAACAGCTGCTTTTGGATTACCTATTTTAAACTTAATTGACTCTAATAAATCAGAAGTACAAGGCTTAATTATTGCTCCGACACGTGAGTTGGTGCAGCAAATAAAGAAGCAGCTCTTTAAGTTTACCAAATACATTGACGAGAAAATTTTCGTAGAAGGAGTCTATGGAGGAGAGAAAATGGATAGGCAAATTAAAAACTTAACTAGAACAACGCATATAGTCGTTGCTACACCAGGACGTTTACTCGATTTAGTAGAGCGTGGAGCCGTAGATATCACCAATGTAAAAACCTTAATCTTAGATGAAGCTGATGAAATGCTAAGCATGGGTTTTAAAGAAGATTTAAGTAAAATTCTTAAGTACAATACATCAAAAAGGAATACTTGGTTGTTTTCAGCAACTATGCCAGAAGAAATTAAACGCATTATTAAGACTTATATGTCTGCTGATGCAGTTAGAATAGAAGTGAATAAAAATGCACTGGTAAATGAAAATATTTCGCATCACTTTATAAACACTAATATTAAGGATAAGCTAAATATGATTATTAGACTTCTCGATAAAAGACAAGAAGAGAGAGGTGTCATATTCTGTAGAACAAAAGCTGGAACAAAAACATTAGCAAAACAATTGCAAGAAGAAGGTTTTGCCGTTGGTGCTTTAGAAGGTGATATGCAACAAAAGGAACGCGATAAAGTAATGCGTGCGTTTAAAAATGAAAGCCTTCAAGTCTTAGTGTCTACAGATGTTTCTGCAAGAGGTATCGATGTTAATAATTTAGCATTTGTATTACATCACCAATTACCAGAACATTTAGATTATTATACGCATAGAAGTGGCAGAACAGCAAGAGCAGGTAAGACTGGTCAGTCTATTGCTTTAATCATTCCTGGAGAAATGCAAAAAGTAATTGATACTCAAAAAGCTCTAGGTATTACATTTAGAGAAATAACCATGTAATAGGTTTTAGTATAATTGCATTTTAAATTAAAACTGAGCTTTCCTATAAAGTAAATTGGTGTTTTTTTAAAGAAAAAGCATTGAACAAACCTATAGGTTACTTTCACTATTCTGATGTTTTAACCAAAACTTCACAATTTTATATTTTCTTACTCTAGAAAAGTATTAAGCAATTCCTTAAAATTTAATAATTGATATTAATAGGTGTCTCAATATGAGATTTTTCTACTAAAAAATACTCAGAACCTAACTAATGTCATATTTTTTTATTTAAAGTAAAAGTACCTTTAGTGGTATAATTTTCAAGGAATTTTAATAATCAAAATCACATAGTATATGAAAGTATTTGATAACAAACACATTAAAAATGTGGCTTTTGTTGGCACACATCGTGCTGGCAAAACCACCTTGTCTGAGACCATGCTTTTTGAAGCAGGTTTAATAAACAGACGAGGTACAGTAGATCAGCAAAATACAATATCGGATTACCATGAATTTGAGCACCAACGCGGTGCTTCTGTTTTTGCTACACCTATGCATACAGAATGGCGTAACTATAAAATTAATATAATAGATACTCCAGGCTTAGACGACTTTATAGGAGAAATAATGTCTTCTATTCGTGTCGCAGATACCATTGTAACAGTTATTAATGCAAAACATGGAGTTGATATTGGCACAGAGATTATATGGAATTATGTAGATAAGTATCATAAACCTACACTTTTTGTAATTAATAAAATAGATAGTGAAAAAGCCAATTTTGAAATGAGCTTTAATAGCCTTAAAGAATTGGTAGGTAATAATGCCGTTTTGGTTCAATATCCAATTAAGATAGATGGATCTCAATGCATTATTGATGTTCTAAAAATGAAATGTTACAAATTTGGTCCCGAGGGTGGCAAACCTGAAAAATTGCCAATTCCAAATGATCAATTAGAATATGCAAACCAATTACATAATGATCTTGTAGAAAAAGCAGCTGAAAACGATGAAGCTCTAATGGAGCTCTATTTTGATAAGGGTACACTCAATGAAGAAGAATTAAGACAAGGTATAAAATTGGGAATGCTAAATCATGATATGTTTCCAGTATTTTGTGTCTCAGCTTTAAAAGATATGGGCACAGGTCGTTTAATGGGCTTTATTGATAATGTTGCTCCAGCAGCAGCAGATTTAAAGCCAGAGCAAACTATTGAAGGTGAGCTTATAAAACCAGAACTAGATGCAGATACTTCACTTTTTGTATTCAAAAATATATACCAACCAAATTTGGGTCAGATCACTTTCTTTAAGGTAATGTCTGGTGAAGTTAATGCTAACGACAAACTGTTTAATACTAGAACTGGTGAATCCGAAACATTAAATCAACTCTACATAATGGATGGTAAGCAGAAGCATTCTGTTCAGAAATTAACAGTAGGAGATATTGGTGCTACAACTAAATTAAAGTATACAGAAACTAATGATACTTTGGCATCTAAGGCAGAATCTGGAACCATAAAACCAATTAAATTTCCTCAACCTAGACTTGTAAAAGCGGTCTTTGCAGAAAATAAAAAAGAGGAAGAAAAATTAAGTGATGCATTAAAACGTATTCATAGTCAAGATTTAACTGTTGCTTTAAGCTATAACAGTGAAACACATCAGACAATTATTGGTACACAAGGTGAGTTGCATTTAGCAACCATAAACTGGATATTAGAGCATATTTATGATGTTAAGGCTAAGTTCGAAGCACCTAAAATTTCGTATCGCGAAACTATACAACGAAGCGCTACTGCAAATTATAGACACAAGAAGCAGAGTGGAGGATCAGGTCAATTTGGTCAGGTTCACTTAAAAATAGAACCTTATTATGAAGGTATACCAGAACCAGAAGGATTTTCACTTAGAGGTAAAGAAGTTATTGATTTGCCTTGGGATGGTAAGTTGGTATTTTATAACTGCATTGTTGGTGGTGTTATAGATCAGCGTTATCTACCTTCAATAATGAAGGGTATTTTAGAAGTTATGGAATCAGGACCTTTAACGGACTCTTATATTAGAGATATCAGAGTTATGGTTTATGATGGTAAAATGCATGCTGTAGATTCTAACGATATATCATTTAAAATTGCTGGTGCTCATGCCTTTAAAGAAGCGTTTTTAAACGCCAATCCAAAGTTGTTAGAACCAATTGAGCAAATGGAATTACGTTCGCCAGAACAAATGGTTGGTAGTGTAATGACAGAATTACAAAGTAGACGAGCCATTATTCAAGGGATTGAAACAGAAGCACACTATCAAATACTAAAGTGTACTATTCCTTCAGCAGAATTAACAGATTTTTCAAGTCAGTTACGTTCATTAACGCAAGGTAGAGCAACTTATTCTTCAGTTTTCGAAGGTTATAAAGCAGTGCCAAATCATGTACAAAAACAATTAATAAAAGTACAAGAATTAATAACAACATAAAACAACATAATCATGCAAAGTAAAGTAATGTATTTAAGCGATTTAAAGTTTAATATAGAAACGTGGAGACGCGAATTGCGCTTTCATCTTAATGAGATGGATACGTTTCAGGACAAACTAGAGGAAGTTGTACTACGCAAGCAAGATCATATGGTTTTAGTAAAACTCGAAGTTTTTCAAAACCGCATAATGATAGAGAAGGATGCTATTTCAAAATTATTGCACAGATGTAGAAATAAGATGGCTAACATTAATAATGCTGATTTTAATGAGAATATAGATGGAAGGCTTCAAAATGAGCAACATACGCTTAAAGAAGATATGCGAACTTATATTAAACTACATTATGATTTAAAAGAAGAACTTATGAACTATTTTTTAGAAGTTTTATAATTTTTATTTTAAACACAAAAAAGCCACAAATTATCACTTGTGGTTTTTTTGTGTTTATTAGTGAATTATTTAAGCACTACTTTTTGTACACGTCTTTGATTATTATTATCAATAAGTTCTAAGATATAAATATCAGTACTCAGTTGGGACGTGTCTATTATTTGATTAGAACTTGTTATATCTAGTTCTTTAGTTCTAACAAGCCTTCCATGGATATCATAGAGCTTAAAATTAGTACTACTTAGTAGTTGTCCATTAATAACAATCGCCTTATTATATGCATCAGCATAAATATGTAATTCTTCTAAAGGTTGTTCGTTTGTACTAAGTGCATCACCTTCAAATTTTAGATAAAAACGCCCTGTGCCAGATAAATTAACATCAGCCGTAAAATTGTAATCGTTTGTATTTAATAAGGTAAATGTATTATTAAACCTGTCTTCTAAATATATGTCAATAGATTGAGGAACATCACTTTGAGTAATACTAAAAGTGACTTCTTGCCCTTGATTTGCATTAACACCTATTGGTATTGTGACATCATTCATGTCTGTATGACTTAAGGCCTGAACAGCGAAGTCTGTACCTATACTATTTTGTACTAAATGAGAATAGATTGAAAATGATGGAGTGTTTCCACCAAACATGGCTGCATCATATCCTGGATCTAAGCCAACTGAAGCATTACTATTAAAATAAAATTCAGTAAAATAACTTAGACTGCTTGTGTTTATATTCAGTTTTAAATGTCCATAATGTGATGATATCGGAGTATCATCTAACAAAGGAGCTGCATTATATAATAATAAGGAAGAAAAGATTATTAGAGCTGTCTTAATCGAATTGGAATGAATAAATGATAGTAAACTTCCAATTAGGTTTTTGGAAACATTAGGTTTCATTGGTTTATAATTATATGGTTAATAGCATTTTAAAAGTATCCATTAAAACACTAAACCCTTTAACATTTCGACTAAGATGCATTATCCACGACCAAGACCAATAGATAGCGATTAAGGTAGATTATCAACGGCAACGGTAAGTTTATTAAATGAGTGTTTTACGCTTTTAAACGAATTAAAATAGCCATTATACAACATAAAAGCGCAGTATCATATGATACTGCGCTTACCAAAAGTAATTTAATTCTATGTGATTATTTAATTATCAATTTCTCAATCCGTTTTTCATTTGTATTAGATATCAACTCAACAATATAAATACCAGTGCTTAGCTGTGAAACATCTATGGATTGATAGGTACTTGTAATCTCCAGAGGTTTAGTGGTTAATATTCTTCCATTAATATCATAAATATTAAAGTTTGTACGGCTATGCAATTGACCATTTATATTAATCGCCTTATTAGTTGCATCTGCATAAATCTGCAATCCTTCTAAAGATTGTTCAACGATACTCAAAGCATCACTTTCAAATCTTAGATAAAAACGCCCAGTACTCGATAAATTAGTATCAGCTGTAAAAGAATAGTCATTATTGTTTAATAAAGTAAAGATATTATTTAACCTGTCTTCTAAATATATATTAATAGATCCAGGAATATCGCTTTCAGCAATACTAAACGTTATATTTTGTCCTTGATTTGCATTGATGCCTAATGGTATAGTAATATCATTCATATTAGAATTACTCAATGCCTGAACAGTAAATGCAATACCAACATTATCTTGCACTAATTGAGAATAGATTGAAAATGCTGGTGGATTTTCACCAAATACGCCAGCATCATATCCAGGATCTAAACCTGCTGAGGCATTACTGTTAAAATAGAATTCCGTATTATAGTTTAAATTATTAGCATTTATATTTAATCTTAAATGACCAAAATATGATGCTGTTGTTCTTCCTAGAATAAAATCATCTGATGAACCACCAACACGCATTTCTGGAGTAAATGTTATAGTTCCACCACCAGCTTTACTTTTTACAAAGAAGCCTTGTCCAGGTGCTATGAGTAGGTTAGTGGTTGCATTATTCAGTACTTTCCAACCATCATTAGCATCTCCATCATAACCATATACTGCTTGATAAGAAGCAGCATCTAATTGCATTATATTATGTTGAAAAAATGCATCAAAATCTATATATGATGGATAAGGATTTCCTATTAAATTCCATCCGCCAAATGAAGTGCTTGAGGTTGTGATATCGCTAGATACAGCGTTAGTTTCTATTTCACCTGTGAATGTTAAAGTAATTCCACTAACTAAATCTTCATTATTATCTCTAGCAGCTCTGTAACCTTTGCCCAAAATTAAATTGGTATCTGCATCTTCAAGAGTTGAGTACATACTATAATTTCCAGTAGTTTCATCAAATGGCCCAAATAATTTTTGATTAGTATTGCTTGGGTTTTCATATAAATTTGAATTTTTTGCTACAAAATTCCCAAAATTATCTCCTTTTAATGGTGATGAAATTAAATCATTTCCAGTGACTCCATTGAATGCATTAACGTGTCTTTTATAGAATATATTTCCAGTACTAATGCCTTCAACAACTAAGCTTGAATATTTAGTGGAGGTTGATTCTAATTGAACACTCCCATCATTTATTAGATCTCCATGTACAGTAATACTTCCTCCTTCTTTTATAATAATAGCTGCATCAATTGAAATCTCTAAGTCATGGACCTTAATATTTTCATCTTCATTTACAACGAAAGTACCATTACCAATATAGATATCTTTAATATCTGTTGTTTCATTTGGGTGATTTCCATCTTTCCATGTATTATTACAATACAAATATGCATCTGGTGGAATACTGAGACCACAGGTATCGTTTAACGGTACATATTGAATTAATGTGGCTTTCGTAGTTGTAGCTGTATCATCCACATTATTAGAAGTGCCTCCACGAGCTCTTAAATGAATACTGACCAAGTCATGAGTACCGTCGCTATAAACTTGTACCCTTAAAGCATCTGCAATCACTGGTTGCTGAGAAGACCCTCCCCATTCAAAAATACCATCATTATCGATCCATTCTCCTTGGCCTTCATCTATGGTAATCCATTCTCCATTTATACTGTAACTTATGCGCCACATAGAATTGGGTTGTGGTTGATTTTGATAGCTACCACCAAAGGTAATATAGTTTACATATTTAGGATTTGGCCAATTGACTTGCCATTTAAAACCATTATCGGCATTTGGTGTTCCTAGATTCGCACCGAAATTAACTCCATATTCATTATAATCTGTAATTATTGCATAATTGCTAATTGATGGATCATAAAGAATAACTTTAGGCGTGCCTCTTTCATTAGCAGTACTTCCCGTTAATACTGCTTCGGGAATTAAGCCTAAATTTGAATTATCATCAGGAGTATTATCAGGAATACCAGAAAGGTTACAACGACTTGGTGCAGTAAATAAGCCTTCTGCTAAAAAATTGCAACCTGTTTCAGTTGAAAAATTAGCTGTTATATCGACATCCAATCCATTTGAATTTAAGTCATTCAAGGTCACAGATTGAGGACTACCAGTTATAGGAAACACTTGCCCATTAACAACTAAATCACCAGTATTTGGGGCGTTTACATAATGGACTTCTATATCTTGAGTATAAGTATTATTTATAGAAACACAATTACTTTGAATACCAGCAACAATTGAAGATATACCACAGCTAGTTGATAAAGGCAGATATTGAAAAAGTGCAGCTTTAGGGTTTGTAGCGCTATCATCATCATCTACAGTAGATATGCCACCACGTCCTCTAAAGTGAATACTCACAAGGTTGTTAACTCCATCACTGTATGCTTGAACGCGAACAGCTTCTGCCTGAATTGGTGTTTGAAAACTATTACCCCATTCAAAAATACCTCCATCAATCCATCCACCTTGACCTTCATCTAAAGTGGTCCAATTACCATCGTTAAGGTAACTAATTCTCCACATTGTATTTGGTTGTGGTTGATTTGCAAATGCTCCACCAAAAGTGATATAATTTATATTTTTTAGTGACGGCCAATCTACACGCCACTCAAAGGCATCGTCAATGTCCACAACTCCTAAGTCTTCACCAAAATCTACACCATATTCATTGTAAGGAGTATTAATGAAATAATCATCAATACGAGGATCGTATAATATCTCTTTTAAACTACCACGTCCATCTGTTATTGAACCACTATGTTGTGCAGATGCTAACAATGCTAAATTTATGCTTTCATCTGGAGAGTTTAAAGTTGTAGTTGGAGTCTCTAATTCATTAATCCATTGTTCTATTATATTTACTGCGTCTTGATCCACAATTGATTTAGCTATTGGAGGCATCATCGTACCAGGATTAACAGTATTCATCCTATGAAATAAGATTGATTTAGATGCATCTCCAGGATAAACTATTTTTTCATCAGGAATACCTAAAGGACTTAAAATTCCTGCGTTTAATAATTCGGTAGCTTCCAAACTATTAAATAAACGTAAATCGAAAGCTGCACGATTGTCTGTATCAGGTCTATGACAATAGGCACAATTTAAATCTAAATATGATCTGGCTTTTTCATCTAGAGTAGCTGAAGCATCGTAAATAGATTTACCAGTAAGAAAACTTTGTGTATCGGCATCTGTAATGTTTTCGTCTAAAATTCCTAAATGACTCAATGTTACTAATTGATTGGCTGTAATACCAGTTTCGTCATAGGTGTAATTTTTATTTAAGTAACGTGTTCTTAAACCTAATCCGCCTTTAGTTGCATTATTATGGCATATAAAGCATTCAGTATTTGATGGAAAATGCCATGTCTGAGTTCGTGTTCCCCCTTCTGTAGTTGTAATATTTATAGTTTCGTCTAACTCAAACCCTTGTAATACCGCATCTGTTTGATCTTCATTCCAATTATAAGTTAAAAAATAGAACTTGCCATCTTGCCCCATAATAGAAAATCGAGTCTCAATTTTCCTGGTAATATTCGGGTTATTGTCATCTATTTGAAGATCAAAATGCTTAATTAATACGGAGCCAATAGAGAATTCCCAATCTCCATTTTCAGAATAATTTATTTTTTCTTCAGCAGTATCATGAGTACCATCATTAGGTATAGCTATCCAACGTTTTTTTAATGCACCATCAGACCAAAATGATTCTACTATATCATAAGGTACTATACCATCAGTAACTTCTAAAGTGTTTAAATCTGTAAAAACACCAGTTTCAGAAAGTAATTGAGGGAAAAACTCATAGCTTATGGTTGATGATTTCATTTTGTAAATCTGTGTATTGAACCCACCTTTTAAAATAAAAATTTCACCATCAGTGTCTTGTCCAAATGAAATTACATCTTCAGGTAAAAAATTACCAAGTAATTCATACTGACCAGTCAGAATATCTACAGACCAAATTTCATCACCAACACCAAAATCTGCACAAATATATTTTCCGTATAACTCTGGGATTTCAGAACCTCTATAAACATAGCCACCAATTATGGAGTTAGCTTCTTGTGGGCTAAAAGAAACTAAAGGATTATTATGAGGCATATTATTTAAAAGTTGAGTTACACATCCAGGTCCTGGAATGTTACCTTCAAACAATGGCCAACCGTAATTTTTTCCTTTACCAAGAATGTTAATTTCTTCATGAGTATCTAAACCAACTTCTCCTATATAAAATGTTCCTGTCTCAGTATCTTTAGTCATTCTGTGAGGGTTTCTAAGACCAACACTCCAATATTCTTCAAAGTTAGAGCCGCTTGGGCTTAAAAAAGGATTGTCGTTTGGTATCCAATACTCTATACCAGAAATTTCATCTGATTGACCTGCATGATTAGGTTTTTTTCTAATAGGTACATGACTTTTAGTTGGGTCTTTATCTACATCAATTCTTAAAACACCTCCATCTAAATTACTGGTGTAATCTTGTGCCTTTTGCCAAGATGTTTGATCTCCAGTAGTTAAATATAAAAAACCATCGTCTCCAAAATCTAATCCACCACCTCTATGTGTTGTACCATACATTCTGTTTTTAAGCACTGTAGTTCTTGAGTTTACTACAAAATTCATAGTAATAGGATTTACTTCAAAACGCTCGAGAATTAAAAAATTACCTTCATACTCCTCTGAAAAACATGCCTGTGTAGTATATTCACCAAATCCTGGTGAGTTTTCTCCATTCCAATTCTTTGTGGCATAATAGACATAAAAATAATTATCACCATTACCAAAATTTGGGTGAATTGTTAAACCTAAAAAGCCGCCATCGGAAACAATACCAACTTCATTTGAAAGGTCTAATAATAAATTTTTCTGAGCGGTGTCTTCATCATTATCAAACCAAAATATTTTACCATCTAGTTGACCTAATACTACCTTATCTTGGTTAGGAACTATTTTAAAAGTTATTGGATAAAAGAATGATAAATTCTCAAAAGCAACACGATAAGGTTCTTCGTTTGCAGCAGATAAAGTTGGAAAATTACCATTTAAATAGGGTGCAATAGGTTTAGGTGTCAGTAATCCAGGACCGAGAAAATAGGGCACTGCACTAAATAATAAAAGAGAGGTAAAGATGATTAATAAACTTTTTACCTTAGACAACTTGGATTTAATGAATGACATTAAGCTTCCAATTGGTTTTTTGGAAATATGGGATTTCATCGTTTTAATAATTAATTAATAGCTGTAATAAAAGTATTAATGCTAAACTATATCTATTACGTTATAGAAAAAATGATATCTGTCAGTTTGAAGTGGTTTTTATCTATAATTATCTAATAAACTAGACAACACCTTATTAACAACTAATACGTATAAGCTTCATATTATAAGTGTTTTACGCAAAAATGATAAAACAATTAAATAGTAATTTTCATTCAAATTGGGAGTAGAGAGCTCCAACCTGACTTTTATTTAAGAATATATTTATCTTGGTAATTCTATTGAATTACCAATTTTTGAATACGTTTTTCATTTCCATTAGATATTAATTCAACAATATAAATACCAGCACTCAGTTGCTCTACATTTATAGTTTGATTGGTACTAGTTATATCTAATGCTTTTGAATTTACAAGCCTTCCATTAATGTCATAAAGCTTAAAAACTGTTTGACTTTGCAATTGTCCATCAATAACTATTGTCTTTTGTAGAGTATTAGTATAAATCCTTAAATCTTCAAGAGGCTGTTCTATAACACCTAGAACGTTAGTTTCAAATCTTAAATAGAAACGTCCTGTACCAGAAATATTGCTAGTTGGCGTTAAGCTATAGTTGCCAGAATTTAAATGAGTAACTATATTTGTTTCAATATCTTCTATATAAACATCAACATTATCAGGAAGTGTAGATTCTAAAATACTAAATGTTAGTTCTTGATTTCCGTTAGCATTCACACCTAGTGGAATCACAATATTTGATATATCATTATCATTCAATGCTTGTAAAGCTAATGCAACTCCATTATTATCTTGCACTAAATGAGAGTATACAGAAAAATTTGGTGGAATTTCATTCCAAATTGCAGCATCATATCCTGGATCCAAACCTAAACTTGCATTAGGATTAAAGTAAAAATCAGTATGATATGTTTTACCATTTGCACTTGTATTTAGTTTGAAATACGTAAGCATATTCGAATCTCTCCCTAAAATAAAATCATCATCATCACCTTTACTTCTCATATTTGGAGTAAAAGAAATATTCCCTGAGGTTTCAGCATCTAGAAAGAATCCTTGACCTGGTGTTATTAGTGTACTTGCTGTTGTTGTGGCTAGATTATAAATCGTCCAACCATCTGCAGCTGCTCCATCATAACCATATATACCTACTGCATTTTCATCAATTAGTCCAGAGTTTGTTAAATCATTTAAAAAGCCCTGTACTTTAATGTAACTCGGGTATGGATTTCCTATAAGATTCCAATTACTAGTACCTCCAGCTACTATAGGAACATTTATTGTTCCTGTTTCTACAATACCATTAAATGTATAAGTAGAGTTGTTTGTAGATCCTGATCTGTATCCATTTCCAGCAGCCAAAATACTACTGTCATCAGCAGAAGAATAATTCATATAAGAAGCTGTTGCAGGATTAAAAGGACCGAATAAAAAGGCAGGATTACCACCAATTGTCCCGGATAAAATATTTGGGTTTGCTGCTCTGAAATTTCCGAAGGTTTGCCCTGTAACTGGAGGGCTAATTAAATCATTTGCAGCAGTTGATGTCCCTGAACCAGCTGCACTATTAACATGACGTTTATAAGTTACATTACCAGTACTTGTACCTTCAACAATTATACTTGAATACTTTGTAGACGTCGATTCTAACTCTAAGGTTCCGTTGTTAATTAAGTCACCGTTGATCGTTAAACTAGCTCCTTCTTCTACAATAACTGTTGCTCCACTTAATATTTCTACATCATAAAGCTCTACATCTTTGTCAGCATCAATAATATAAGTGCCATTGGCAATAATTGAATTTTTAGTGCCAGAAAATTCATCAGGCCCATCACTATAAATCCAGTCTCCACTACAATATAAAATTGAGCCTGAAGGCATTGTTACACTACAACTATTACCAGGTTCTAAATATTGAATTAAAGTTGCTTTTGGAGTAGTTAAACTATCATTGATACTATTAGAAATACCACCACGTCCTCTAAGATGAACACTCACTAAATCGTTAGTACCATCGCTATATAATTGCACACGCAGTGCATCGGCTTCTATTGGGTTAAAGCTAACTCCTCCCCATTCAAAAATACCATCATTGACCCATCCACCTGTGCCTTCATCTAATATTATCCAATTACCATCTAAGCGATAGCTAATTTGCCATTTTGTATTTGGTTGTGGCTGGTTTGGGTAGGCACCACCAAAAGTTATATAGTTTATATATTTTACATTTTGCCAGTTTACTTGCCATTTAAACCCATCATCAATTCCGGGTTTACCAATATTTTCATTAAAACCAACTCCATATTCATTCCAGTCAGTGACCATATGGTAATCGTTAATCGAAGGGTCGTATAAGATAGTTTCTGGTGTCCCTCGTCCACCAGTAACACTTCCACTTAAAGAAGCATCTATAACTAAGGCTAAATTTAAATTGTCGTTTGGCATATTATCTGGAATACCATCATTACTACAATTAGTTGGTGCTTCATAAAAACTTTCTTCATTTACTATACATGTTGGTTCTGCAGTAAAGAATGCAGAGACATCCACTTCAAAGCCATCAGCACTCAAGCCCATTAATGTCACTGTTTGTGGACTTATACCAATAGCAAATGATTGGCCGTTTACATCTATTGTTCCTGTAACAGGTGCATCTGTATGATGAATAATAATGTCTTGGGAATAAGTGTCAGTCATAGGATCACATGCGCCAAGTGCACCAAGTTCAATGTAATCTATTGGGCAATCGTAGCGATAAACTAATTTTAACATAGGGCCCTGTGGTCCGTTACCAGATTCAGCAATACGTCTACCAGAACCAGAAAATATAAAAGTCATTGCATTACCGGTTGTCCAGCCTGGTTGTGTTAATATTTCATCAGCTACAACACTCAGGTTTGGAGTTCTTTGGTTAAAATTAGATTCACCATCTTTACCCCATAGTTTCACATCATTCCAAGCTGTTGAATTAGTGGTCAATGATCTTGACGAAATATTACTATTCGCCGTTGAAAATGTAGCACTTGCTGGAGACAATTCTCCATGAATGATTAAGTTTGTTGGGTCTAATGCTGAATCTGTTTCGTCTATTACAAATTGAATGTAAGCACGTTCTATAACTGCACCTACGGGTAATTGAACATCATCAAATCTTATTCCGACAACCTGATTTCCTGTAGCTGAATCATTTATTAATTCTAAGTCAGAACTATTTGTTACAACAACACCAGTAGATAATAATTCTTCTGCATCATCACTAGAAATAGCAACTTTTATATCTATTTCAATTAAATCTTCACTCAATATACCGTCACAATTGCATGCACCATCTTCATCATCATAACTTGTTAAGGCGTTACCATCGTCACATGGACTTTCTGCCACAGGGCAATTGCTATCAACAGTGTTAGATATAGTGACAACTGCACCAGAATTAGGTGAAAAAATATTTAGGCTAGTAGCTAAAGATAAATCAAAAGGATCTGTATTACTTACTTCACCAACGCTACCTGCATTATTCACATTTATAGTTCTTAATTCTATTTTTGAAGGTTCAACAAATATGAGTTTAAACTGATTGAAAGAACCTGAATTTCGTGTCCAACTTTTGTCATCGTTATTTGTACGTAATGGAGCTCCCCAACATCCTTCGCCTGTATATACGGTTCCATTAATTTGATCAACTACAAAACCTTCATCGTTTCCAGACTCTGAAGATGGTTTTACTGGCCACGTAGTTTTCGCCATGTGCGAATCACAATCCACAACTAATCTCACATCTTCATCATAGAATAGTTGTGCCCAAGCACTATATAGTGTGTTATTTTCGGCTTTAAAAGCTGTATGCGGACGCATTGGTTTATGGTATTGTGCCATTTTCCAAGTCAAACCAGAACTCGCCGTTAAATCTGCCTGAAGCCATGTCAATTGATCTCCTAGAACAGAAATTTCAGAATTAAGCGTGTAGACTCTAATTAGATCATCACCAAATGTTACAGCATAATATGAGTTTTCAATAGGTGTGTCAAATAACTTATAAATTGTAGTAGCATCAGTTTCGTGATTCCCTCTTGCTGGAATTATTGGAAACATTCTACCATCACTTGCATCTGTTGTTAATTGCCAATCGTCAAACCAATCTTGCCATTCTGTGGCACTATTAGTATCTGTCATATCTCCACCAAAAAGCACTGCATGAGGTTTTAATTTACTCACTAATAAGTTTGCATTTTGTCTTGGTGTTCTATTGTTTCTTGAGTCACCACCAGCAATAAACGATAAACGACTATCATCATCTGGTGCAGTTCTAAACCAAAAACGTTGACTAACACCTTGGCTGTCATGTATAACAAAATAGTAATTTGTATCAGCAGTAAGTCCTGTTAATCGTGCAAAACGGTTATCCATTCCTCTATGGCCAACAGCTCTATCTTCAGTTTTAGAAAATGTGTATAATAGATGATTAGTACCATGATCTACAGTATCATAATATACAGTTGGGCTTGTACCCGAAATCTGATTCCAACCCACAGTAATTGTAGTAGCTGGATCATCAACTAGTATTAATCGATATTTATCGTTGTTTGCATAACTACAAAACAAACTAAGGATAAATAGGCATGATAATAGTAACTTAATTCTCATTAGTAGGTAATTTAATAAGTTGCTTTCTATATTTCTCTTCCATTACAAGAACTATTAAGGGTAACAGTCCATGTGATAATCTATAAATGACTAAAAATGTATTATTATGAATTGACATTGAAAAAAAGTCAGAGTTAAAGCCTGCAAGTAATCTTGCAAATGCTGTAGCAAAACCCCAAAACATCATATATAATAATGCATATTTAGCAACTTTTGGTATAAAAATTAAGACTGATGTTATAAGATCTAATACACCAACTACATATAAAAATACAGTGGCTTGTGTCTCATTAACTCCCAGTATTTTTATGGTCATATCCACAAAATATCCTGGTAAATATATCAATCCCATTGCAAAGAGTCCGTGTGCAACAAACGTACATGCAATAGCAATTTTTAATCC
>NZ_JADGDZ010000059.1 GCF_016744625.1 Winogradskyella sp.
AGAATCTGATTTAGATATGATGATTGGTGCTTCTGCAGATTCAGTAATGATGGTAGAAGGTGAAATGGATGAGATTTCTGAAGAAGAAATGGCAGATGCTATTAAGTTTGCTCATGAAGCTATTAAGGTTCAATGTGCTGCTCAATTAAGATTAGCTGAAGCATTCGGAAAGAAAGAGGTTCGTGAATATGAAGGTGAAAGAGAAGAAGAAGATTTAGCCAAGAAAATTCATGACATGGCTTATGATAAAGTATATGCTATCGCAAAAGCCGGATCTGCTAAGCATGAAAGAAGTGCTGCATTTAAAGAAATAAAAGAAGATATTAAAGCGTCATTTTCTGAAGAAGAAACGGAAGATTATGGAGGTTTAATTTCTGATTATTACCGTAAAGCTGAAAAAGCTGCCATTAGAGATTTAACCTTAAATGAAGGGTTACGTTTAGATGGTCGTCAAACAGATGAAATTAGACCAATTTGGTGTGAGGTAGATTACTTACCATCAACACATGGTTCTTCTGTATTTACTCGTGGAGAAACTCAAGCATTAGCAACAGTTACTTTAGGAACATCTAGAGATGCAAACAAAATAGATATGCCATCTTATGAAGGTGAAGAGAATTTCTATTTACATTATAACTTCCCTCCTTTTTGTACTGGTGAAGCTAGACCAATTCGTGGAACCTCTCGTAGAGAAGTGGGACATGGTAATTTAGCACAACGTGGTTTAAAAGGAATGATTCCTGACGATTGTCCTTACACAGTACGTGTAGTTTCTGAAGTATTAGAATCTAACGGTTCATCTTCTATGGCTACTGTATGTGCAGGAACTATGGCTTTAATGGATGCTGGTGTGCAAATGACGAAGCCAGTTTCTGGTATTGCAATGGGATTAATTTCTGATGCTGAATCTGGAAACTATGCTGTATTATCTGATATTTTAGGTGATGAAGATCACTTAGGCGATATGGATTTCAAAGTAACTGGTACTGCAGACGGTATCACAGCTTGCCAAATGGATATTAAAGTAAAAGGATTATCATACGAGATTTTAGTGAATGCACTACAACAAGCTCGTGCTGGTCGTTTACATATCTTAGAGAAATTGACGGATACAATTGCTGCACCAAATGCAGACGTAAAAGATCATGCTCCAACAATGGTAACAAGACGTATTCCTAATGAATTTATTGGAGCCTTAATTGGACCTGGTGGAAAAGTAATTCAGGAAATGCAAAAAGAAACTGAGACAACTATCGTAATTAACGAAGATCCAGTAACTGAAGAAGGTATTGTTGAAATTTTAGGTGTAGGAAGAGAAGGTATTGATGCTGTGATGGCAAAAATAGATTCTATATTATTTAAGCCAGAAGTTGGTAGCGTTTACGAAGTAAAAGTAATTAAGATGTTAGATTTTGGTGCGGTTGTAGAATATATGGATGCACCAGGAAATGAAGTTTTATTACACGTAAGTGAATTAGCTTGGGAACGTACAGAAAATGTATCTGATGTTGTAAACATGGGTGATGTATTTGATGTAAAGTATTTCGGTATAGACTCAAGAACGCGTAAAGAGAAAGTATCTCGTAAAGCCATTTTGCCAAAACCGGAAGGTTATGTAGCAAGACCACCAAGAGATAATAATAATAATAATAATAATCGTGGAAGAGATAACAGAGGTAGAGATAATCGTGGACGTGATAACAGACGTGATGATCGTAAACCTAGAGAAGATAAGAAGGAAGATTAATTTTTCTTTTTAATCTTAATATTTTTAAAAGCCTTTCAATTCATTTTGAAAGGCTTTTCTTATTTAGTTTAAAAAAATCACTTTTACCCTGTAACTTAACGCTCCAAACATACTGAATATAAGACAACTATGTTTCTTTATACTATTATTTACTGTAAACATAATATGTGCTCAAAATCATTTTATTACTACTTGGGAAACTACAATAACCTATGAAAGCATTACAATACCAACTTATGGTACTGACTACGATTATGATATAGATTGGGGAAATGATGGCAATTTTGATACCATAGGAGCAACTGGTGATGCCACTTATGTATTCCCATCGGCAGGCATACACACTATTGCTGTTCGTGGTGATTTCCCTCGCATTGTCTTTCAACTAACATCAGATTATTTAAAAATTAAATCTGTAGAACAATGGGGAGATATTGCTTGGAGTTCTATGAATGCGCCATTTGCCTACTGTGAGTTTTTAGTTATAAATGCCATAGATCAACCCGACTTAAGTAATGTAACAGACTTATCTTACATGTTTTATAATGCTAAAGCTAAACCAACCTATTGCACATTGGGATGTAAGTAATGTAACCAATATGGCTGGTATGTTTTGGCACGCAACTATTTTCAATCAACCGCTTAATAATTGGAATGTTAGTAATGTAACCGATATGAACAATATGTTTTTTCTTGCTAGCAATTTTAATCAACCTATCATAAATTGGGATGTGGAAAATGTTACTAATATGTATGGGATGTTTAATAATGCTATAACTTTTAATCAGCCTATAGGAAATTGGAATGTAAGCAGTGTTTCAACTATGGAATATATGTTCGCGAATACTAAATATAATCATCCATTAGATAATTGGGATGTAAGCAATGTAATAACTATGAAAGATATGTTTAATCAGTCCACTTGGTTTAATCAATCTATTGACAGTTGGAATGTTAGCAATGTTACAAATATGGAAAGTATGTTTAGAAGAGCTTTTAGATTTAATGGATCTATTGGGAATTGGGATGTGAGTAATGTAACAAACATGAATAGTATGTTTCATGAAGCTACTTCTTTTAATCAACTACTTTACGATTGGGATGTAAGCAACGTAACCAATATGGAAAGAACTTTTACTCTTGCTGAAACATTTAACCAACCTATTGGGAGTTGGGATGTAAGTAATGTAATTACTATGAAAGACATGTTTGCAGGTGCTAATAAATTTAATCAGCCTCTTGACAATTGGAATGTAAGTAATGTAATAACTATGGAAAGTATGTTTTTTGATGCCAATGATTTTAATCAACCTCTTAATAGTTGGGATGTGAGTAATGTTACTGATATGAGCAATATGTTTAAAAATGCTTATAATTTTAATGAAACATTAAACAACTGGACACCTGTAAATGCTTTATTAATGAATAGTATGTTTGAAGGTGCTATAAGTTTTAATCAGCCACTGAATAACTGGACTTTGGGCAGCGTTACTAATATGTCTTCCATGTTCAATAATACTGATAGTTTTAACCAACCTCTTAATAATTGGGATGTCAATAGTGTAACGGATATGAGCAGTATGTTTAAAAATGCTACAGATTTTAATCAAAATATTGAAAACTGGATTACTCAAAATGTTTTATTAATGAATAATATGTTTGAGTATGCCACAAGTTTTAATCAACCATTAAATAATTGGGTATTAGGTAGCACAACCAATATGTCTTCCATGTTTCGTAATGCTCAAAATTTCAACCAAACCATTGATAATTGGGACGTTAGAAATGTAATTGAAATGGGGAAAATGTTTCAAGATGCAACGACTTTTGATCAAGACATAGGTAATTGGGATGTATCTAATGTAACTCAAATGTTTTCTATGTTTGAAAACGTAACGCTCTCTATACAAAACTACGATGCCCTTTTAAATGGCTGGAATAATTTATCTCTACAAAACAATATTGATTTTCATGGAGGAAATAGCAACTATTGTAATAGTCAAATAGCTAGAAATAATATCATAAATACTTTTGGTTGGACGATTACAGATGATGGTTTAGAGCCAGGTTGTAGCGAATTGTCTATTACTGATGTACAATTAGATTCGATAGAGATTTATCCCAATCCTACATCTGAGGTTGTATATATTAAAAATTACTTAGGAGATTCAATAGCTCTATATGACAATCTAAGTCGAAAAGTACTGTTTAATATAACAAACAGAGACTTTAATATTATCAAAATAGATATAAGTCATTTACAAACTGGTATTTACTTTTTAAAATTAGATACTATAATAAAGAAGCTAGTTATAAAATAAGTTTGTGATTCTTTAAAGAAAAAGATGTTAAATTTCAGTCGCATAATTTAACCTAGAGAAGAAAAAAAGAGAATTACTTCTCTTTAACCTCAATATATTAGAAAGCCTATCATTATTTAATGGGCTTTCTTGTATTTAGTCGTTAGAATTGATAAATAATCTTTGTTAATTCCTATTGCAAAAAAAATATTTTATATTGTCTGTAACATTTTTGAGCTTTTGTACGTATAATAAGAGCAACACGTTGTTGTAGAGACATTGCACAAATCTTAGAATTAAATGAGACAACTTAAAATTACCAAGCAGGTTACCAATAGGGAAACTGCATCATTGGATAAATACCTACAAGAAATTGGTAAGGTAGATCTTATCACCGCAGACGAAGAGGTAGAATTAGCTCAACGGATTAAGGCTGGTGATCAACGTGCTCTAGAAGAATTAACCAAAGCTAATTTACGTTTTGTTGTATCTGTAGCAAAACAATACCAAAACCAAGGTTTAACATTACCAGATTTAATTAACGAAGGTAATTTAGGTTTAATTAAAGCGGCACAACGTTTCGATGAAACTCGTGGTTTTAAATTTATATCTTATGCTGTTTGGTGGATTAGACAATCTATCTTACAAGCTTTAGCTGAGCAATCTCGTATTGTCCGTTTACCACTAAATAAGATTGGTTCTATTAATAAAATCAACAAGACATTTGCCTTTTTAGAGCAAAGCCATGAACGTCCACCTTCTGCAGAAGAAATCGCAAAAGAATTAGACATGACGATTAACGATGTTAAAGAGTCAATGAAAAATTCTGGACGCCACGTCAGTATGGATGCACCTTTAGTAGAAGGTGAAGACTCTAACTTATACGATGTATTACGTAGTGGTGAGTCTCCAAACCCAGATAGAGATTTGTTACATGAATCTTTACGCACAGAGATAGAACGTGCTTTAGAGACCTTGACACCTCGTGAAGCTGATGTAATTCGTTTATATTTTGGTTTAGGAAATCAACACCCAATGACCTTAGAAGAGATAGGTGAAACATTCGATTTAACACGTGAGCGTGTAAGACAAATTAAAGAAAAAGCAATTCGTAGGTTAAAACATACCTCACGAAGTAAAATATTAAAGACGTATTTAGGTTAGGATTTTGTATATTTAGCGACCAACCTAATAAAGGTAACAACAGTTACAAAACATAACTGTTCGTTTTTTGATTGATGAAAGAACCCACGGCTGATTACCGTGGGTTCACTTTTTATAACATCTTATCTATTCAAAACAAAAGAAACTTTATTTTTTATTTACCTTTGCACAAACCAAACAGAACTCCTATATAATGGCTTCAAAATTAATTGCTCCTTCAATGCTAGCTGCCGATTTCGGTAATTTACAACGTGATACAGAACTCGTAAATAATAGCGATGCAGACTGGTTTCATATTGATGTTATGGATGGTCATTTTGTACCAAACATATCTTATGGTATGCCAGTAATTGCTGCAATAAAAAAACACGCTACTAAACCATTAGATGTACATTTAATGATTGAAAAGCCTGAGCGCTATATTGAAGAATTCGCTAAGGTAGGAGCAGATATTATTACTGTACATTATGAATCTACAGTGCATTTGCATAGAACATTAAGACAGATTAAAGATGCTGGTTGTAAAGCAGGTATTGTACTTAATATAACAACACCTCTAACAGTTTTAGAAGACATCTTACCAGAATGTTATATGGTTTTATTAATGTCTATTAATCCTGGTTTTGGTGGCCAAAAGTTTGAAGACATCACATACAAACGCATTAAAAATCTTCGTCAAATGATTAACGAACAAGGCTTAGGTACACGTATTGAAATTGATGGTGGTGTAACTGACAAAAACATTAAAGCTCTCGTAGAAGCAGGTGCAGATACTTTTGTAGCCGGAAGTCATGTGTTTAAAAGTGAAAATCCAACCTTAACTATCAAGAATTTAAAAACTTTAGCCAATTCATAAAAAAAGCGCCGTTAAGCGCTTTTCTATTTTATAATTGTTTTAGTAAATAATTGATTAAATCTGTTGTAGTCACAATTCCAACTAAAATACCATCATCAACAACAGGCAAAGCATGAAACTCTTGGGTTGCTAAAATCTTTGCAACCTCTTTAATCGTTGCTACGGATTTTACGGTAACTATATTTTTAGCCATCACTTGGTCTATAGTGAACATATTATAAACCAAAGTATCTACATCAGTTTCTGATTCATCTACAGCATCTGCGAAGCTAATTCTTAATAAGTCGGTATAACTTAACATACCAATAACTACTTCTTCCTTTACTACCGGAATATGTCTAATTTTATGACGCTTAAAAAGCATCTCTGCAGTCTCAAGATCATCATCTCTATTAAGTGCTATGATATCTGTGGACATTATTGTGGAAATTGGCGCTATATCTCTCATGACTAATTGGTTTTATAAATCACTAATAAAAGTACCTTATAAAACACATAAAAAGCATGATAATTATCATAAAGAAAAGCGCACAGAAATGATTAAGATTTAACCCTTACTACCATAACCATAGTTATAACCATAGTTATAGCTATAACCATAAGATTTACTTGCTCCAACACTATTAACCACATAAGCCATGTTCTTTAACTTACCTGATTCAGATAGTTCCTTTGAAAACTTTAATAGGTTCTTCTCTGTATAATTTGCGCGTGCCAAATATATTGTAGCATCTGCTAATTGAGAGATAAGCATAGTGTCTGTAACTAAAATTGTAGGAGCTGTATCTACAATTATGTAATCATACTCATGTTTAGCTTCCTCTATTAACTTCTCAAAACGTCCATTAGTTAACAAATGAGCTGGATTTGGAGGTATAGCACCAGATAAGATAATATGATGATTCGGATGCTTCTCAAATCCATTGATTAAAGAATCCTTCCAATCATAATTTATATCATGTAGGTAATTAGATAATCCTGGTTTATGCTTATCTTGATTAATGTGCGTATGGATTTGTGGATTTCTTAAATCTGCACCTATCAATAATACTTTTTTATTAATACTAGATAACGCTAAAGACAAATTAAGACTCACATAAGTCTTCCCCTCCCCTTTTATAGTTGATGTACAATAAATAATTCTACCCTTTTCATTATCATTTACTGGTAAAATATAATCGACGTTAGAACTTAATATTCTAAACGATTCAGAAAGAGCTGAGCGATCATTAGGGTCAGTAAAAATAATATCACCTTTTTTCTTTACATCTGGTATTTCTGCAATTACCGGTATATTAGATGTTAACTTTGTGATGTCCTCTTTGCTATGCAACTTGGTGTCTAACATAAAAATGAGGTACAAAATCCCAAAAGGCAAAAGCAATCCGCCAAGTAAAGCACCAGCATATACTATATTAGATTTTGGAGAAATAGGATTTGAACCAGATAAAGCATATTCAACAATCTTTATTGATGGTTCTGTAATCGCTAAATTTATAGCAGCTTCCTCCCTTTTTTGAAGTAATAAAAGATATAAACTCTGTTTAATTTTCTGCTGACGAGCAATAGCTTTAAGTAGTCGCTCTTTTTCTGGTATTTGAGAAACTTTTCCTGAAAACAAGCGATTTCTATTACCCATTTGACGCTGTGATGCTTCTAACTGATTGACATAAGTTCTAAGTGACCTATTTATGTTAGACTTTAAATCTTCTACTTGACTTGCAGCTAATTTTACAGTTGGGTTATTAATTCCTCCGCTATTTGCTAATTTATCTCTATTGATTACTGCTAGATTATAATCTGAAATTAAATTATTAATTCCTGGGTTTTCAATACCAATATTAGCAGGCAATAGTCCCGAACCTGTATTATCTTTTAAGGAGTTTTCTAATAATTTAGCTAATGCTAATTGATTATCTATCTTAAAAACTTCTTCTTCTGATTGCGTACGTTGTTGTAATCCTAATTCGGCATCAGTAACTAAATCGACTAGATTGTTATCTTGTTTAAAATCTTGATAGCTAATTTCAATTGAATCTAACTCCTCAGCTAAAAACACAAAGCGATCATCAATAAAATCTAAAGTACGTTTAGATACTAACTGCCTATCATTTATACCATCTTCATCAAATACGTCCATTAAAGTATTTAATATTTTTTCTGAAAGCTCCTTGCTTTCCCCTTTTATAGATAGTTTTAATAGGTCACTTTGCTCTCCAATTGCTTCTACTAATATTTTAGATTTTAGACTTAAAGCAGTACTTTTAATAGGTCTGAAATTTATTAAATAGGTTTTATCTAGTAAGCTGTTTTTAGCATCTTCAGCATTTATTCTAATGTAAAATGGTAAGTGATGATTTTCATTATCTGTAGCATAATCCGGAAAAGAAAACGCACTTTCCGTTTTTAAATTTATTATCTCTAAGCCAATACTAGTGATGTTAACTTTATACGCAAGGTTTTCTGTAATACTATCTGCTTTAATAATTTGTTCAAAATGAAATGGTAAAACATCAACTTGAGAGGTTTGAATAGTACCTTCTTCAAAAAAACTTGTATTTAAATTTAAATCTCTTACGACGCGATTCATGATGAGATATGAGGTTAAAATCTCAATCTCATTCTCTAAATTTATATTGGTACGTTTAAAGATGAATGCAGACGTAGGTAATTCTAAACCTTCCGATTCATCTAATATTTTCACCTTTGAATACGTTTCATAAATACGTGGTGCATATCTTAGATACATGTAAGCACCAAGAAGTGTTAATGCCAATGTTAAAGCGAACCAAGGCCAGTAACGCAAATAACGTCTAACTTCTTGCTTTAAATCAACACTATCTTCTTCTTTAAAAGCATAATCGTTAAATGAATTATCCATAGGGTTATCGTGATAATAATATAGTTATACTTAGTGCTAAGGAAGCAATTGTTAGAATGGTCCCAACATCTCCTACAAACCCAGCTTTTTTAACTTTAGGATTATTTTGGTTCACTATAATGACATCATTAGGTTTTATAAAATAAAACTCGCTATCCATAAACGCAGAAGATGTTAAATCAATATGTGTTACTTTTCGCATTCCATCTACTTCGCGTGTCATTAAAACATCATCTCGTTTTCCATTAATAGTCAAATCACCTGCATAACCTAAAGCTTGTAATAAGGTAATATTTTGCTCGGTAAACGTATAAACCCCAGGTTGGTTAACCTCTCCTAAAACCGTGACTTTTGCATTAATTAAACGCACATTAACAGTCGGGTTAGTAAGATGACCTTCTGAGACTAGTTTATTTTTAATCGCGTCTTCAAGTTGCTTTGTAGTTAAATTGGCAGTTGATATATTTCCTAAAACAGGAAAACTAATTGCGTTATCTATGGACACCAAATAACCATCTATCTGCATCAATTGTATATTCTGAGCTTGCATGCCTTGGCCAGAAGTTTTGTTGTATGGTAATGCAGCTTCAGGAACCAGACTTTCTACTGTAATTTTTAAAATATCGTTAGGTTGAATATTAGCAGATTGATAATTCACTGAACGCTCACCATTAGCTTCAATATCTTGTAAATAGAGTATTTCTTTTTTTGAAACACAAGAAGCCAATAGAATAAGGCAAAATAAGCTCAATATTTTAAATCTCATTGAATGTCCTTTTTATTAGAAACAAATATAACTGCATTTAAAGGACTAGCAAAACTGAGCTTGTATTTAAGTAGAAATACTCAGTGTTTTTATAAGTCATTTTATTAACTTTTTTATACCAAATGGCAATAAATATAATACAGATCCGTAAAGTATGAGACAAAGAATCTGCGTATTCAACTCAAGGTCTAATAAATTAAAAGCAATACAAATTATAATCACATTAATACTTACAATTAAGAATGTTGTCATTTTATGACTAAAACCACTTTTAATAAACTTATGATGAATATGATTTCTATCTGCTTTAAAAGGGCTTGTTTTTAAAATCACAATTCTAATAAAGAAAATACGTAATGTATCTATTAGTGGGTAAAACAGTAGTGCAAAGGCTAATGCAGGAGATGCTCTATAATAACTAGATGTTGAATCTACTTGTGCCATATTTATAAAACTTATAGTAAAAAAAGCTAACAAAAAACCTACAATCATAGATCCTGTATCTCCCATAAATATTTTATTCTTAGACGAAAAATTGAGCCTTAGAAATGCCAACAACGCACCACACAAAGCTATAGCTATAGTTGCTAAACTTAAGTCGTTACCATTTACAAAAAGAAAAACAAAAATTGCACTTACACTAAAAGCAATGGAACCTGCTAATCCGTCCACTCCATCAATTAAGTTATAAGCATTAATAATTAAAATGTAAACAAATAATGTAAAGCCAACAGAGACCCAGTAAGGTAATACATCAATGTCAAGTATCGTGGAAAACCCAATAATTCGTGTATCTGTAAAAATGAAGAGTAAAGCAGCTGCAAAGAGTTGGCCAATAAATTTTTTCCGAGCTGATAATACAGTGAGGTCATCTTTTAAGCCTAAAAAGAATAAAATGGTCAAACCTCCCATCACTAACAATAAGACCTTAGTATTTAAAAAGGCTCCCACAATAGTCATCACTATAATAAGACCTAAAAAGATGCCAATACCACCTAATGTTGGTGTTTTATTTGAATGTAAGCTACGGCTATCAGGCTCATCCATTAGATGTTTTTTCTTGGCGACATATATTATCGTTGGAAATGTATGGAATGCAATTAGAAAAGCTAGTATAAATGCTGAAGCCAACCAAATAAATAGGTTGTCACTAGGTGAAAAATTTTCAAGTAATGTTTTAATCATAATGGTTGACTCTTTAAAACATTTTAAGGGAATGTTTAAATTAAAATTTAAAATTACCAGCACTATTTAGCGATAACTGACGAGGTACTATTTCTTTAAGTCAACAATATTAATTAGCAAGAGAACATTTATTATTCTATCAGCTGTCTTTCCGTCCCATAAAGGTATATCTTTTCCTGATTTCCACCCACTAGAAAAGAGTTTATTTAAATATTTTTTTAAGTTTTTAGGATTAGTACCAACTAGTTCATTAGTTCCCAATGTAATAGTTTCTGGTCGTTCGGTATTATCACGTAAAGTCATACAAGGCACATTCATTACTGAGGCTTCTTCTGTTATCCCTCCTGAATCTGTGATTACCGCTTTTGCATTTTCAACTAGATAATTAAACTCTAAGTAACTTAAAGGCTCAACGGTATGCAATCTTGGATGCGCAATTTGTAATCGCTCTAATATTTTAGCAGTTCTAGGATGCACAGGAAATATTAATGGCAAATCTTGAGTATGATTTATAATTTCATCTATCATATCTTTTAACTGACTTTCTTCATCAACATTTGCAGGACGATGGAGTGTCATCACAATATAAGATTTTGGCTTTAGTTCTAATTGACTCCAAACATTAGGTGCCTTAAAATTTGGTCTTTGCTTTAAAAGCGTATCTATCATAGTATTTCCAACAAAGAAAATTTGATCAGCTTTTACACCACTATCGCTTAAATTTTTATTAGCCAAATCAGACGTCGTGAAAAAATAATTAGTGATACTATCAGTTACTAATCTATTAATTTCTTCTGGCATTGTCCAATCATCAGAGCGAATACCTGCTTCTACATGCGCAACTTTAGTGTTCAATTTTTGCGCTACTAAAGCACATGCCATAGTAGATGTAACATCACCAACCACTAAAACTAAATTGGCAGGATTAGTCATTAGCTCTTTTTCAAAACTAATCATAATTGCTGCCGTTTGCTCTGCTTGTGTACCACCACTACACTCTAAATTAACATGTGGTTCTGGGATTTGAAGTTGTTCAAAAAAACTACCTGACATATTCTTATCGTAATGCTGGCCAGTATGTACTAATCTGTAATCTATCTGTTCGCCTTTATTTTTTGCTGTTTTAATAGCATGAATAATTGGTGCGATTTTCATAAAATTTGGTCTAGCACCAGCAATGATGGTTATTTTATAAGTCATTTTTTAATATCTATTAAGTTGTAAGTTCATAAAAAAACGGATTAGATGTATTTGACGTTTAATTCTTGAAGGTTGATTAACCAATCTATAAGCCCATTCTAAATTATTATTTACCCACCATTCTGGCGCTCTTTTTACGTTACCTGTATAAACATCAAAACTACCTCCCAAACCTTGGTAAACCGCAGTATGTTGTTTTTGAATTTCCTCCATTAGTAGTTCTTGCTTAGGTGAACCCATAGCTATAAAAACGACATCTGGTTGGTGTTTAATTATATCTGTAATCAAATCATTTTCATCTTCTTCTGTCTTCAAATACCCATTTCTATAATTACAAATATTTATCCCTTTAAATTCCGAATTTAAATTCTTTACAGTAGCCTCAATAACCTCTTGCTTTCCGCCAACTAAGTAGAATGTCTTATCCTTATAATACTGTTTCACAACATCTAACCATAGTTCGCAACCAGGTATTTTCACAACGCTTTTATGTCCTTTTTTCTGTAAAGCCCAAACCGCTCCTATACCATCAGGATAACCCATATTCCTATTGATTATAGCTCTACTCTCATCAGTTGCATGTAATATTTTTTCAGCATTCACAGCAACTAAAATCTTCTTGTGTTCAAAGGCATAATCGATCAGTTCTTTTCTCGATTCTGGTGCGTAGGTTATAACTTTATTTAAGGCTTCGGACTGCATATATTTAATTAGATTCTAAATGATAATGAGCCAAGGCGTTAAACATAAACGCATTACTCCAACGCATATAAGAAATTTTAGAACTCACTCCTCTTTTTATCTGATAGTAAAAATATCCTTTTTTGTCTTGCATGTTTTCGATGGTCCAATCTAAAGTTTTTTCTAGTAATTCAGTTTGATTTTTAAATTGCTTCAATTTAGATGCGGTCACTATAATTTGAGCCGGACAATGAATATCGATAGGATAGGTTTTATTGTGGTAATATTTTGGTGTACCATCGGATTCAAAAAAGTTAGCGACATAATAATTCCATCCTTTTTCTATATTAGTTTGAAAAGAATTATCACCTGTTTGCTGCTGATAGGTTTCAATAGCATCCAAGTTAAAACCTGTATGAAAACTATCGATCCACGATTGAATAGGAAGTAAACCGTAAATCCAAGAACCATCCTCATTTTGAAGTTCGCAAGCCGCTAAAACCGCTTTTTGCGCCATATCTTTATGATTGTTGTTTTTTGAATATTTATAGGAAAAACTCAAAATTTTCGCTCCCAAAAGAGATGCGTTTATTACTGTATTATTACCATCAATAACGCTATATGAAAACAGGAATCCGTTTTTGTGAGACGAACGCGATAAATCATTCAATACAAAATCGGCAGAAGATAAAACAATATCTAAAACGGCTTTATTTTTTGTGATTTCATAACTCTCAACTAAAGCCTCAACACTAAATGCTGTTGCAACCACAGTTGGTGTGTTTTTTTTGAACAAAAACAAACGACGTGCTTGCCAATCGAAATTATAACCCCAACATGCACCAGAGTAACCTTCAACTTTCATGCTTAATAGCAATTGTGTGAGCTCGTTAATTTTAGTCAGAATTTCTTCTGAAGCACCAAAACTTTCGCTACCGTTTTCTGAAGCTTTATACAATCTACAATAACCCAATAAAAAAAGCGCTATACCTTTTGAGTTGTGCTCTTTTGGAACTAATAAAAATTTTCTGAAATTTATGGGACTACGTTTAAAGCCTTGAATCCAAGCCAATCTTGCCAAATCCCAATGCTTTAATGGTAAAACTTGAAACACTTTTGAGTTCATCCCATCATAAGGATCCCAACCTTTAAAGCTTTCAGCTTCACAGTAGGCTTTTAGTTTTATAAAACTATCCTTATAAATTTTATTCATCTTATTACTTAATCAAATTTTTTAAAATTGGAATTCGACTTATTACATATTTATGTAAAAGAATGGGGAAAAGAACTCCAATAATCACTAAAACGGGTGCAAAATAATAGAACTTATGGTAAAATGCGTCTTTGCCAAGCCATTTAATTAATAGAACTGACAATGCGCCCATAAACATAGTATTAAACAAATAAATATAAAATGAATTGTAACCTATTTTTTCCAATACAGAACTCCTTACAATCTTTATTGAAGATATATAACCAACACTAAAAATAGCAAATAAGCTAATTATGCTTTTCGGAATATTAACCAGATTTAAATATTCTAAAATTCCCCAAACTGAAAACAATATAATTATCACTAGTCCAAAGTTCTGCAAAACAGACAAAGAAGTCTCTCTTTTTGTAACTAAATAGCATCCTAATATAAAAAAAGGTAAATACCAAACGAATATGTTTAAAGAGAACATCTTAGGAAAGTTGACGAATGATGACAAAGCTAAACTCGTTACAAAAAACAACAAAAATTTATTGCGAACCATGTAATCAATAATCGGCATACATAAATTATATAAAAACAAAACATATAGATACCATAAAAATCCACTGCTACCTTCTGAAGGATATATTAAAACACTAACAATTGACTTATTTACATCTGTGTCTTCAACAAAAAAATACTTGCCTATCAAAAAAACAGAAGATAGAATTATATAAGCAGGAAAAAGTCTTATAAATTTTTTCTTTACAAACTTCGTGTAATCCTTAAACGACTCAATTGGTTGATATGTATAATAAGCAATATAACCAGACAGGCATAAAAATAGAGGCATGTGAAATTTATAGATAACGCGCTTCAGATTTACATATGCATCTATACCGATTTCACCTCTAGATGCCAAATGCCCAATAACCACAAGAATAATAGCTATTCCTGTTGCAATTCTGATATCGTATAGAATAGGTTTTTTACTCAAGATTTAGTTATTAATTATACTATTCAATTTGTTATAAACTACTTGCCCTGTAAAATGTTCTTTTGCGTAAATTCTATTTTTTTGGCTTATTGACTTTCTAAGCTCTTCATTAGAATATAAATATTCTACTTTTTCGACAATACTATTTACATCCTTAACTTTTATAAAACTACCCATTTCATCCTCTACAAAAAAATCATTAAGACCTCCAACAGGTGTTGTAATAATTGGCACACCATTAGCCATAGCTTCTAAAACTGCATTGGGCATACCTTCTGAATAGGATGGAAAAACATACAAATGACCAGATGATAAAAGTTCATGTTTTTCATTTCCTTTTAAATATCCAGAAAATAGAACATCCTTTATATTATTCTCTTTGACATAATTAACAATATTATTATACTCACTTCCAATTCCTGCAATAATTAATCTAAAATTACTATGCTTTTCTTTCAATATGACAAATGCTTTTAATAACTCACCTATACCTTTATAGACTTCAACTCTTGACAAAAAAATCAAATCAAAAGTCTCTTTACGCTTTTCCTTTTCAGGTTGATTAAAAACCAAATCTCCTACCATAGTTGTAAGCTGATAAATCTCTTTTTTATAACCTAAATTTTTCAAAGAATTACCAATCTCAGAATATAATACAATCGCCTTATTAGATTTCAAAAGCATACTGGAAATAATAGAATAAGGGAATTTTAAGAACTTCTCATTATTAAAATTCCAACCTCTCCAAAAAACAATTACTTCCTTTCTGTATAATTTAGAAATTAGCACATAGATACTATCTCTTAAGACTGCATTTAAATTTAAAGATGTGTTTAACACGACTATCTGCGGCTTACGTTTATTAAGTATCTTAAAAAATTTAAAAACGTATATAATTGAAACTATGAGCTTATTATTAAAACGAAACTTAGGTTCACCGACATAAAAATAATCTGTTTCCTCGTCTAAATGAGGCTTCAAATTTTCATAAAAATTATACACACCACCAAACTGGTCTTGCGCAGGTACTAGAATTAAAGTTTTAATATTTGCTTTTTTCACCATTAAAAATTAATAACCAATCTTAAAGTTTACTTTTTTAAAACAAATACAAGTCGATGCGATAAATAGTCCTTAAAAAAGTCTATAGATAGAAGTGGTTTTAACATGGATGACATGAATTTAACTATTGGGTATTTTGATGCTGTATTACTTATTAATAATAAGGGTATCCTCTCAAAAGAAATCTCTTTAAATCCAACATCATTTGCAGTAGATAAAAACTTCTTGTAAGTAGTTCCATTGACACCTATACCACCTTTTACAACTGCCCAATCGCCTTCAGATTCCTTTCTAGGTTTATACCAATTTAAATCATCTCCCCATTTTGCAACTATTTCTTGGTAAGCACCATTAATCGTTTTTGGAGAAAAGAACCATTCTAAGAAAGGTGTTTTTGTAACAGACCCAATGTGAGCGCCACCAAAAGGCAACTTAAACGAAGGAAAAACGATATATGCAACACCATCCTTTTTTAAAATTCTTTTACACTCTAAAAGTGTTTCTTTCACTGATCTTACATGTTCAATGGTATCATCTGACACAATTGCATCAAAGGATTCATCAGCAAAAGACATTTTTTCTGCATAACTACAACTGAATCCGTAAACTGTATCTGAACTGAAGTTTGATGCAAAACGATTCCCAATAGCAATAGATTCTTCACTTACATCTATTCCTTGAAACTCCTTAACCTTCCAATCTTCACCCATTTGGATTGTTGTACCTCCAATACTACATCCTAAATCTAACACCTTTTTATCTATTAAAAGATCCTTAAAAGAATGCGAAGGAAAGAACAAATCAAAAGGTTTTCTTCTAGCTTCTTTAATATTTAAATTGACCAATCTATCCAAAAAGATTTCCTTTTCTTGTTGTGATAAAGAAGTGTATTTCTCATGCCTAAAAATCTCTTGAACAAAATGATTTTCTTGATATTTAGGCTTATTCGGAAATATATTCATCAAAAATTTTACAAACTTTACTTTTATCGATGCCATATTTAATTATAGATTAATGTTTACGGAGAAACAGATTGAAAATTCTTGGATATACTAAATTTATAATTTCACTCATGAGATGCTTTATTAAAACCAATTATACTATCTGCATAAACCTGCTCTAAGTCTAATTTATCATAAATGGTTTCCCATTTACCATCTTGATAAGAAAAGTAATTCTCTGATAACTGCTGCCCAGATGTACCAAAGCCAGTAAACTGAAATTCTAAGGTATAAAATTGATTATTAGCGTAAGCAATATCTACTGACAACATTGGAGCATTTAATTTTTCATAGATTGATTTCGCATAATCAAAAATACCGTTTGGTATATTAGCTTTATCGCCAAACATATACTTTTCTTTACCACTACCACTTGCCCTAAAGTCATTATCTCTAACTGGTCTTTCAAAAATATAATACTTATCTAAATAAATTAATATTTTCCAATCATTGGTTAAGTTTGGTATAAAATTCTGAGTAATAAACTTATTTCTATGATTAGAAACTGGTATATAGTCTTTATGCTTCACTTTTCTCAAACCTTCCTTAATATCTTCCTTAATATGAGGCGTTTTACTAGCTTTTTTAACTTTTGCTAATAAGTCACTATAGCCTTTTCCTAAGAAAACACCTAGACTTGACGCACCTGAAGCCATTTTAACGACTACATTATCTTCTCCTTTTTCAAAATGTCTTTCAAACTCTTCTAAAGTACCAAATTTTTGCGTCTCAATATTATTTAAAGGCTCAAAGTCTTGAACGTCTCTTAATATTTCCATAAACACTTTATTATGGTGTGACTTGAGATGAATAAAGCTCGGTAATACTTTCGCGCCAATTGCTTCTAAACCAAGCACAATATCTTCTATATATAACTTATAATATTCTTTATTATCCTCTGTAGTAGTGTATAAAAAAATACAATTTTTGTATTTCTTATCTCTAAAATTAACCTCAGAAGGAGACATAAATACAGCATTAAAGTTATGCGCTTTAAAATAATTGGTCAGCATTGTCTTATCCATTCCACTATGATATGGTTGTGCCTTATATTTATTCCCAAATGCTCCTCTATGGTTTGTTAGCAGATAGATATTTTCCATAATTATTTCTGTATGTATCTTAGAACTCTTTTAAAGTCTATGTTTAGGATTTTTTTTAACACTCCTTCATTTGCTTCTATAAAAAACATTTTTATCGGAACAATTTTCTTTAAATGCCAAAAATAAATTTTCCAAAGCAAAGGCATTGATTTCACCGCTTTAAACAATAGATTTCTCCATCTCATTTTAAACTTTCTTAATAACGAATCATTCTGCTTTATATAGCCTTTTATATTTTTAAAATGACTAACCTCTACAGTATAGCTATCCTTTAAAAATGATATTCTAGGCACTATTCCTTTTCGTTTTCGATATCTGCCTATTTCAAAAATTTCTTCATCTTGTATAATATCATCAAAACAAAAGTTTCCTATACTATAAAATATATGTTTTCCTTTATATACCTCATAAGGTTGCACTGTATGAGAATGTCCTCCTACAATTAAATCTGCACCAGCATCAATTAATCTCCTTGCCATTTTGGGTTGATTAAAATCTGGATAAAAACCTTCTTCTACTCTTCCTCCCCAATGTAATAATAAAACTACATGATCTACTTTAGGTTTTAAGTCACTTATATGACCTATTACTTTTTCAATTTCAAAATAGTTCAAAAAGACCTCGGCATCATTGGGCATCTTAGGATTCGTGTTTTCAGTCACGTAATTTAATAAACCTAATTTTACGCCGTTCTCCTCAATGATTAATTCTTTTTTAGATAAAACTTCATCAATAGCTGCTCCTAAAAATTTAATCTTTTGAGATTTTAATGTCTCCGTTGTTTTTTCAAACCCATTTTTCAAATTATCGTAAACATGATTATGCGCCAATGAAACCACACCCAAGTTAAGATATTGTAATAAGTTAAGTGTATTTTGTTCTGTACCTAATCTTGGATGTTTTAAAGTGTTTTCACCAAAGTCACCTGTAGCCAAACATTCTAAATTTCCAATATTAAGATTAGATTTTTGTAACTCTAATTCTATATCCTCAAATGGATTTATTTGAGTTTTATATAGCTCGTTATAGCAATTATTAAAACTTATATCTCCTAAAAACGACACTTGAAGCATCATACTAATCTTTAAATATTTTTGTCCAAACTGAAGACATTCTTGCTAAGTTTTCATATTTCCCAAAACCATCAGGAATACAAATTCTAGGAATTTCGAAATTATTTTTTTGAGACGAAAATTCTATAAACTTTGGCTTGGTCGTAAAAGCATACTTATAATTAGTCTTACCTATCAAAGTTACAGTATTCTCATTATAGCTACCATTAGGATATGCTAGTGATTCATTAGACGTCAAACCCCAGTTTTTTAAAATACGTTCTGATTCATTAAACTCATTTAATACAATATCATCTTTACAATTAGTTAGAATTGGATGATTCATCGTATGAGAGCCAATACAAGCAAACTTTGCAAAATCTAATAGCTGAGATTTCGTCATGATTCTTCTTTGAATTTCGCCTTTTTCTTTCGCTGCTTCATATAATTCAAATGCTTTAGAAAACGACAAAAACTTTATATCCTCAACTTTAATCCCATCAGTCATTTCTTCACTTAATTGCATAAATCGCCTTCTAACAAAGTTTAACCATATTTGTCCATCAATAATTGATTTAGGCGCCGCGAATAAAGTAATTGACACATCATACTTCTTAAGAACATCCAACAGCTCTAAATTTCCTAACCAAGCATCATCAAAAGAGATAAAAGCAGTTCTTTTATGCTTACATTTTTTTTTGTCGTAATATTTTTGAAATTCTTTTAAAGTAACTATTTCAAAATTATGTTTTACAAGCCATTTTATAAGCGTTTCAAAAACTTCAACAGAAGGATCGTGAAAATATATCGACAGAATTTTATTTTGGTCTAACTTAGATAATAATAAACGCTTACCAAAAAATTGAAAAAGTACTAGACCAAATAAATTCCCTAAGCTTTTTCTTATGGCTTTTCTTATAATTTCTATCATTAATAAAAATCTTTTTTATTGATGATAGCGTTATATAAATAATATAAATGTCTCAATTTTTTATTTTTAAAAAATACCCACTCACCATTATACTGAATGACCTGTCCTCTCGTTGCATTTTTAAACTCGTAAACACCTTTTGCTCCCTTTCTTCCTAGTGGAATTCTAGAAAAATCAAATTTATAAATTTCAATACTCTTCAAATAGTCAAAAATAGATTGCATAAAAAACTGAGTCGCTCCATTATTTCTGGATTCTAATGAATTACTAGCAAAAACGTCGTACGAAATGCTCTCTTCAATACTTATAATTCTAGCAGCAATTGGAGTTTCATTTTTGTATAAGAAACAAACATAAATATTGTCTTGTTCTGTTAAAGATTTTATTTGACTTGACACAAGTGTATAGCTCAATTTTTTAATCTTTGAATTTTCGACATGCAGTTTTTCAATTACTTCACAGTCATTAATACTTGCGTCTTGTTTTACCTCAAATTTAAAATTTTCTTCATTTGCACTCTTTACATTTCGCCTCCAGTTTCTGTCAGGTGAAAATTCACTAGTATCTACTACAATTGTTAAATTAGTACTAGATTGACCGATAGGTCGTTTAAATTGTGCTTTTCTACAAGCCACTTCAAATTCAACATTATAAACAGTACTCAAATTAAGAAAGACACCTTTAAACGGTAAATCTTTTAAAGCATTTAGGAACTTAAATAATTGCTTAGTTGAAACCGTTTCTTTATAAATAGGTCCTTGAATTTCTAAAACCTCACCAATAAACTTAACCTTCTTTATTTTAGCCCAAGATAAAATCTGTGGCTGCTCTTTAGAATCTACAAAAAATAAGACATTACTCCCTCGTACTTTTTGGTATTCAACCCAAGCATTAGTAACTTCAAAGGGCTTATTCACAAACCCCTTTGAGATACGAATAAATTCTAAATGCTCAATTTGAACCATTATAAGTTAATTTCTTTATTAGTAACATAATAGCCTTCTTTACCAAAAACACTATATGTAGTTATTGTTTTAAAACATTTAAAACCAGCTCTTTTTTGCGATTTCCTTGCTGGTGTATTTTGACTTAAAAGCACAACTACAGCTTCTTTTTTTCCAAATTCTGAAAGCTTTTTAAGTCGATGGAAATTCATGAAATTGTGCAAT
>NZ_JADGDZ010000060.1 GCF_016744625.1 Winogradskyella sp.
CTTTTATCAAAAGTATTCTATTGACGTCATCTATCTTTTGGCCTTTTTCAATATTTAGTAAAACCAGTAATTTATTAGAATTTTGTTTAGAAAAGTAGGATACGTCATTCTGGTTAATACTGTATGGCGTAAAATCAATTGAAGCTTTAATTTGTTTAGAAATAGTATCATTTTTCATACTTGGATCTGCAGTAACCAAAGCCAAATCATTATAAAACTCTTTATTTTCTTCATATATTTTAACCTCATACTCTTTTTGAGATTTAATATCCTTAGCAATTTTAAAAAAACCATAAGCATTTAAAGTAATAAAATATGTAGCAATTAATCCAAGTCCTAGAAAATGCCATTTTGGTCGTTTTAAAGGTTCACTCTCATAATTAGAAATAACATTTCTAGGAGCAGTTTCTTTATAATGATGCTGACCACATTTTCTACAAATAAACTCAACAGACTTTCTTAATGGTATTAAAGGAATCCAGAACAAGTAAAAGTAGCTAGCACTACCTTGCACATTAAAAGACTCAACACTATTGCATTTACTGCAAACTGTATTTCCCTTAAGCTCTTTACTTTTAACTTTAGAGCTTCGTATACCAAATATTAAGAAAAACATAAACTAATTATTTTGAATCTTGCTAAGCTATTAAAATTATTAATATTCAAATTAATCTTGATTAAGACTTATCATAAATAAGTATTATTATACACTATGTTTACATAATCATTCTTGAAGTTGAAAAAAAAATTTGTGAATTAATTCAAAATTATTAATTTCACAACCAGCTATAAATCAGAAAAATTGCCCTAAAAGATGAAAAAGTACTTTATTCTATGTCTTACTGCATTCTTTGCGTTTTCATGTGAAAATGATGATTCAGTAACTCCTGTTGTTGAACCTGCTGTAATTGCAGAATTTAAAACCAACCTGTCTGAATTAAATTTATTCACAGGAAACTTAAATGAACTCAGCATTACTCCACATGCTTTCGAATATCAACTCAACACTACATTATTTTCAGATTACGCTCATAAACAACGTATTATTGCACTGCCTGAAAACACAAGCATGGAGTTTGATGGTAATGATTTACCAATTTTTCCAAATAATACTGTAATCGCTAAAACATTTTATTATAATATTGATGATAGAGATTTATCCTTAGGAAAGACCATAGTTGAAACTCGTATTCTTATTAAACTTAATGGAGATTGGGAAACAGGAGATTACAAATGGAATGAAGACCAAACCGACGCAACCTTGGATTTAGTAGGAAGTGAAATACCCGTAACATGGATTGATGCAAACGGAACTAATAATTCTACAACTTATAAAATTCCGTCTGACACTGATTGCTTTACATGTCATAGTACTTTTAATAGAGCTACACCAATTGGTCCAAAATTAAGATCTATGAATTTTGAAATTGACGGAGTTAATCAATTAGAACAATTTACAAACAATGGTCAATTAACAGGTTTCTCTGACAGTACTCCTGTTACAAGGCTTCCTAACTGGGAAGACACTTCAAATTCATTAGAATCTAGAGCTAGAGCATACATGGACATAAACTGTGCGCATTGTCATATACCAGGTGGTTATTGTGAAAATGAGTCTACTTTAGATCTTGCTTTCGAAACTCGATTAGAGGATAGTAATATTGTAGAACGAAATTTTAGTATCCAATACAGAATTTCAACTACTATAGAAGGAATAGGTATGCCATTTATAGGAACTACACTACTTCACACTGAAGGAGTAGACGTAATACAAGCATATTTGGATACACTTTAAGAATCACGTTAAAAAAATACTAAAATCGATCCTGATTTTGAAAGATTCTTAGTATAATCCGTATTTTCATCAAAATTTAATAAAACCGACTATTTTGAAACATTTATCAATCAAGCTACTTCTTGTAGTTTCGGCTTTCTTGGCATTTTCATGTTCTACAGCCAAAAAAGCTAGCAAATCGAAAAAAAATGCCACCGCAATGGCAAAACCACCAGCAAAAAAGCCTGGCAAAAATGACCCAAAACCTTATAATAAGGTCATCACTAAAGATGCTAAAAGCGACAAAGGGTTATTCACTGTTCATACTTTAAATGACAAGTATTACTACGAAATTCCTGATTCTTTATTTGATAGAGAAATGCTTATGGTAACTCGTATTTCTAAAACTGCAGCTGGTTTAGGCTTTGGTGGAGGAAAACAAAACGAACAAGTATTACGTTGGGAGAAAAAAGGAAAAAAAGTTATACTACGTGTTGTGTCTTATAACGTTGTTGCTGCAGATTCACTTCCTGTGAATGAAGCCGTTTCTAACTCTAACTTTGAACCTGTTTTATACACGTTCCCAATTAAAGCATATAGTAAGGATTCTACAAGCACTGTAATTGATGCCTCTCCTTTATTCTCAAAGGATGTAAAATCTTTAGGTTTACCTCAATTTAGAAGAAGGCCATACAAAATCACACGTTTAGAAAGTGATAAATCATTTATTGAAAATATTAAAAGTTACCCAAGAAATATTGAAGCGAGACATGTAAAAACTTATGCTGCTGGTTCTCCACCTTCTAACTCAAGTACAGGTAGTATTTCTATAGAAATTAATAACTCGATGATTCTTTTACCAGACAACCTTATGAAACGTCGTTATTTTGACGAGCGTGTTGGGTGGTTTGCTAGAAGTCAAACAGATTACGGCTTAGGAGACCAAAAAAGTAAATCTTTAACATTCTTAGATCGTTGGAGATTAGAAGTTAAAGATGAAGATTTAGAAAAGTTTAATCGAGGAGAATTAGTTGTTCCTAAAAAACAAATTATTTATTACATTGACAGAGCGACTCCCGTAAAATGGAGAAAATATATTAAGCAAGGTATTGAAGATTGGCAAGTAGCATTTGAAGCTGCAGGTTTCAAAGATGCGATTATAGCTATGGATCCTCCTTCTGTTGAAGAAGATCCAGAATGGAGTCCAGAAGATGTACGTTATTCTGTAGTACGTTATTTAGCGTCACCAATTCCTAATGCAAATGGTCCTCACGTAAGTGACCCGAGAACTGGAGAGATTTTAGAAAGTGACATTAACTGGTATCACAATGTAATGTCATTATTACGTGGTTGGTTCTTTGTACAAACTGCTGCTATTAATCCAGATGCTCAAAGTCCTCAATTTAAAGATGAAGTTATGGGACGTTTAATTCGTTTTGTATCTGCACACGAAGTTGGACATACTTTAGGCTTACCTCATAACATGGGAAGTAGCGTTGCTTATCCTGTAGAAAAATTACGTGATGCTGCATTTACACAAAAGTTTGGTACTGCGCCATCAATCATGGATTATGCTCGTTTTAACTACGTAGCTCAACCAGGTGATGAAGGAGTAGCATTAATGCCAAACATTGGAATCTATGACAAATATGCTATTGCTTGGGGTTACAAACCTATTTTAGACACATCTGCTGAAGATGAAAAATCTACTTTAAATAAATGGATTATGGACCATGCTGGAGATCCAATGTATCGTTTTGGACACCAACAAGTAGGTGATATTCACGATCCAAGTTCTCAAACTGAAGATTTAGGTGATGATGCAATGTTAGCTAGTGATTACGGAATTAAAAACTTAAAGCGTATTGTTCCTAACTTAATTAGCTGGACGACAGAAGCTGGAGAAGACTATGATGATTTACAGGAAATGTATGGTCATGTAGTTTCTCAATTTAACCGTTACATGGGACATGTTTCTAATAATATTGGTGGAGTTTATGAACATTATAAGGCTGCAGATCAACCAGGAGCAGTTTATACTGCTGTAGCTAAAGACCATCAAAAAAGAGCAATGAAATTTATTCAAGAAAATTTATTTACAACTCCAGAGTGGTTAATTGATAAAACTATTTTTGATCGTATTGAATATTCTGGTTCTGTAGATCGTGTTAGAGCATTACAAGCAAGAACACTTAATAACATTTTGAGTTTAGGTAAAATGCAACGTTTAACAGAAGCAAATACTTACGATAGTAAGGCGTATTCTCTAACAGAAATGATGAGAGACCTTCGTACTGGTGTTTGGAGTGAATTACGAAATGGAAAGAAAATTGACACATACAGACGTAACTTACAACGTGTACATATTGATAGATTAGGTTATTTAATGACCGCTAAGAACCAACGTAAAGCGCCTGCTTTTGGAGGTTACCAAAAATCTACTGCTGTAAACACAAGTCAGTCAGATATTAGAGCAGTTGTAAGAGCTGAGCTAAAAACATTACGTAGTCAATTACGTTCAGCACGTGGTGGAGATTCTATGAGCAGAATACACATTGCAGATGCAATAGAGCGTATTAATCTTATTTTAGATCCTAAGTAATCTAAATTAGAATACAATTTAAAAAAAGGCTTCAAATTAATTTGAAGCCTTTTTTATGTTTAATAATGAAGGATATTATTCCTCACCTGTTTGTTTTAAATTCTCTATATCATTTTCAATAGACAAAATTAAAAGGCTTGTAGCTGTACAAAACACAGGACTTGTAATACAGTGATGACCACTCCAACTTCCGTCTCTATTTTGAATTTTCATTAATCGTCCAGAAACATCATCATACCAAGTTTTCCAGTCATCGTCATCGTTAACAACCATTGACTCTCCTGTTTGTAAAAAACTTAAAAATTCCTCACCTCCATTGTTTCCAAAACCAGACATCACATCATTTTGTTGTGCTTGAACTTTGGAAGCATTATAAACATTGTAAGAAGAAGTGTAACCTATAGCTTCGTTTTCTGAAACACCAATATCTTGAAGATTTTCTACAGTAACTTTATCTCCCTCTTTTAGCTTACCATCTTTTTTTGCTTTTGCAATTAACTCTCTAGCTTTTCTTGCATCTTTTGCAGAGCCTCGTGCAGAATTACTAACTGAATACAAAATTATACCTGCTCCATCTGTAGTTTTTACAGATTTTGAATCTTCATCATAATTATCTCTTAGATAATTTTTCTGACTTGTTACTACAACTTCATCTAACGTTGCACCAACTGAACCAGCAGATTCTAAAGCACTTGTCGCTAAACCAGATTGTAAAACTCCAGCCCAACCTGCTCCTTTTACTTTTCCATCAGATCCTGTTGCATTTTGAATTTTATCCACACAAATATCCAAGCATTTCTCAATACGCTTTTTTGTTTTTCTATCAATTTTATCTTTCAATAAATTTGAAAAGAACTGTGCTGTTAAAACAGCATCTATATTATTTCCTAGTTTCCTTTGTATCTGTGTCCCTTTTTCTGAGGTGATGAACGTATCATCTTTAGACACACTTTCGACCTGAGTTAACAAAAACTCTAATGCTTTTTTAAGTTGCTCTTTGTATTGCCCTTTTTTCAATGTACTGCCACTTCGCAATATTGCCATAGCTGCCATTGACGTTGTTGCAGGATCTGCATTTACAGCATACGGATTCATTTCCTCTTGTCTATTATGACTACCTGCTCCATATCCTCCGTTTTCTAATTGTGCTTTTGCCAACCAACCTAAACCATCATTGACAATGGATTGTATATTTTCTTTTATCTTAAATTGCGCATAACCATCAGAAGACTGCTCCCCAAATGTGGTCATAAACACACAACCTTTTTCTCTGTTTGCTTCTGCTACCTGTTGCCATTCTGAAGTTTTGTTAACCGATAAAGCTGTAACTACAAATAGCGCAATAACACCTGTAATTCCAACTAAAATTTTTGTTTTTGTTTGCATAATCTTTCGTTTTTTGATTCAACTAAAAGTATTATGATAACTTAGGTTAAAGAACACATAATGAGTGTACTCTGCTTTTCAATGAGTAAAAACCTATTTTAAGGAAGTATAGTTTTTATAATTTTATGATAATCTTTAAACTCAATAAGGTTATTATGATCTCCACCTTCGATGGTTATAAAATTTAAATTATCTAAACCTAATTCTGAAAGCTTCTTACCTGAAGTATATGGCACAAGATTATCGTCTGTGCCATGAATAATTGTGATATGACAAAGCGTCTTAGGCAAGTTTTTAAACGTAGGAAAATGATACCTCAACAATTGCTTAACCGGAAAGATTGGAAAACGTTGTTTTGCTACATCTAAAATACTGTGGTAAGGTGTTTCTAAAATGAGCTGTTTTGGATTGTTTTTTGAAGCTACATAAGACGCTATTCCTGTTCCGAGAGATCTTCCGTATAACGTAATTTGATTTTCTGAATATTGTTTCAACAAATAATCATAGCAATACTGAGCATCCTTATAAAATCCTTGCTCACTTAATTTTCCTTTGCTTTTGCCATAAGTTCTGTAATCCATAACTAAAACATCGTATTGCATTGCAGCAAAATATTCAGTGATATTTCCCCAACGACTAAGGTCGCCTGCATTACCATGAAAATAAAGGATAGCGCCTTTTGGATTATCTACTTTAAAATGTAGTGCATTTATTACAGCATCATCATCCGTTTTAAGAAACAACTCCTCAAAAGGATAGTCAAATTGATATTGATAATCTTGCTCTAGCGTTGTTGGTAAAAACAATAATTTTTCTTGAAAAAAGTGAAGTGCTGATCCTATCATAACATATAGACCAAAAAGTATAATAACTAACTTTTTAAGCTTTCTTTTTTGTTTTCTTTGAGCTATGAATAACATTAATACTTGTGGTTTCTAAATCAATGGTTTTGGGTTGACTATTAAGAATATCATCTAACATACTATGATACGATTCAAAATTATTTAAATTTTTGTGTCCACCTCCAATAACCGTATGCAACTTTGTGAGTTTTGGTTTAATTTGAGATAATTTTACACTCGTTTTATACGGAATCAACTTATCGTGCGTGCCATGAATAATATGAATAGGACATTGCACATATTTTAACCATTTGTATGTTGGTAAAGGATATTTCATCAACAAAGACAAAGGCATAAAAGGGGCATAACGTGCGGTAACTTTAGTTAAGCTATAATATGGCGCATCCAAGATTAATAGTTTAGGATTATTCATTGAAGCTAATTTCGTAGCGAAACCAGAGCCTAATGAGCGTCCATAAAGAATTATCCTGTCTTCTGTTGTTAACTCTTTTATCTTATTATAAACGAGTTGCAAATCGCGCTTAATAGCCTTTTGAGATCGTTTTCCTGTGCTTTTACCAAAACCACGATAGTCTACCATCAAAACATTATAACCATGTCTTGTAAAATCTACTGCAAACTTTCCCCAACCTTTAATGCTTTTAGAATTTCCTTTAAGATATAGCACCACTCCTTTGCTTTCTCCTTTTGGAAAAAATCGCAATCCATTAATTACGGCACCATCTCTAGTTTCTAAATTATACTCTTTAGTTTCTTGGTTTTCATAATCGAACAGAAAATCCTTTGGTAGTTTTTCTGGTTTAAACAGCATATAATCTTGTAGGTAATATAAGGCGACACTAATACCAATATATATTACTAAAATTAAAAATGCAGTCGAAACCCAGTATGCCATAGATGCTTGTTATTTACACAATATACAAATTATTGATTATCCTGCTTTTCAATATAGTATAGAATGGGCTTATCATTTATAAACACATCTTTTAATACGGCTTCACCATCTTGCACAGCTACTAATGCATAAGTCTTATTTATAGTGTCTCGTCTTCTATTGTATTCTCTATAAATATCTTCCGCAGGTTTTGCTTTAAATTCGTCCATATAATAGCGATTAAATTCCAATTGAAAATTCACACTATTACTTTTAGAATTATACCATTGTACTTTTGCTTCAACAAAATCTCTATCGCTATTTTTTTCAGTTTTACTAACACTATGAAGCTTAGCAAAACCCGAGCTATCAGTTTCGAGATAAACTAAAATCTTATCTCCCCTTCTCAATGTAGAGTCCATAGTTTCGGCAGTGTTTAATTCATAATTTAAAGTTACATACTTCCCTCTAAATGGATCACTTGGATCAATAGGTCTGGTTTTAAATTTATAAACTGTTCCTGTTTTTAAAACCGCTTCTTTATCAAAAATCATCTTTGCAGGCACAAACAACTGCAATATTACTACAGCTATAAATATTAGAAATACATGTATCGTCTTCATACGTTTTATTTTAATGTTTTATGATTCAATTCTTTTTGCTTTTTAAGCATTATATAGTTAGTTAAGAAAAACCCAAGTCCAACACTAACAAACAATAGGCCTCGTAATACAAAACTCATATCTGTATCAAAGAATCGACACACTATCATTGCAGTAATAATTAAAAGTCCATAATTTAGAATACTAAATCGAAAACTATCAGCGCCAATTTTAATGGCAAACACTCCTAAAGCTAGCACAATAACATTCGTAAATATTGTACCTAATCCATAATTACTGTGACCTATAGCAAATACAACCACAAATAATATAAACATATATTGAAATAGATTGAATTTTAAATTTTCCTTATTCTTTCTTGAGTAAAGCAATAGTCCTAAAGCGGCAATAAATAAGGCAATGGATATTAACATCTCATATGAATTGAAAACTATAAGTTCATTCTGCATTTCTTTCCATATCATATTAAAGCTAAGAATCATCCACAATATTACTGTTCCTAACGAGCCTATTACCACAAAACTATTCCGTCTCAATTGTTGATTGTTGTAAACATGCATCTTTCCTAAATTATAAAACAAACCAAATAGCATGGCATACATTAAAAAGCCTAAAGACCAATTAGACCCAATAAATGCCCCAAGAATTATAGTGAGACTTAGCGCATATAACCAATTAAAAATAGAAGTTGAATTTGCTTTAGGTGCTTGCTTTAATAAATTAATATAAAAAGGAATTGTACCTAATAACATTGCGAAATATAACCAAGGTGCTTTATCAGCATTACCAAAACTATAACCTAACTCGCAAGCATAATATGTTGCAAAAACAATAATTAGCATCGTGACCGCTTTTGAATTAAGTACATAAATTAGAGGAAGACCCAATACAATCCATGTTAGCAAATACCCACTCAAATCTCCTGGTATATTATAAATCTGACTAATAAGTGCTATTGATGCTCCAATGGCAAAAAACAAAAACGTGCCAGAAGATTCTTTCCATGCTTGACTCTTCTTTTTCAAGATACTATATCCTGAAACTACCTGCCCTAAAATCAGTGGTAGAAAAGCAAAACATGTTTTAACCAGCTTAGAAAAATTGTCCCAATTATGAGCAAGGATTAATATAATGCCTAATCCAACTAAAGCAGAACCTAACACTCCAAAAATAGTAAACAATCTGTTTGGTTGTTCATCTGCTTTCGATTGATAATACGCGGTAATATTTGAAGCTACATCATCTGAAATAATATTATGCTCTAATAATTCCGGTAATTCATTTAATAGTTTTGATTTCATGAGTTTATTTTTATTGTTTCTTTATGGACACATGCTGTTCGCTATTTATCATTTCTATTGGTGATAAAATTTTGAACATGCTCGTTTCATAATACGTTTAATTTAAATAGTTCAAAAACACATCTGCAAATGGGTCTTGATTAACAACTGTGTAATAAAATAAAGCGCCTAACCATCCATGACACACTCCAAGCACATAGATATTCTTTATTTTTAAATAGACATAGCCATAAAACAATGCTAAAATAAAAGTACCTAGCATCAACCAAGTTGATGGATAATGAACAACTGAAAACAAAATAGCTGTAGCAAATATGATTGTTGCTCTTTTAAATTTAAAGCTTTTTAAACTATTCAAATTTCCTGCAACCAATCCAATAACTAAAAATTGTTGAACACTTCCCCAAATAGGATATGTTATTAGTAATGGTATAATATGCCAAGTTATGTTTAATGTCCCTTGAAAATAGCCAATGATAAAAAAAGACAGTATTGAAACAATAGCAAATGGTAATACAAGTTTTATAACGGATTTAAAATTATCTAATCTAAAACCCCAATCCTTCAACACCATATTATTTTTTTTGTAACGATACCAAACATAAATGGACCAACCAAGAATTGTAATTAGCACAAAAGGCAACCTCCAATTAAGATAATCTACAAAAAGAAATTTACCAATAGCTGTTAGTGCTACTGTAATGATTTCTAGAATTCTTACTCTATCAGAAATAGGCCTTGAGAGCTTTGTATTTGAAAACTCTATAAGATATTTAGTTAATTTATTTTTCATGATGAATCTTAATTTAAAACCTCGCAGTTCTAAACCAATCTGCGAGGTTTTGGGTTACTAACTAACCTATCATCAAAACTACTTTTAGTCTTCTTTAATTTCAATTTCTTTATCAATATATGCTACATCTCTAGTATTCTTTTGCACTGCAATAGCTGCAAAAAGACTAAGAGTAAACGACATGGCATAAAATCCTTTTTCACTTAATTCTAAATCCGCATTCCATAAACCAATAACTAGTAATACGATTGCAGCTATGGATGTAAACCAACTAATTCCATAATACATATCAGTAACCTGTATATCTTCTAACTTATCTCTAACTGCTTTTTGCACTGAAATGACAGAAAACAAACCGAATAGTAAAATTGTAAAATAGTAACCTTTCTCATTGAGTTCCATAGTAGCATTCCAAAGTCCAATACAATATGAAGTCATACCTATAAGTAAGGCTGTCCATGATGCTCCAATAAAAGCCGGAGTTGGTTTCTGATTATAAACTTTTTCTTCCTTGATTTTTGTTTTTACTTTTTCTTCATCTTTTAATGAAACTGTTGTTTGATAATTCATAATGTTTTGTTTTAATGATTACAGGACAAATCTGCAACAAAACCAAATAGCACAAAAATCAATCTTTACATAAAACTGACGACTTAATTTATATTATTTATTTTAAAAACTTATATTTATTGTCTTTATAAAAATAATTATGACGACTAAATGATAGCTATAAAAACCATAATTGATACTTTAAATTCTGAAGAGCAACAGAAATTTGTAGCTTATCTACATCAAAAGAATAAAAGAAAGGATACAAAAAATGTGCAATTATTTAAGTTATTATCTAAACCTGAAAGTGATTCTAAATCAATTTGCAAACAACTCTACAAAACAGAAAAAAGCAATGCTTACCATGCACTTAGAAAGCGATTATTTCAATCCTTAATCGATTTTACAGCAAATAAAAATCTAGAAGACGAAAATTCTATAGATATGCAGATTATTAAATACATCCTTGCTTCTCGCACATATCTGCTTCAAAAAAACTATGATATCGCTTATAAAATTTTAGACAAAGCTGAACGCCTTGCAGACGAGCATTTACTATTTCCAATTCTTAACGAAATCTATCATACTAAAATTCAGTATGCTCCAAATTACCAAAAAGTTGATTTAGAAATTCTAATTTCTAAACAAAAAGAAAACCAGAAAAAACATCAATTAGAAGACCAATTAAATATAGTGTACGCTAAACTAAAGACGGTTTTAAATGCAATAAGCTATCAAGGAAAAGTTATAAATTTTGAAACTGAGCTTACCCAAATTCTAAAAGCATCTCATATAGAACTTAATGAATCTCTTTCGTTTAAATCCTTATATCAGATTTTAGCGATTGCAAACATATCTGCTTTGGTTACAACCAAATATTTTCAGATTGAAGGTTTTGTTTTAAAGAGTTACGATATTCTAAAGAATAAAAAAGACACAAATAAACAGCTCTATTATCAAATTCAGATTGTTTACATCATTGCTAATACGCTTTTTAGGAACAAAAAATTTGAAGCCTCTATAAAGTACATTAAAGAGATGGAACAACTCATGGTTCTTAAAAAAGGCATATACCAAAAAGAATTTATTCTAAAGAAAACTTTAGTCAAAGCCTTAAACCTCAACTACGCTAACCAACAAGAAGAAGCCATCTCTCTTATTAAAAGCGTCATTGAGAAAAAACATAATGACATTGAATCCTTACTAGACTTACACCTTTCGCTTTTAATGTTTTACTTTCAGAAAGGTGAATACGATAAAGCAAAATCAATATTATCTAAATTTTATCACACAGATAAATGGTATATTGAAAAAGCTGGAATAGATTGGGTTATTAAAAAGAACGTCGCAGAACTGTTGCTTTATATAGAAATACAAGAAGACAATTTATTTTACTCTAGATTAAAGAGTTTTAATCGTGGCTATACAGCTTATCTCAAAGAGATTGGACAAATGCGTATTATAACCTTCTTAAGTTTTGCTGAACAGTATTATAAAAAACAAACCATTATAACAACAGAGGGTTTTAAAAATAAAATAGAAACAGCTTTTGAATGGACCTCGACTTATGAAGAAGATATCTTTGTTATAAGCTTTTATGCATGGTTAAAAAACAAAATAGAACAAAGCAATTTACACAAGACAACACTTCAACTTTTAAATAAATCTTAATTGTTAAAATTGATGTTAAAATTCATTCCTCATTTAAACTATAATAAACAATCAAAGTCTTAACTAATATAACATAAAACAATTAAAAAATGAAGAAATTAATCGTAATTGCCTTAGCTCTATTTACTTTAAATGGTGTGGCACAAGAAAAAAGAAAAAGAGCATCAGAGCGTCATGACAAAATGGAACTAAGAAAAGACATGACACCTAAAGATATCGCAGATTTAAAAGCAAAAAAAATGACATTGCATTTAGACCTAACTGATACTCAACAACAAAAAGTACATCAACTAATCCTAAAACAAGCTGAAGTAAATCAGAGTTTAAGAAAAGAGCATAAAGCTGATGGTGAAAAAAGAGAAAAACCATCAAAAGAAGAACGCGTAAAAATGCAAAATCACAAACTCGATCAACTGATTGCAATGAAGCGTGAGCTCAAGACCATTTTAACACCAGAACAATATGCTAAGTTTGAAAAAATGGAACCTAAAAAACATGGAAAACATGGAAAACGAAGCAAAAAACAATAGTTGCATATAGTTTTTAAAAGAAAAAGTATCGCTTAGGCGATACTTTTTCTTTTAATTGAATAAAATTCTTATTTTAGTACTCAAATTAATTAAACTATCCATAATGAAAAAGGTAATTACACTATGCTTGTTCGCTTTTGCAATGATTTTGGGGACACAATCTGTAATGGCGCAATCTAAAATTGAAATAAACGCTGAAGCTTCAGAAAAAACAGAAGCTCTAAGAAAGTATGTAAAATTTAATGACAATCAACGTGATGAAATTTATAATGCCCTAAGAGTTTATGGAGAAGCTAGAGCTAGTCTTAAGAATAATACATCAAATCCAGAAGTTGTTGCTAAAATTGAAAACCAATTAGATGAGCAAGTCAAAGCGGCTTTAACTGATGAGCAATACGAACGTTACAAATCTTTTTCTCAAGAATAAATAATCAAAGTAAATCATAAAAAAATCTCGCAAATTGCGAGATTTTTTATTTATAAGTCTTTTGCAATAGCCTCAACTGCCGCAATAGTTTCATTTAAATCTAGGTAAGTAAGCGCATCAGTAATAAACCATGTTTCAAAAGCACTCGGAGCAATATAAATTCCTTTATCTAACATACCATGAAAGAACTTTTTAAAGGTTTCATTATTCCCTTTAGCTGAAGAATCAAAATCCACAACAGCATCTTCAGAAAAATGCACCGAAATCATAGACCCAATCCTATTAATAGTATGTGTTACTTTGTTCTTATTTAAAGCATCGGCAATACCATTATGAAGGTATTTAGTTTTCTCATCTAACCTATTCATCAAACCTTTGTCAGCATCAATAGATTTAAGCATAGCTAATCCAGCTGCCATAGCTAATGGATTTCCACTTAATGTCCCAGCTTGATACACAGGTCCGAGCGGAGCTAAATGATTCATAATCTCATCTCTAGCCGCAAAAGCACCTACTGGCAAACCACCACCAACTACTTTCCCAAAACAAACGATATCAGCATCAACATTTTTCAACTCTTGCACACCTCCTTTAGCCAATCTAAATCCAGTCATAACTTCATCAAAAATCAATAAAATATCATTCGCATCACAAATCGCTCTTAATCCTTCAAGAAAACCATCTACTGGAGGGATGCAACCCATATTGCCAGCAACTGGCTCTATAATAATTGCAGCTATTTCATTGATATTAGCTTCAACTAGTTCTTTTACATTACTTAAATCATTATACTTTGCCAACAAAGTATCTTTAGCTGTACCTTCTGTCACACCTGGACTATTAGGTGTTCCTAAAGTTACAGCTCCACTTCCCGCTGCAATTAAAAAAGAATCACTATGTCCATGATAGCAACCTGCAAATTTTATGATTTTATCCTTTTTAGTAAATCCACGTGCTAGTCTAACTGCGCTCATACAAGCCTCAGTACCCGAATTAACAAAACGAATCTTATCAATGTTAGGCACCATAGAAACTGCCAACTCAGCAATCTCTGTTTCTAGAGCCGTTGGCATTCCGAAAGAGGTTCCTGCTTTTGCTTTTTCAACTACAGCATCTACAACAGGAGGAAATGCATGCCCAAGCAACATTGGCCCCCAAGAATTGATATAATCAATAAAACGGTTACCATCTTCATCGTACACATATGCTCCTTTAGCCGATTTGGCAAAAATTGGTGTTCCTCCAACAGCACTAAATGCTCTTACAGGAGAATTAACACCACCAGGAATAACGTCTTTTGCTGCTTTAAATAAAGCACTACTTCTTTTATATAACATAAATTAATTAGGAATCATTATTTCTTGACCTATAGTAAGGTCATTAGTATTTAGATTATTTAAATCTTTTATAATATCTACTGTAGTGTTATAGCGTTTAGAAAGTGAGTACAAGGTATCCCCTTTTTCAATAATATGACGTATCACACCACTATTAACTCTAACTCTCTCAACTCCATTACTACCCAAAACCTCTTCGTCATATTTATAGAGTTTATAACGTTCTATTAAGCTAATGAGTTTTTGAGGATATTTTCTATCAGTAGCATAACCTGCAGCTTTTAATCCTTTTGCCCATCCTTTGTAATCATTAGGCTTTAATTTAAAAAGTTTAGCATAACGTTTACGACCTATTAAAAATTTAGAATGATCTTCATAAGAGGATTCAGCTTTTCTATATTTTCGAAAGCATTCTTGGGCGGCATCATCATCATGATAAATTTTTGCACCTTTCCAGCCATGACATTTAATTCCGAAATGGTTATTAGCCTTTACAGCTAATCGACCACGACCAGAACCAGATTCTAAAATACCTTGTGCCAAGGTAATACTTGCTGGTATTTTAGATTTACGCATTTCCGTCTTTGCAATTGTCACATAACTAGAGATATAGTTATCTATTGAAGATGGAGGTTTTGTTGTTTTAACCTCAACTTCCTTTATATCAGTTTCAGTTGTTTTTGCTCCTTCTTTTACATCAACAGTCTTAGTCTTATTATTCTTCTTCTTTGTTACAATTCCTTTTTTGGAACCACAACTAAAAGCTAACGCAACAATTATTATAACTATATATTTAAATTTTGTCTTCATTCGTCTATTAAAGGTAGGTTTTTACGTTTTAGTTTCAAATTCATACCAGTAATACCTTGTAAGCCACCAGTATGAATTGCTAATATTTTTGAGTTTTTTGGAAAAAACCCTTTCCCTATTAAATCCATAATCCCAAACATCATTTTCCCTGTATAAATTGGATCTAACGGAATACTGTAATCTTTCCTAAATTTATTTATAAACGTAATCAATTCTGGTTTTATTTTTCCATAGCCACCAAAATGATAATCAGTAACCAAGTCCCAATTCTCATTCTTGGCAAATTTACGAATATCTTCTTTTAAAAAGTCGCCTTTTAACGCAGGAAAACCTAATACTTTTTGATTGTCCTTCGCTGAATTTATTAAGCCAGAAATTGTACCTCCTGTACCAACACAACAGCAGATATAATCAAACTGATTGTCTTCTTTAGTTAAAATTTCTTCGCAACCTTTAATTGCTAAACTATTTGTACCGCCTTCTGGAATGAGATAAAAATCGCCGAATTTAACCCTAAGCTTTTCAATAAACTCTACACTAGATTTAGACCTGTAATCTTCTCGTGTAACAAATAAAAATCTCATTCCACATGATTGCGCAAATCTTAAAGTTGGGTTGGATTCTATCTTACTTTCTAATTCATCTCCCCTTATCACTCCAATGGTCTTAAAACCACTTTCCATACCAGTATAAGCCGTTGCCGATATATGGTTAGAAAAAGCTCCACCAAAAGTCAACAAAGTCTTGCTCTTCAATTTTTTAGCTTCAGAAATATTATATTTAAGTTTACGGTATTTATTACCAGAAATGAATGGATGGATGAGATATTCTGGTTTTATAAAGACCTGATTATCAATCTGAAAACTACTTAAGTCTGAATTTTTTATCACTTTAACTAAAATTTCGAATAAAACATTAAAAAAAACGTTAAAATACTTATATTTTTTGATACTTTTAAGAGCCCAAACCCTACAAATCTATATTTAAGAATCACCTACAATATTGCACACTATGTGACATTTATGGTGTAGCCTCGTCCAAAATTATAGATTATGATTAAAAAACTACTATTTCTCTTAATTATTTTTACCACTTGCATTAAAGGATTTTCGCAAGATGACCCTTGTAATGCTATTCCTTTACCACTTAGCGCTTTTGGCTCTTGTACATATGCTATTGGAGATAATACTGGAGCTACAGATTCAGATTTAACCAATCCTAATATTGACGCTCCTACTGGTTGTGATCCAGTAAGTGCAAACTATAATGGTGCTGACGTTTGGTTTTATATCGATCTTGGGCCTACTACTACAAGTATACAGATAGACTTAACTCACATTGGAACCTCTAATTTTGATGATGGTGTTGCAGCGCTTTATACAGGTACCTGTGGTGGAACTTTAACCATTGTCGAATGTGATGATGATTCAGGTTCTGGTACTCTTGAAGCCAATTTTAGTGTTTTAAATGGTCTTACACCTAGCACAAGAGTATATATTCGTGTTTGGGAATGGGGAGGTTTTGACGAAGGTACTTTTAATATTTGCGCTTCAGAGGTTGAAGATCCTTGTAATAGCATAACCAATATACCTGTTTGTGGCACCACACCAATAAACTCTACAATAGCTTCTGGTTTTGGAGCTATTAACGACTCAACCTGTATTGACGTTCCTGGAGATGAAGCTGTTTTTTCATTTACACCAACAGTAACTGGCAATTACACAATTACTCAAATTTCAACTTTCGATCATATAAATTATTTGTATCAAACAAGTTGTGCAGTAACAGGATGGACATGTATTGATGATTTAATTGGCAATAATGAAACAAGCGGTTCTTTTAACATGATAGCTGGTACAACCTATTATATTATGCTTGATTCTGAGAATAGTAATGGAGGTAATGTTAGCTTTACTTTAAATTGCCCTCTACCACCTCCTGAATGTGGCGATATTTTTTATGATAGTGGTGGAGTTAGTGGCAATTACTCAGACAATGAATTAGAAACCACAACAATTTTCCCTGACACTCCTGGAGATGCAGTAACGGCAACTTTCACATTATTTGACTTAGAATTTGCCGACGATTTATATATTTATGATGGACCAACAGCAGCATCGCCTCTAATAGGAGTTTTCAATGGTACAGGTATTCCTGGCCCTTTTACATCTTCGGACCCAACTGGTGCCTTAACTTTTGTTTTTGATAGTGATTCCTCCGTAGTATATAGTGGTTGGGCAGCTAACTTAACTTGCGCACCTTATGTACCACCTACAATATGCGGTTCTACATTTACCGATAGTGGTGGTGCTGGCAGTAATTATTCTGATGGTGAAAATACAACCACAACATTAACACCAGACATACCAAATACTTTTTTAGCAGCAAATTTTACAGCTTTTGAAACAGAAAATACCTATGATTTTCTCTATATTTATGATGGTCCGAATAATACATTTCCGCTTATAGGAACTTATACTGGCACAAATAGCCCTGGTAATGTTACTTCTACACATCCTAGTGGTGCTTTAACTTTTGTATTTACTAGTGATGGTTCATCTACAGATTCTGGATGGATTGCTGACATTACTTGTATTACAGTAGCGCCTACGTGTGGTGATATGTTTTACGATAGTGGTGGTGCTACAGGAAATTATGGACCTAATGAAAACGAAACCACAATTATTACACCCATAACAGCAGGAGATGCGGTTACTACAACTTTTACAGCTTTTAATCTTGCTGCTGGTGATTTTTTAGAAGTTTTTGATGGTGCAACATCGTTAGGTCAATTTTCTGGAACTACACTTCCAGGTCCTTTTACAGCAACAAATCCTTCAGGCGAATTAACTTTTGTTTTTACCAGTAATGGAAGTGGCACGCAATCTGGTTGGGCTGCAAATATTACCTGCAGCATTTTATGTAATTTAAATATTACTGATACCGTTTACCCTATTGGCGCAAACACCTGTACTTCTGACTATTCAGAACTTATTGCTACTACAGCTGGAATCCCAGGAGGTACAACTACTATTTCTCCTTTTCCTGAAAACTTTGACAATGCTGGTCTCCCTACTGGATGGACAATAGATAATGGAATCGGAGGAGGTGTATGGTCTATTAATAATTCATCAAACGCAGGCGGCACACCATATGAAGCGACATTATCTGGCGGTTTTAGTACAACGGCTAATGGAAACCGTACATTAACCTCACCAGCAATTAATATTAATGGCCAAACCAATTTACAATTAAACTTAGAACAATATTTAAACCATTATAGTAGCTCATATCTTTACACCATTTCAATACAAACAAATTTAGATGGCACTGGCTGGGTAAATCAATACGTTGTAAACAATGTTGCTAATAATATTGGACCAGAAACTCGTACTATTGATTTGTCTTCATTATCAGGAAACAGTTTACAAATTCGTTTCCTATTAAACGGATTTCCATTTGGCTTAAATTACTGGTATATAGATGACATTATATTAACAGGAGAGACTCCTGCAGTAACACCTACAATCACATGGAGTCCACAGATAGGATTATATACAGATCCTGGACTTACTACAGCTTATATGGGAGAGAATTTAGCTACTGTATATGCAGCACCAGATGGTTTTGAGACTTATACAGCAACAGACCAAAATAGTTGTGACAATACTATTGATGTACAACATAGCAAAAAAGTTTGGAACGGATCTATTGATGATGATTGGATGAACCCTTTAAATTGGTCAGATGACACTTTTCCTGATGCTACAGACTGCGTAATTATACCAAATACAACTAATAACCCTGTAATATATGGAAACGATAGTGGTGATGGATTAAATTTAACCATTGAAGCTGGTGCTACTTTAACTCTAGATGATAATAATACTGATACTGATTACGCAGGTTTAATTATACAAGATTTTATTGACATACAAAATAGTGGAGTGTTACATATTCAAAACAATTCAAGCTTGGTTCAGATTAACGAAATTGGGATTAATGTAAACAATAATATAGGTACTGGAACATTAATTATGGACAGAGTGCCTTTTGTAAGTAATACAGACTATGTGTATTGGTCTTCTCCTGTTTCTAACATGAGTTTATCCAATATTTATGGTCTTGACACACCTAATGCAACGTATCAATGGAGACCTACAATACCCAATGGTACTTTTACTCTACCTCCAGGCCCTTGTACTCCAAATATAATTCCTTTTTGCCATGGAGATTGGGAAGTATATTCTGGAAATATGGATATTGGCAAAGGTTATATATCTAGCGGTCCAACAAGTCAAGGTGCTACACCATCTGACTATACTACTTCCGTTTATGGAAGTTTACCTAACAATGGCATTATTACTCATATAATTGAAAGCGGTACTAATTTGTCTACTAACTGTGATTTTACACATTTGGTTAATGGAAATTCAATAACTGTCACACCGTTTGACGACAATTGGAATCTTATAGGTAATCCTTACCCTTCTGCAATTAGTGCAAATGCATTTATTGGTTATTCTTCTAGTGGAGTAGATAATTCCTCAATTGAAGGAGCAATACATATCTGGACACATGGAACAGATGCCAATGGAGTTAATCCTGACCCGTTTTATGACGATTATGTCTTAAACTATAATCCTAATGATTATTTAACTTATAATCTTTCTGGACCTAACACATACCCTAATGAAATCGTTGCTACAGATTATTTTATTGGAGCAGGTCAAGGTTTCTTTGTATTAGCAGACTTTGATAATGGATCTAATAATGTCACTTTTAGTAATTCCATGAGGAACATAATTCATGATAATACTAATTTTTATAGAAATAGTAGCAATGAAAATACTGAAACAACTAATACTATTGAGCGTCATCGTATATGGCTCAACTTAAGCAATGAAAGTGAGCAAACTTCTAGTACAATGGTAGGTTATATTGAAGGTGCTAGTCAATCAAAAGACAGAACTTTTGATGCTTATACTTTTGAATCTAACACTATGAGTATTTATTCCATGATAGAAGACGAGCGCATGGTGATACAAGGACGTCAACTACCTTTTGATGTTAATGATCAAGTGCCTTTAGGACTTGATATTCTTGAAGAAGGGAATTATACAATATCAATTAGTGGTGTTGATGGCTTATTTGAAGATAATAATTCTCAAGACATTTACCTTGAGGACACTCATGAAGGGATTATACATGATTTAAGATCTAGTCCATATACTTTTAACTCAGATATAGGAAAATTTAAAGACAGATTCATTCTAAGATACACAAACAACAGTCTTAATATTAAAAGTTATGATTCTACAATTGGAATTAAAATTTTTGAAGAAAATGAAAAAATTGTTATTAAATCAGATTATGCAAATATCCAATCCATTGAAGTATATGACATTCTTGGCAGAACACTGTTCTTCAATAAATCCGTAAACATTAATCGCTTTATAATAAATTCACTACAACCAAAAGACACTGCTTTATTTTTAAAAATAAAATTGGTTGACGGCAAACAAAAAATAGCGAAGGTTATTTTCTAATAAAGTTTTTAAAACTAAATATTGGCCTTGACTTTAAATAGTTAAGGTCTTTTTCTTTTTTGTTTTTTT
>NZ_JADGDZ010000061.1:0-11864 GCF_016744625.1 Winogradskyella sp.
GTAATTTGGTTTGAACGATAAAACGTAGTAACTCGCCATCTACGGTAGAGAATATTCCAATGATGTTTTCTAAATGCGGAAGTGGTATTTATCAATCTTAATTTGGCGAATAGTATGATATCTGATTTCTGAATAATCCTTAGGCAATATATCCAAGAAAGGCATTTCTAATTCTAATGATGTAGCCCTTAATTTAATTGTTTTGTGTCAATTAATAATATTATTAGACTCATATGTAGTACTTTGTTTTAGTTGTAACAATATTGATATTATTTGTACCATATTTGTGCCTTTTTATTTTCAGGTTTTATAAACACTATAAAGTCACTTTCCGTATAGGAAAATAAGTCTGGTAGTAAGTCTATAATTTGTGTAACCGAACTTTTTCCAGATTTGTGTCGGAGTCTCTTAGCCACAATACTTATAAAATAGTGTCATAAGTACTTACTCCTTTTTCCATACTTTTATAAAAGGTTTTAATTATAAATTAATACATAGCAATATCTTTCTTTATTGGAAAGTGTAATCGTAAACATAGAGAATGGAATATCATTACAAAGACAAGCAAAATAGCGAATTCAATTTGGTAGATACCTCTATGCTAAAATTCCACTCAAAGAATATCAACCAAGATTGTTATAAAATAATTTGGGCAAAAGGGGATGAGATAACACTAGGAGTTGATGGTTATCGTGTTTTTCTAAAAAAGAACCAATTACTATTTACAACACCTTTAAATAAATTGGACCTTCAAATTGAAAACAAAGAGATTATTGTCTATTCCTTTAATAGAGAATTTTATTGTATTAGAGATCACGACTCTGAAGTAGCATGTAATGGTTTTTTGTTTCTTGGATCATCACAACCTATTATGGTTGGTCTTACAGAAAAAGAACAAAAAAGCTTTACATTATTATATGATTTCTTTGTTGAAGAATTTGAAGAAACGGATGATATACAAGGTGAAATGTTATTGGTCTTATTAAAAAGATTACTCATTAAATCTGTTCGTATTGCTAGGAAAACTCTACCCAAAGCAGACATGCCAAAGTCTAAACTAGATATTATAAGAAAGTTTAATTTATTGGTAGAAATGCACTTTAGAGAAAAACATAAAGTTGCTGAATATGCAGAATTATTAAATGTTTCACCAAAATCGTTATCTAATGTGTTTTTACGCTACTACAGTAAATCACCTCTTAAAGTTATTAGCGAACGTATCTGTTTAGAAGGCGAACGATTAATACGTTATTCCGACAAGAACATGAATGAAATAGCATATTTTCTCGGTTTTAATGAAGCTTCTCATTTTTCTAAATTCTTCAAGAAACATACAGGTAAATCACCAAAAGCCTATAAGTTAGATAATTCTAATTGAGTAAAAAGTATAAACTTGAATGAGTAATACGCAAGCTCAAACCTTTAATTGTAAACTATATTTGCCATGTTGGATAATTAAATATATCTATTTTGAGTTAAATGTATAAAAATCAAGGGAAAATCGATATGACTAAATGAAACAATAAGTCGTAAATTTGTATCATAATTAAAAGAAAGGAATAATAGTATGTTAACTTGGAAAGATGTTATAAATTTTTCAGTAAAAGGAAACCCGAAACCAGACCGTAGAGTAGAAAAAACGGAAGCAGAGTGGAAAGCCATTCTAACACCAGAACAATTCAGGATTACACGAAAATCTGGTACAGAAGCACCAAACTCTGGCGCACTTTGTAGCAGATATGATGAAGGTAAATACAACTGCGTATGTTGTGCAACTCCATTATTTGACTCTACAATAAAGTTCAATTCTGGTTCAGGTTGGCCAAGTTTCTCTCAGCCAATAAAAGAGAATGCCATCAAATACATTAGAGATATATCTTTTGGAATGGTTAGAGTAGAAGTGCAGTGTAATACTTGTGATGCACATCAAGGTCATGTATTTCCCGATGGACCAGAGCCAAGTGGGTTGCGTTATTGTATTAATTCGGAATCGATGGTAATTCAAACTGAAACAGATAAAACAGAATAAAGGAAAACTTTTTCAATTGTTATTAATAATAATGAGAGAGTCTTCGGACTCTCTTTCTTTTTTTTAAGCATAATGAAAATTATACTAATCATTGTTTTTGTGCTACTTACTATAAGTATACTAGTACAAATCAATTCAAAAATTAAAAGCAAAATGAACAACACTAATAATATTCAAGAAAAACAAGTTTTTAAAGCACAAGAATTTAATGTAAAAGATTGGATTGATGCCAATGGAGAAAAGACAGACCAAATTAAATTGGTAGATTTAGATGGTAAATTTAAAATCATTTACTGTTTTCAAAGCTGGTGTCCTGGATGTCATAGTAAAGGATTACCAGATTTAAAGAAAATGGTTGACGCTTTAGAAGGAAATGATAAAATTGCCTTTTTAGCAGTTCAAACCGTGTTCGAAGGACATAATGAAAATACCTATGACAAAATATTAGAAACTCAAAAACAGTACGAATTAAAAATTCCATTCGGTCACGATGCAGGAGATGATGGGAAATCGCGCTCAAATATCATGACTAACTACCAAACTGGTGGTACACCATGGTTTATTTTAATTGATAAACATGATAATGTGGTTTTTGCAGATTTTCATCTTAATGTAGATGCTGCGATCGGATTTTTAAAAGATTTATAGAATGAAAGACATTCCGAAAATAAAATTATACGGAACAGATGGCTGTCATAAAACCCACTATTATCAAATACTATTAGACAAAACAGACTTGTCATATGAGTTTTTGGATGTAGAAGCAAATGAAGATCACGCAGAAGAGCTGCGTGGTCTTTACGAAAACCGAAAACTTAATTTCCCAACCATTACCATTGGTAAAAAGAAATTAAGAAATCCGTATAAAGAGGATATAGAAAAATGGTTAAACAAATTAATACCTAGCAGATTGGACATTGTACACGATAAAGAAAACAAGCGATTCACTTTAGATATAAATGGCGAATTAGCAAAAATAGATTACAGTATAAGAGATGGAAAGATGTACCTTAATCATTCTAAAGTACCTTTTAATTTAAGAGGTCAAGGTATCGGAAAGGTACTAGTAGAAAAGACTTTTGAGCAACTGACAAAAGAAGGCTATAAAGCAGTTGCAGTTTGTTCTTATATAAAAGCAGTTGCAAGACGAAGCGAGCATTGGAAAACCATTATACAATAACAATTAAGCACATAAGAATTTGTGTACTAACTTTGTAAATAGGAAAGAGAATTATTATGGCATTAAAACTCAAAATAAAAGACAGATTTAATAAAGAATTACCAGCTGACCCAATTCTAGAAAACTCTAGAAGACAGGTGAAAGAAGCGTGTTTTTCTTATGTAACACCTAAAACCCCAGGCAATCCATCGTTGATTCATACATCGCCAGAGATGCTAGATAATTTAGGGCTTTCAGAAGACGATAGTCAAACAACGGACTTCTTAAACGTCGTAACTGGAGCAGAAGTGTTGCCAAACACAAAACCTTATGCGATGTGTTATGCAGGACATCAATTTGGGAATTGGGCAGGACAATTAGGTGATGGAAGAGCTATCAATTTAACAGAAATTGAGCATAACAATAAACGTTGGGCATTACAACTTAAAGGTGCTGGAGAAACACCATATTCTAGAACTGCCGATGGCTTAGCCGTTTTGCGGTCTTCAATAAGAGAATATCTATGTAGCGAAGCCATGTACCATTTAGGAGTACCAACAACTAGAGTATTGTCATTATCATTATCTGGCGATCAAGTTTTACGAGATGTGATGTATAATGGCAATCCAGATTACGAAAAAGGTGCGATTGTTTCTAGAGTAGCAGAATCATTTTTGCGTTTTGGAAGCTATGAGATTTTTCCATCGAGAGGTGATGTGAAAACATTAAAAACTCTAGTGGATTATACGATTAAAAATCATTATTCGCATTTAGGAGATCCTTCAAAAGACGTATATGTTGCATTTTTTAAAGACGTCGCAGAGCGAAGTATGGAAATGGTCATTCATTGGCAGCGCGTTGGTTTTGTACATGGTGTAATGAATACCGATAATATGTCAATTTTAGGTTTAACTATAGATTATGGACCTTATGGATGGCTAGAAGGCTACGATCATGGTTGGACGCCAAACACAACAGACAATACAAATAAAAGATACCGTTATGGCACACAACCACAACTCGTACTCTGGAATTTGTATCAACTTGCAAACGCTATTTATCCTTTAGTTGATGAAGCAGAACCTTTAGAAGCAATTTTAGATGCATACCGTTCTGAAGTAGATTTTGCTTATTTAAGAATGATGCGCTCTAAATTAGGTTTGAAAATTGAGGACGAAAAAGATGTGCATTTAGTTGAAGAACTTGAAACTATTTTACAGCTTTCTGAAACTGACATGACTATCTTTTTTAGAAATCTGGCAAACCTAAAAAAAACAGAGACTAATGAATGGTTTTCAGTAGTTGGAAAAGCATTTTATGAACCTTCTGAAATTAAAGACGCGTTAAAAGGTAAATGGGAAAACTGGTTCAAAAATTATAGTGAGCGCTTATTAGTTGAAACATTAGATGAAGAAGACAGAAAAGCAGAAATGAACACAATAAACCCTAAATATGTACTTCGTAATTATATAGCACAATTGGCTATAGATGATGCAGATAAAGGGAATTATGAATTAATAGATGAATTGTTCAACCTTCTTAAAAAACCTTACGACGAGCAACCAGAATATGAAAAATGGTTCGCCAAACGTCCAGAATGGGCAAGAAACAAAGTAGGTTGTTCTATGTTATCGTGTAGTTCGTAACTGCAACCATGTTATCATGTTAAAAGCACTAATGGATAAAATTGAAGAAGGCTATTCCGAAGGCATATACAATGATAAAAAATATGGCATAACAAAAACCATATTCAATAAGGGAAATTCTTTAAAAGTATATGCCGAAGAATTAGGAGGCAACGATTTTATTAGCCTAAATTATTATGTCACTAAAACAAATGAATTATTAAAACCTTGTGAAATTCCTGAGCAGAAAGTGATTCATTTTTTAAAAAACGTTGTGTTAATTAGCAATGAGTAAAATGTGAATTTTTAAAGGAATTTTGTACAAGAAAAAATAGCAGTTTTAGTGTAATTTTATACTGAAATTAAAGACTACAGAAAAGAAAGAATTTATTAATCTAAAAAGAGGAAGAATTATGACAAATTATAAAAAAGCATATATAGCAGGAGGTTGTTTTTGGGGAATGGAAGATTTATTTAGATCTCGTCCAGGAATTATAGATACAGAAGTAGGATACCAAGGTGGAGAAAATGATAATCCAAGTTATAAATATCATCCAGGTCATGCTGAAGGTATTGAGTTAACTTACGATCCAAGCGAAACATCATTCAGAGAAATCTTAGATTTTTTCTTTCGAATTCATAATCCAACAACAGTAGATCAACAAGGTAATGACAGAGGATCAAGTTACCGTTCTACAATTTTCATTCAGAATGAAGAAGAAAAAACAATCGCAGAAGAGATGATTAATCTTGTTAATGAATCAGGTAAATGGGATGGTAAAGTCGTGACTACTTTAGAACCTTTTGCAACATTTTGGCAAGCGGAAGAAAATCACCAAGATTACTTGGTAAAAAACCCTAATGGTTACACATGTCATTTCTTAAGATTTGATGAAAGCTTTATTAAAGAAGAAGTATAGTTTATAATTGCATAAGAGATTGTTTGAAAACAACATGTTTGTCTGGTCGAGCGCAGTCGAGAACTTAATGATATTCAATAACCTAAAGTTCTCGACTGCGCTTGAACGGACATTAAGACTTACTTTTCAGATGTTTTTTTTCATATAATAACAAAAAAGATGAGCGAAGTAAAATTCAAAAACACAAGATTCGATCCAGATAGCACACCATTTTTAGGCATTGCAAAGCAAATGGCAAAAGCTTTTGGTTACACAGCAGATTTAGCAACAGATAAAAATCTAGCCCAATTATTACGCTTACGTGTGGCACAAAAAAACGAATGTGCATATTGCATAATTCTACATGCTAAGACTTCTAGAGAGATAGGAATATCTGAAGAAAAGGTAGATAATATTTCGTCGTGGTATAATGGAGAATTATTCACGAAAAAAGAAAAAACGGCTTTAGCCTATTGCGATGTGTTAACAGAAGGCATTGATAAAGATTTCCAAAAGTATCATACAGATATGACAGAATATTTCTCTGAAGTAGAAATAGCCGAAATCGCAGCTATAGTAATTAATATGAATGTTTGGACACGTCTTAAATTAGCACAAGGCGAAACACCTTATTTCGAATAATTGAAACACAAAAACTATATTGGATTAGGAACCGCAGCCATTGGAAGACCATTATATATCAATGTGAAACAAAAGGCTGATGATGAATCATTCTCATTACAGAACTTTAAAGAAAAAGGATTCCAAGTTTTGGAGGATGCTTACAATAATGGCATCAGAAATTTTGATACAGCACCAGGTTATGGGCTTGCAGAGCAATTAGTGTTAGATTGGTTACAGACTAAAAACGATTCTAGAATAAAAGTATCCACAAAATGGGGTTATACCTATGTGGCAAATTTTAATCCAGAGGCTAAAGTACACGAAGTAAAAGAACATTCTATAAGTAAGCTGAATGAGCAATGGGAATACTCAAAACAATTATTACCATATCTAAAAGTGTATCAAATTCATTCTGCGACTTTGGATACAGGTGTTCTTGAGAATTCAGAAGTTCTGAAACGCTTACATGAATTAAAAAAAGAACATAACATAACCATTGGTCTCACAACAACAGGAGCAAATCAAACCGAAGTACTAGAAAAAGCCTTGTCTATTCAAGTTGAAAATGAAGCATTGTTTCAATCGTTTCAATACACCTATAATATTTTAGACCAGAGTGTTTCAAAATATACTGAAGCGTTACAAAATTTATCAGGACCATTTATTATCAAAGAAACCTTGGCTAATGGCAGATTGATACCAAATAATAAGTATTCGAAATATCATAACCTGTATGATTTTATGAATCGCTTAGCTAAAAAATATAATGTTGGAGCAGATGCTATTGCGTTGCGGTATTGTTCAGAAGTATTTCCTGAAGCCTTAGTATTAAGTGGAGCAAATAATAGCGAACATTTAATTGCGAACTTAAAAGCAAATCAATTCGCGTTAACCAAATCTGAAATAGAACAATTAAAAGCATTTGGAATTTCGAGTAACGATTATTGGCAAGAAAGAAAACAACTCACATGGAATTAAAAAAATAGAATTATGAAAGCCATTTGGAATAACAAAGTCATTGCAGAAAGTACGAATACAGTTGTTATAGAAAACAATCATTATTTTCCGCCAGAAAGTGTAAATAAAGACTATATAAAATCTAGCGATTTACATTCTACATGTCCATGGAAAGGAGAAGCATCTTATTTCTCACTAGAAGTGGACGGAAAAGAAAACAAAGATGCAGCATGGTATTATAAACAACCATCAGAACTAGCTAAAGGGATTAAAGATCACGTTGCTTTTTGGAGAGGTGTAGAGATAACAGAATAAAGAATTTAAGGATACTTATTAATTTATAAATGACAAACTCTAAGAAAATAGGATTTGGAGGTGGTTGCCATTGGTGTACAGAAGCTGTGTTTCAATCATTGATTGGTATTATTGACGTTCAACAAGGTTGGATTGCTTCAGACGGAGAACATAATACACTTTCTGAAGCTGTTATTATAGATTATGATGATACCTTAATTCCATTAGAAGTCCTTATTGAAATTCATTTGAACACACATAAGAGTACATCAGAACATAGCATGCGAAAAAAATACCGCTCTGCAATTTATGTTTTCAGCAAAGAAGAAGAAGAAGAAAATAAAATTAAGAATATACTTGAAATACTTCAATCTAAATTTGAAAATAAACTGATAACACAAGTGCTTCAATTTTCAGAGTTTAAGCCATCAAGAGAGGCTATTACCAATTACTATTATAAGAATCCACAAAAACCATTTTGTGAAACATTTATAAATCCGAAGTTAAAATTACTGCTAGAAAGGTTTAACAATTATACCGACTTAAACAAAGTAGCACATCTAAATACTAAAGCATCATGCGAACCAACAGAATAGAAATTAAAAACAAAAAAGGCTATACGCTTGCTGCGTATTTAGAGTTGCCAGCAAATCAAAAGCCGAATTATTACGCCATTTTTGCACATTGTTTTTCGTGTAGCAGTAATCTTAATGCTACAAAAAATATTTCAAGAGCGTTGACGGCTCATGGTTTTGGAGTTGTTCGATTTGATTTTACTGGCTTGGGTAGAAGCGAAGGCGAGTTTGCTGAAAGTCATTTTTCGGCTAATGTAGAAGATTTAATAGCTGTTAATGATTACATCACAGAGCACCATAAAGCACCAAGTCTATTGGTTGGTCATTCATTGGGTGGAGCAGCAGTTATTGTTGCAGCGTCTCAATTAGAAAACATTAAAGCGGTAGCTACAATCGGTGCACCAGCAACTGTAGAGCATGTAACCCATCATTTTTCTCATGCCATAGAAGAAGTCGCTAATAAAGGTGAAGTTGAAATAAATATTGGAGGACGACCTTTTAAAGTTAATCAAGAATTTGTAAATGATTTTGGTAAAACTGATTTACCAGCAATTACAAAAAAGCTTCGTAAGCCAATTTTAGTAATGCATGCACCTTTTGATCGTATTGTTGGTATCGAAAATGCACAACAATTGTATCACAATGCCTTACATCCAAAAAGTTTTGTGAGTTTGCATGATGCAGATCACTTACTCATGAATTCAAAACATAGTGAATATGCAGGACGAATGATTGGCGAATGGGTGAAATTGTATTTTCCACAACTTGAAAACGAAATGTTAAGTACAGAAGGTGAGCAATTGGTAGCACATCTCGATTTAATAGAAAACAATTTCACAACGCAATTACAAACCCAAAAGCATACGTTTATTGGAGATGAACCAAGTAGTGTTGGAGGAGATGATTTTGGTCCATCTCCTTATGAATATTTAAACGCAGCAATTGCAACATGTACAGCAATGACATTAAAGTTATATGCAGAGCGAAAAAAATGGGATTTACAAGAAGTTTATGTTTATATTTCACATGCAAGAAAACACAGCGATGAGTTAATGCTCGATGTTGAGAAGCCAGGCTATTTAGATCACATTTCAAAGCGATTGAAATTTATTGGTAACCTAGATGATACTCAGAAACAACGTCTAAAAGAGATTGCTTCGAGATGTCCAGTACATAAAACAGTCGCAAGTGAAGTTGTGTTTGATACTAAAATAATAGAAGCATAGTTTGAATATAGAAGCTTTAACTACAAAATTTATAGAAACCAGAAATGCTACAGAACGCATTTGTGAACCATTAGAAAACGAAGACTATTCGGTACAGCCATGTCTAGATGTGTCACCACCAAAATGGCATTTGGCACATAGCACATGGTTTTTTGAGCAGTTTGTTTTAAAGAAATACAAAGAAGATTATCAAGTTTTTGATGATGATTTTGCTTACTTGTTTAATAGTTATTATAACAATGCAGGTGACCGAATTTTACGACCAAATAGAGGTTTAATGACTAGGCCAACTGTAAAAGAAGTCTATGCGTATCGTAAGCATGTGACCGAGCATGTGGTAGATTTGTTAAGTAAAAGTCAGTCTGAAGAACTATTAGAATGTTTAGAAATTGGTGTTAATCACGAACAACAACATCAAGAATTATTAGCCTACGATATTAAATACATTTTTGGACATCAACCTACATTTCCAAAGTATGGAGGTGAGTTTTTAATTCAGAAAGAAACGCATTCAGAAGATTTTATTGCAGTAGAAGAAGGTGTTTATGAAATTGGATATAAAGACAATGAGTTCTGCTTCGATATTGAATTAGGTGTCCATAAAGTTTATATTCACCCTTTTGAAATTTCTAATAAGCTCATTACGAACAAAGAATATCTCGAATTTATTGAAGCTGGTGGCTATGAGAACTTTAATTTATGGCATGCAGATGGTTGGGATTTTATCAACAGTAATAACATAAAAGCACCTCTATATTGGCATCTTACCTATGGAAAGTGGAAGTATTATACCTTCAATGGATTAGAAGATCTTAATCTAGAAGAACCAGTCATGCACATTAGCTACTACGAAGCTTTTGCCTTTGCAGAATGGAAAGGTATGCGATTACCAACAGAATTTGAGTGGGAGGTAGCATCTTCAAAATTTAATTGGGGAAAATTATGGGAATGGACAGCAAGTGCATATCAACCTTACCCAAATTACACAAAAGCAGAAGGAGCGCTTGGTGAGTACAATGGCAAGTTTATGATTGGTTTGCAAGTATTAAGAGGAGCATCTATAGCTACACCCAAAAATCATAGTAGAAATACCTACAGAAACTTTTTTCATCCAACAATGCGATGGATGTTTTCTGGACTAAGATTAGCCAAATAATATGAATGAACAATTTGCGAAAGATGTTATTGAAGGTCTTTCTAAACAACAAAAAGAACTTTCTTCAAAATATTTTTATGACGATTCTGGAAGTCGCATTTTTCAAGAAATTATGGAAATGCCAGAATACTATCTTACAGATAGTGAGTTCGAGATTTTGTCATTACAGGCCAAACAAATCATTGATGCTGTTAATTTTAATCAACCTTTTAATATCATAGAGTTAGGTGCTGGCGATGGTTTTAAGACTTTTAAATTGCTCGAATATTTGGTGAATAATAATGTTGATTTTCATTATGTGCCTATTGATATTTCACAAGGTGCCATGGATGATTTAACTAAAAAGCTTGAGGCTAAACTGCCAAAGCTTTCTATTCATCCTAGAGTTGGTGATTATTTTAAGATTCTTTCTAAAGAGAATGTGCAAACAAACATTCCTAGTTTATTGTTGTTCCTTGGTAGTAATATTGGGAATTATCATGAGAAAGAAGCCGTCAACCTTTTACAATTGTTTAATGATAATATGAAGAAAGGCGATGCACTTTTACTAGGTGTTGATGTGAAAAAGAATCCAATAATTGTTCACAATGCGTATTTTGATAAGCATGGTATTACAAAGCGCTTTAATCTTAATTTGTTATTGCGAATAAATAGAGAATTTGATGGGGATTTTAAGATAGATGATTTCGACTTTTACTGCCATTACAATCCTATAAGTGGTGATTTACGGAGCTATATTGTCAGCCTACGCAACCAAAAAGTGTTACTTAAAAAGCTTAATATTAGTTTTGATTTTGCCTATGATGAATTAATTTGGACAGAATTATCAAAAAAATACAGCCATGATGAAATAGAAAACCTTGCTGAACATAGTGGATTTAAAGTTGAAAAACATTTTTTAGATTGTAAACACTATTTTACAGATACATTATTAGTGAAATAGCTAATTAAATCGATCATTAACAAATTAATATTATGGGACTTATTCAAAACCTAAAAAGCTATTTTAATAAAAAAGACAATAACGAAGAAACAGGTATTGCTCCAGAAGGTGTATGCCCAAATTGTTGGGGAAAGCAAGAATGGGAAGGTGAATATTACAAGTTTAAAAAAGGTCATGACGGCAATTATGATGACGACACTTATAACAACTTTGTACAGGATGTTGCCAGAAAACTAGATAAGATTACTGCTAAGGACAATGAATACATTTGTGAGACTTGTAAAATGGATTATAGCATAAGCAGTAATAATTAAAGGTATGCTGCATTTGTGCCACCTGATTAATAATAATTGATAGAATTATAAAATCACTTTTTT
>NZ_JADGDZ010000061.1:11874-20290 GCF_016744625.1 Winogradskyella sp.
AAACTCTTTAAAATTTCATCTGTAATGTAACAATAGTTACCAATTAATTTATCCTCCTTAAGTACTTTTATAAAAAAGTATTTACCATGAGACATGTAACCATTTTGCTTAGCTTTTTATTGTTTTTTAATTGTAATTCTAAGTCCAAAGATTCAATATCTTATGACGCTAAACCTACCGATAACAATAGCGTTATAGAACATTTAGGGAAGAAATTAATGGAGACGAATTGTTATGTCTGTCACAGCCCAACGGCTAATCATGATGATAGAATTGGGCCACCAATGATTGCTATTAAAAAACATTATATCGATAGTGATACATCTAAAGAAGAGTTTATTGCATCAATACAAGCTTGGATAAAAAATCCGAATGAAGATGATGCAAAAATGCGAGGTGCAGTGAGACGATTTGGTGTAATGCCTAAGCAGCATTTTCCTGAGGAAACTATTGAGCAGATTGCCGATTATATGTTTGAATTTAAAATTGAACAACCAGAATGGTTTGAGGATCATTTTAATGAAGAAAAAGGCAAGCATAAAGGGAAAGGAAAGGGAAAAGGAAAGGGAAAAGGCATGGGTAATGGCAAAAAAAAAAGTATGCAGAATCAGCAAGCTCAAACTAATTTTGAAGATTTGCCTTATGCAGAACGTGGTTTAAAATATGCGCTAACGACAAAAGCTATTTTAGGTAAAAACTTAATGGGCACGATTAAAAAAAAAGGAACATTAGAAGCTTTGACCTTTTGTAACGAAAAAGCATATCCATTAACAGATAGTATGGCAATAGTACATAATGCGACAATTAAACGTGTATCTGATAAGCCAAGAAATTTAAATAACAAAGCCAATACAGAAGAATTAGGGTATATTAAAACATTTAAGCAGGTTGTTGCAAATAATAAAGAAGCAAGTCCAATTGTAAAAGAATTAGATAATAAAGTACATGTGTACTATCCAATAACTACAAACACAATGTGTTTACAATGTCATGGTAAGCCTAATGAAACTATAGATAATCAAACTTTAACTAAGTTAAATAGTTTATATCCTAATGATATGGCTATTGGGTATAATGTTAATGAAGTTAGAGGCATTTGGAATATTACTTTTGATAAATAAAAATCTAGTCAGGTATGAGCAATTTTTCAGAATTAATAAATCAAGATAAACCAGTTTTAGTAGATTTTTTGCTGAATGGTGTGGACCTTGTAAAATGTTAACTCCAGTTTTAAAAGAGGTTAAAGATAGTTTAGGTGATCGTGTCTCTATTATAAAAATTGATGTTGATAAGAATCAGGCTTTGGCAGCAAAATATAAAGTAAGAGGTGTGCCAACTATGTTGTTGTTTAAAAAAGGTAAACAAGTTTGGAGGCAATCTGGTGTACTTCAAAAAGATGAAATAATAAATATAATAACTAAGACAAATTAACTTAACTTAAAACGGTATAAAAAATACTAACAAACTGTAGTATTAATTTTAGCACTTTTTTTATTTGCTGACAAATGTCATCTTTCTTAAAAATTTAAGTTGTTAATTTTATACTCGGTAAATTAAATAAACACAAATATGATTAATACATTAATAGCATTATATAGTTGGGCTAACGGAGTTGTTATGATAGGAATCTTCGCATTAGTCTGTATTGTTTTAGTAGGCATACTTATAAATTTTATGTCTCAAGGAAAAAATAAGGACTCGTCTAAGAACCTTAATGAAGATAACAGTACAGAATAACTTTAGACTAATTATAAATTTAAAGAGGGTGTTTTATAATAAAACACCCTCTTTTTTATGCAATTATATTAAAATTTGTATTGTAAGAATGCTGAAAAGTTTCTACCAGGTTCTGTGATTGGTGTTCTACCAAAATCTGCTTGGTTCGTAAACGAGAAGTTTAAATGGTTATTATAAGCTTCATCAAGAACATTAATTACTGCAACTCCTATAGTGATATTTTTTATAGGTTTTAAACCTAAACGAATATCTAAAGTTTGGTAGCCATCTGTTTCTGTTTCACCAAAACTTCTTGAAATATTATCTTGTTTTGATACTAAATTGTACTGAATATTTGCCCAATATTTCTTCTTATCAAGTCCAAGGGAAAAACGTGTCGTAAATGGAGGTGTCAATGGAAGTGATTCTGCTAAATCTTTATTCTTGGCATACACATACGAGAATTCAGTTTTAAAATAATAGTGATCTAAAAAATCTATTTGAGCCATAGTTTCAAAACCAGTTTTGTAGGCTTCGTCAAGATTTCTAAAAACTTTAGGATTTCTCGGTTGAGCCATAGGATTAAACTTACGAGTTAACGTTTCATCTACAACACCAACAATATAGTTTTCAAAGAATGAATAATAAAATGACGTTTCATATTTAAAGCTATTAAAGCCATTTTTTAGTGGTTCTCTGCCTTTAAACCCAATTTCGAATTGGTTGTTTACTTCAGCTTTTAAATTAGGATTGCCAATATATTCATAAGGATCTTGACCTACAGTAAAGTGATTGATAAAACGTTCTATCATATTTGCTGACCTTACACCACGACCATATGCAGCTTCTAAAGTAAATTTATCTGATACTCTTTTTTTAATAGAAACTGTTCCACTTATATTGTGTTCTGTACGTTTTTCAAGATCATACATTGTTGCAAAGTCCTCTTCAGGATCTTGTATATCCGAAGTCACGTTATCATATCGTAAACCGGCTGTTAATATAGCTTTAGAGCTTAGATTGTATTTTGCTTCTGTAAACACACCTAGATCTGTAATATAAGAGTCTTGCCAAACTTTATCATTAAAAGTCATAGCCATTGGTAAAGGATTTCCGTTCATAATTTTTACCAGTCGTGTTCTGCCTCCATCTCTAGCAATATGCATAGCATCTATACCAGAAAAGAGATTCAGTTTTTCTGTTGGTTTCCAGTTGAGTTCTATTTTTCCACCAATGGTTGTTGCGTCTACAGCAGAAGCAGCTTCCATCATCCTGAAAGAAGGTCTGTTTGTATTAGTCATTAAATGATCTACATAGCTGTAATAAGCTTTTGCAGTTAATGATTTTGCTACTTTACCAATATTATCTAATTTATAATCTAAAGAGATAATACTGCTATTATCATATTCCGTATCCATTGGTAAAGCTGCATGTAGAACATCGCGACCAAAAGATTGTCTCCAATGTGCTTGGATGCGCTGATCTTCGGTTAGATTATAGCCAATTTTAATTCCATAATCTGTACTTCTAAAAGATGAAGGAATTTCTGTGCCATTTCCATCTTCATAATTTCCAAAATCTCTGTAGCCAGCATTAGCAACAATGTCAAATTTGTTTTGGATATACTGAAGTTGTACCAGGTTTACTAATGAGTTACCGTTACTTTCATATCCACCAGAAACTTTTCCGTGTAAACCATGATCTTCATAATCTGGATTCTGTGTCACCATATTTATAACACCTCCAAAGGTAGCACCATATCTAACTGTATATGGACCTTTTATAATTTCAATTTTAGCGATTTCTTCAGGAATGATATGTGTAGTAATAGGATCCATTCTGTTTGGACAAGCATGCATTGCCTTTGTACCACCATCGTACTGAATATTTAATTGCTCATATTGAGCACCTCTAAAAGAAGGGTCTATGGCATAATTTCCCCTTTTTATAACCGAGAAGCCATTGATGTTATTAAATAAATCTGCGACGTTTTTAGGTTGCACAATTTTTTCTTCATATTTATTTGAAACAATTGTAAGTACTGGATCTGTTTTTAAATTTCCGGTAACTATAACTTGGTTGAGTTTAGTCGTTTTTTGCTTTGTAGTATCTTTTTTGATCTCTTTTTTTTCTTGACCATAAGACACAACTGTGATTAGTGTGCATAAAAGCACTCTATATAAGGTTTTCATTTATAATATAATTTTATTTAACTTAAGTGTTTAGGATAGTGGTTACTATCAGTAAAAGAAGAAAATTATACTCTTGGTGGATGAAAGCAATCTTTAGAGCTAATAAAAGAATAAAGATTTTGATAAGCTATAGAATCTGACTTATCTATATTGGATTTTTGAATTATATGAAACTTTATAATGGGATTAAGATATAATACAAGCTCCTTAAAATCAATAATACTCTCTGGTGTTTTTTGTTCATTATTATGCGATTCAGCTACTTTTTTTAAGTGACATTTACCATTACATTTTAGCTCTGGTTTATCTACATTCTCACAAAGATTTTCAATAAACCCAATAGGATCTAATTCAAAATAAGCATAAGTCAATGATACTCTAGTGCTATTGAATATTATCAATACCATTAGAAAAATTGAACTTATGTAAGCGACTGATTTCATTTGATGCAAATTTAAATTAGCCTTTTTATTTCACTACTGACTTTTATCATATTTTTCTAGATTTTATTGTCGAAGTTCTTAATAAAAGGCTATTGGTATAGTAACATAGGTTACATAGTTAAATACTATTGTGTATTACTTTTGTTATAAATAAATTTAATACTACAGAATTATGAATACTATAGAAATGATAAAAGAAGAGGAATCATTTTCAATGCCAAGAATTGGAGATAAAGCTCCCGAATTTACAGCCACAACTACGCAAGGCGAAATTAATTTCCCTTCAGGCTATAAAGGAGAATGGTCTATTTTATTTAGTCATCCTGCAGATTTTACTCCAGTGTGTACATCTGAGTTTATGACTTTTGCGCATTTGGAAGAAAAATTTAAAAAAGCGAACTGTAACCTTATAGGTTTATCTATTGATGGTTTATATAGTCATATTGCTTGGTTAAGAACGATAAAGGATAAAATTAAGTTTAATGGAATGGAAAACATTGAAGTTAAATTTCCGTTAATAGAAGATATCTCAATGAATGTAGCCAAAAAATATGGTATGATTCAACCAGGTGAAAGTAAAACTCAAGCTGTTAGAGCTGTCTTTTTTGTTGATCCAGAAGGAATAGTAAGAGCCTTAATTTACTACCCTTTAAGTCTAGGTCGTAATTTTGATGAATTATATAGAGCTTTAATAGCAATGCAAACTTCCGACAAGTTTAGTATTGCAACTCCAGCAGATTGGAATCCAGGTGATGATGTTATTATCTCACCAGCAGGCTCTTGTGGAGTAGCAGAAGAACGTATGACTAATACTGATGATTTAGAATGTGAAGATTGGTTTTTCTGCACTAAAAAATTAGATAAAGACTTAGTACTGAAAGAAGTTTTAAAATCATAGTGAGTTAATAATTTCTAAAAATAATCAAACCAGTAATGTGTTTGATTATTTTTAGTACATTTGTTAACCAATTGGTTAAACTATATAGTTAAATATGAGTAAGGCAAAGGACAAAAACAAGGAAGAACAAATATTAAATGCGGCAAAAACTATATTTCAATCCAAAGGAATGAGTGGAGCACGTATGCAAGAAATTGCAGATAAAGCTGGTATTAATAAAGCGATGCTTCATTATTATTATAGAAGTAAACAATTACTTTTTGAAGCCGTCTTTAAAAATGCTTTTTCATTATTAGCACCTCAATTAAATGCAATTCTAAATGATGATTCTTCTATTGAAGAGAAAATAAAAAACTTCACTTCAAACTATATAACTTTCATTATTAAGCATCCTTATTTGCCGAATTTTATTATTCAAGAATTGAATAGAAATCCTGAGTTTATTCTAAAATTGAAGGAAGATAAAGGTTTTCCAAATCTTGATAAATTCAAAATACAAGTAGATGAAGATGTTAAAAAAGGATTTATAAAACCAATAAGCGCAGAACAATTATTCATAAATATTCTTGCGCTTAATATTTTTCCATTTGTAGCAAAACCATTAATCATGGCATTTACAAATACAGATGATAAAAACTATAAAGAACTTATGGAAGACCGTAAAACAGAAGTTGCAAACTTTATCATTAATTCTATAAAGAGCACATAAAATGAAACAATTAAGAATCATTTTAATAATCTTAACGACGTTACAAAGTGTTGCACAACAAAGCATTACGCTAGAAACCTGTTATGATTTAGTGACGCAAAACTATCCTTTAGCAAAACAGTCGCAATTGTTTGAGACTCAAAACAAATTGGATGCAGCAATTATTTCTATTTCAAAATTGCCGCAATTTAGCCTAGATGCTCAAGCAACCTATCTATCTGATGTGGTTGAAGTGCCTATTCCAAATGTAAATATCAAATCACTAAACAAAGATCAATATCGTGCAACCGTTTCTGTAAATCAATTGATTTATAATGGTGGAGCAACAGATGCTTCTTTAAAAGTAAAATCTGCTCAGTTAAAAACTAAGCAAAAACAGGTAGACGTCAATCTCTATCAATTAAAACAAAAGATTAATCAATTATACTTCTCAATTTTATTGACACAGGAAACGGGATTATTATTAGAAGCAAAACAAGCGCAGTTACAAGCTAAATTGAAAGAGGTACAATCTGGTATTAAATATGGTGTGCTTTTACCAGCTTCAGATAAAATTCTTGAAGCAGAACTTTTAAAATTAAAACAACAATTAAAGGAAGTAGAAAGTAATAAGGCAAATTTAATTACAACACTTGCTAGCATTATCGGTAAATCATTAAGTACCTCGACAACCTTTAAGAATTCATTAGTAGAGGCACCATTAAAAGCTCAATTGAATAGGCCAGAACTGGAATTATTTAAATTAAAAAAAGAAGAAATTGAAAATTCAGAAAACCTAATATCTAAACAAAATTCACCAAAGTTATTCGGTTTTGCAACTGGTGGTTATGGTAATCCTGGATTAAATATGCTCGACAATTCGTTTCAGCCATTTTACACAGTTGGTATTAAATTTAATTGGAAAGTTTTTGATTGGAATTCAAACAAAAAACAGCGAGAATCATTAGCGATTAATAAAGATATAGTTGAAACTGAAACCGAAACTTTTAAACTAAATGTAAACATAGAGTTGAGTCAGCAACAAAAGGATATCGAAAAAATTGAAGCCTTCATTATTTCAGATTTAGAGATTATAAATCTTAGAAAAGATGTCCTTAAATCTGCAGATTCACAGCTTAGAAATGGAGTGATTACTTCATCAGCTTACATAACAGAACTTACTAATTTATATGAAGACGAAAATACCTTAGTGAGACATAGCATACAATTACAATTAGCAAAAGCGAACTACAACGTCATTAAAGGACAATAATTAATTAGAGATGAAAAATTACAACTATAAAATAGCTTTTAGCATCATTGCAATGAGCTTATTTTCTTGCGGAAGCGATAATGGAAAAGCAGATGGTTATGGTAATTTTGAAGCTACTGAGATTACAATATCAGCTGAAAATACCGGAAAACTAAAGCAGTTTAATGTTAATGAAGGTGATCAACTTTTAAAAGACCAATTCATAGGTTTTATAGATACTATTCCACTCGCATTAAAGCGCGAGCAATTGCAAGTGTCTAAAGCTGTTATTAGTTCAAAATCGAGAGGAGTTTTGTCTCAAATCAATGTGCTGAGTGCCAGATTAAAAACAGCAAATACAAACAAAACGCGTACTGAAAATCTTATAAAAGATAATGCAGGCACACAAAAACAATTAGATGATGTTATTGGAGAAATAGATATCATTAAAAATCAAATTCGAAGCGTAGAAATTCAGAACGCACCTGTAGTCAATGAACTTAAATCTATAGATGTTCAGGTTAGATTAATTAACGATCAAATTCGGAAAAGTAAAATCATTAACCCAATAAACGGAATTGTTTTAACTAAATACATGGAGCCTAATGAAATTGCTGCTTTTGGAAAACCACTCTATAAAATTGCTGATTTAACTGTTATGCAATTACGAGTCTATATCAGCGAAACCCAATTAGCTAATATTAAAATAGAACAAGAAGTTACTGTAAAAATCGATGATGCAGATGCTATGAAATTATATGAAGGTAAGATTATTTGGATAGCATCTGAAGCCGAATTCACTCCTAAAATAATTCAAACTAAAGAAGAGCGAGTGTCTTTGGTTTATGCTGTTAAAATAGATGTTGTAAATGATGGTAGTCTTAAAATAGGAATGCCAGCAGAACTTTGGATAACAACTAAAGAATGAGCATTCGTATTTCTAACATATCAAAATCCTATAAAAACGTAAAAGCCTTACAGAACATTTCTTTTAATGTAAAAGAAGGCGAGCTTTTTGGACTTATTGGGCCAGATGGAGCAGGTAAAACAACACTTTTTAGGATTTTAACAACCTTATTATTTGCTAATGAAGGTTCTGCTACTGTTGCAGATTTTGATGTGGTTGTAGATTATAAACAGATAAGAAATAATGTTGGTTATATGCCTGGGAAATTTTCACTCTATCAGGATTTAACTATTAAAGAAAATTTAAATTTTTTCGCTACT